>CAZCJJ010000102.1:1521-12976 GCA_964499045.1 uncultured Opitutales bacterium | reverse complement strand
CGGATAGGGGACCGCCTGAAGGCGGGACTCCAACCCAAACGCGCAGCTGAAATGCCCCTGACTTTGGAAGCCTGAATGCCATCCAAGAAAGTTGGACAAGCCCTTCTTTTCATTTAACGTTGCCAGCTTATGTCAGGAAAGAACATTCAAAATGCCGGTGCGGATGGTATCATTGTGCGCTTCGCATCGATTCAGAGCGGAGGAAAAGCTTTCTCCAGCGGATATTTTAATTGTATGCAATGAAACGGTTTTTCCCATATTTTAAATACCTGAAGGCTGTTCTGCCGCAATTGATCATTGCCCTCCTTTGTGGCGTCATATTCGGGATCAGCGGGGGCTTTGGTATTCCGACGCTCGTCCAGAAAGTTTTTCCTGAAATCTTTGAATCCGGCAAGGAGCCCATAGCACTGTCGCTGTTGCTGTTTTACTGCAGTCTGCCCTTCATGGTCATGGCAGTCCGTGGCACGGCTGGGTTTCTCAATACGTACTTACTGGGTTATTGCAGTGTGCACATGACGATGAAGTTGCAAGGGGAAGTTTTTGCCAAGCTTCAGGTCTTGCCCCTCTCGTTCTTCAAAAAACATTCTGATGGGGATCTGATGGCCCGGGCCACGGTGGATGTGGGAGTGCTCCGGATCGCTTTAGTCGATCTTGCCCAGGAACTGGTAAAGCAGCCGACCACATTGATCGGTGCACTGGGCTACCTGGTTTATCTCTGCTACACGCAAACCAACATCCTGTTTCTGCTCCTGCTAATCGGCTTTATCCCTGTAACAATCATTCCTATCCGGATTGCCGGAAAAAAACTTAAAAAGCGGGCCATTTCGATGCAGGCTCAGGTGGGTAGTTTGACACAGCACGTCAGCCAGAACCTGCGCTCTGTCCGTGAAGTGCGGGCCTACGTTCTGGAGGAGTCCGAACAAAACAAGTATGAGTCCTTGCTGGAAGAATACCGTTTTTTCTTCCTGAAGATTGCCAAATATAATGTTATTCTTTCACCGATTATCGAGATAATCTCTGCGGTGGGCATCGGTGTTGCCCTGTTCTATGCGTACCATGCAGGCGTTCGCTGGGAAGCGTTTCTGGCTGCGGTGACGGCACTGTATCTCTGTTATGAGCCGATTAAGAAACTGGGTGCCCTGCATAACAAAATACAACAGGCGCTGGCCTCAGTTGACCGTGTTGAGGAGATTCTGCATGAGCCGGTCTCGATTGATGATCCGGCTGATCCGGTTGAGGTTCACAAACTTAAAGGCGAAATGGCTTTCCACCAAGTTGAATTCGCTTATCAGGACGTTCCGGTTCTGCGTGAGGTTAATCTGGAGCTGAAAGCAGGGCGCTCCTATGCACTGGTAGGCCCCAGTGGTGCTGGCAAATCAACCTTTGCTAATTTGATTCCACGTTTTTATGATGTAAGCAAGGGGGGCGTGACGATTGATGGCATTGATATCCGCAATATGCGTCTTCATGACCTGCGCCGGAATATTGCTCTGGTTTCCCAGGAGCCGATCCTCTTTGGGGATACCGTGTACAACAATATTCTGGTTGGTAGACCGGAAGCGACCCGGGAGGAGGTAATGGCAGCGGCGCGCGACGCGTATGCCCATCATTTCATTGAGGAGATGGAGCAAGGTTATGACACACAAGTCGGCCAGGCAGGGGGGCGTCTCTCCGGTGGACAACGGCAGCGTATTGCTTTGGCGAGGGCCTTCCTCAAGGATGCCCCCATTGTTATTCTGGATGAGGCAACTTCAGCTTTGGATGCGGTCAGTGAGGATTCGATTCAGAAAGCACTGAGTAAGCTCATGCAGGGCAAAACCGTGATTATTATTGCCCACCGCTTCAGTTCCATCCGGAACGTTGATGAGATTCTGGTTTTCAATGATGGCCTTATCGTGGAACGTGGAAACCACAATGAGCTCATGGGGCAGGATTCCTTTTACCGGGTGCTATATAATACGCAGTCCGTGTAGTACTTTTTTAATGGTTCACTCAGCAGTTTGCCATTCGGGATAGTTGCATGGCGATGTTATGCCTTTGTCGCTTAAGCTGTTTTAACCGTAATTTCAAGATCCATGCCTTTGGGGATATAACCCAGGGGACAGATGATATACAGCGTTCATTCCATGCGTCAGACTGCCTGTAATAATTTTCGATCCATTCCCAGACCGTCTGCCCCTCGTGGGTGATTTTTCCTTCGGTCTTCATCCCCAGATAATGTTTTTTTAGGATGATGTGGGCTTGGTCCATCCACAGATGCAGTTGTTCTGAACTTTGCTTTGAATGCTCTCTGGGGTGAATCATGAAATGCGACACTTTTTTTGCGGTGACGGCGACTCTCAGAGAGGGCGCATGTTGTATGCACCAGAATGCATCGCCAGCACTTCCGTACTCGCAGGGAAAGTTCCACTGTTTGAGGATTTTGGTGGAGAAAATATTGCCGGCTGAGCTACCCAGCGGAGTGTTCATTCCGCCGACCAGCGCATACCATGCTGTCCAATAGAAGAAAAGAACGGAATCTGCCAGCAAGGATTCATTCGGTGGGCTTATAACAAGAATCTCTTCCATCGGGGAACGCACATCGGGGACTGGTCTGTCCTCCTCATCCACAATAAGCGGTGGGCTTATAACAAGGTCGGCAGATTGCTGTTCACCCAGAGACAAAAGCTCAAGTAAACCCTCTTTGGAGATGGTATCTCCGACTGTGGAGACATACAGCCATGGTTTATCAATTTCCTCAATTCCCGTATTCCACGCCTCGTAGAGGCCTTTCGGGCGTTGAATCAATTTGGCTCCCAGAGGGAGCAATGCCTCCTGAAGGAGTTCCCATGTGCCGTCAGTGGAGTAACTGTCAACTGCAACAGTTTGACCGGCACCCCTTATCCAAGGGAGGCAACGATCCAGATGGAACTTCAGGCGATCTCTGCAATTCAGGGTGGGCAGTATGACGCCCAATTTGTTTAGCCGGTCCGTATCCATTGTCCCTGTTGTTGCCTTACAAGGTGTTCATGTCATCGTTCTTTGCCCGACCCATAATGAATCAAATATGCCTATCTCCCTGAATTGAGGGTTATTGATTATACGTTGCTGGACCACCCATGTCGGACCGAGATCCTTGCGTGTAGCATCATAATCATGGAAGGCGATATATCCTCCCGGTTTCAATTTTGGAGCAAAGACCTGGAAATCATAGTCGGCCCCCTCAATGCTGTGATCGCCATCGATAAATAAAAAATGAATCGTGTCCCATTTGTCAGCATAGTCTCTGGAAAAGCCCGGGCATGTGATGACTTTTTCACTGAATCCGTGCCTTTGCATATTCTCCTGGAAATGCTGAAGCAGAGGACGTTCATCTTTTTTGGATGTGTAGAGTACGTGGCTTTCCTGCTCTCCGGAGGCATCGAACGGGTCAATGGCATGGACATGGCCGTTGCGAAGGCCTTGGGCCAGGCAGAGAGTGCTTTTCCCTTTCCAGGAGCCAATCTCCACGATGCAGCCCCCCAGAGGAACCTTGCGGGCAAAGGCGTACAAAGCCATGGCCTCAAGAGGGGTGAGCCAGCCGTCAACAGATTCCCAGCCTTTGATATCTTTGCCAAAGCGGCTTGATTTTTTGATCCGCCATTTAAGCCACTTCTTCTGTAAACTCAATATGATGTTGGTCTCCATGGTATTACCGTTTGGGAAGGAATGATTTTAAAGTCCTGGAAATTTTTCTGAAGATGCTACCACCCCCTGTCTTGGGAATATGTAAAAAAATCGCGTTTCCTAGGATCTTGCCTGTCATGTACCAGTATCTTTACTTAGTCGGAATGCCTTGTTCACCTTGGATGTCAACTGTGTAACCGTTTGGGCGGAGTCTGCATTGGCTGCGGGAACTGGATTACCATCCAATCAGCTTAAGGCATTTGTCGGTCAGTTTGACCCACTTTCGTCCGGCGATGGGCTGGGTGTGTTTAAGGTAGGAAAATACTTTTTTTCCCCACCAACTCCGGGGGTCCTTGACCGGAGGACCAGACCAAGGAAGGTCACATTGGTTTATAAGCCCATTCCAGTCGAAATCCCACAAGTCTATTTTACTGAATCTGCCGGAGCCCCAGTGCTCAAACCATTCAAGCATCTGAAGGTCCCACCAAAGCGGGTCCCCCTTTATGTCTGATAAAGTCACTATACGGTCGCGGATTCCATCTTCTGCGGGAAGCCAGTTTGTGGGCAGAGGCTGAAGTTGGCTGTCAAGCACCTGGTCGTAATGGTGGTAACCCCGGTATATCCATAGAAAGCTGCGTTCCGGTTTATTTAGTGCCTCAAAAGCCTGATACCAGCGTTGCTTGCTGTTGTAGCGGTACATATTGAGATACTGGAGATGCAGCAGGCAGGCGTTGGGATCTGGAACCTGTTTGGCCTTGGAAGCTCCCGGTATCCGGTCGCTGTGAATGATCCGTCCTTCCAGTTCAGAGCCGTCATCGACGTAGATAACAGGAAAGTCGAGGGTTGACCAGTAATGTGTCAGCCCCTCCCTGATGTTAATCCACGGCAACTTAAAGCTTTCTCCTGATGCGGCATTACCTTCGGCTAGGCTTCTGACAAAAGCCTCCGCCGCCGGGCTGAGTATTTCGTCGGAATCAATGGAAACGATCACGGCATTGGTAGCCAGTTCCCGAGCTCGGGCCATGGGGATGCGGCGGTAGTTCGATTCATTGTAGCCCTGAGTCGGGTTGTCGACGACCTCGACCTTGGGATAGCGGCCTGCAATGGTGCGGCTTTCATCCGTCGATTGCTGGTCTGCCAGAACAATATGATCGGCCCAGCGGCTTGCCGCACTCAGGAACAGCTCCAGTATCCAGGCTTCGTTTTTGACCGGAGTGATACAAATGATGGGACGCGTCATTCCGGTACTTCCTCTTGTTGTGCCATAGGTGGCCTATGTTGCAGAAGCAAATGAAACTGGTCTTTCCACCCAGGCTTGAAGCTGGTGAGCCGGGCGAGCCTTTTTTCTGTTTGGCTCCCATGAACCAAAGAGGAATATTCTCTCTCAACCTCCTTGTAGCCGAAAGGCCTTGCAATCAAGGAGAGCCCATCGGGCGAAAAGTGCCAGAAATGCTGCTCCTCTACCCAGGCATACCATTTTTGTTTCCGGATTCGGGGTATGAGACCTTTCCAATGGGTTTGAACGAGCAGAAAGTAGCCTCCGGGAGCAATATGTGAGACGGAATCGATGACGGTGGCAGGATTGTCAATGTGTTCCAGGACATGGCTCATAATGATGCAGTCGAAGCCCTTCCACTCGGGAGGCAGGGCTTGGGGAAAATAGCCTTCGGCTACCCTGAAATCCTGCTGTCGGAGACGGGCGCATGCGGTCTTGGAGGGCTCCAGTCCGTAAACGATAAATCCTTTTTTTTCGAGTTCGCGCAGGAGAATTCCTTCACCACAGCCTACCTCCAGAATGCGGGCTTTTTGGGGGAGGTGACGTGAAAGTAAAGCTATCTGGGAGAGCAGCGACTTTCTCCACTCCCAAGGCAGTGCATCGGTGGTGGGTATTTGGGATTGCCCGCAAACATTTTCATGAAAGTCCTTGTCCGCATAAGGAATTTCGCCTGGAGCCGGGTTGGTCCAAGCATTCGTACAATGCATACAAGTATCGATTTGCCAATGGGGCTGTCGGAAAAAGGTTTTGACGCTGTGTGATCCGCAGAGCGGACATGTTTGCTCCTCCGGTCCGGTATGCTGTATGGAATTACTCATGTTTTCTCGGATCAGATGTGACTTGGAGATAAAAGGAGCCGGGTTGGCTCTCCTTGGAGATCAGGGGGCAGACGGTCTTCAAATCGTCGAAAAAATCTTTGTGCAGCGCATTGAGTGAAGCCAGAATCCTGAAGCGGGAATTATCGGAAAGGAAAGCCTCAAGCAGGTACTGCTCGTTCCAGAACTTGACCTCGTCCAGCAGCCATTGGGAAAGGTAGTCTCTGGGGCTGAAAATATCGTGAATATGTATGACCACCCCCTTCTTCAGGCGGGGAAGGATTTCAAGGTATATGCGGAGCAGGTCTCCCTGCGGGCGGATAATATGGCTGGAATCAATAAAAAGGACATCGTTTTCACCCAAGCGGTCAAAAACCTTCAAGTTTACATTTTCGACGGGCTCCCGGACAATTTCGATGGGAAGCTCATCCAGCCATGGGTTTTCATAGGGTTCGATGCAATAGTGATTACAGGGAGAAGAGGGATTTTCGGATTGGTTCTTATCAATGGCTTTGCGGGCCAGAAGGGTAGAGTTTCCGCAGCCAATCTCGATGATATTGGCAGGTTTGAAATGTCTGAGAAGTGCATAGAAGAAAGCTGCATCCCCTTCGCGGAATGTGGGATTATTGTAGTGGAAAGTTCTTTCTCCATTGGCGTCCCGGGGGAGGGCCGCAGATTCCTGTGCATAGGAACTGAGTTGCTCCAGCAGTGCGATCTGGGCAGGGAAATCAAAATGGATACCCGGCAGGTACCGCTTGCATTCGGGGGATTGCCTCAGGAGATCTGTGCGGAAAAGCGGCTCGTAATAATGGTCGAGGATCGGAAAGCAGCCCAACCGGTTAAGAATGGCTCTGCTGCGCGGAAGTGATTCTATCCCGATCCGGCGGACCTTGCGGAGGCATAAAGCGGCCGGATAGACGAGGGGGGGCAGAAAGATGTCCTGTATTTTACGTTTGAGTTGCTTATTCATTGATTGAATCACTCTGCGGGTCACTGGTTGAAATAAGATAAGAACCCTCGCTTCAGAGTAAAGCTTTTGGCGGGCAGGAAAAACCTGGGCCTTTTGGGCTTGGGGGCGTCGGCAATTCTGGTCAGGAAGGCAGCTAAACGTTCCTCTGAGTAGTATTTGTTCGGCTGATTATGGTGGAAACAGGGTTGGCTCAGGTATTCCCTCTGCAGCGATTGGTCGGATGCGACCTTCAGGATGTGGTCAATCGCTGCTTCATCCGACTGGAATTTAGACACGTTGATAAATGATTTGGGATTGAACTCTTCATCAATCCTTGGATTTCCCCAGTAAATGGGAATAGCTCCGCGCATCATCGGGTGAACGATTTTTTCGGTGGTATAGCCAGGGAACCGTTCATTCTCAAAGGCTAAATGGAAGCGATAGTGACTCAGGAAATCGAGCTTATCCTCAATCAGGTGTCCGATGTTGTTGAGGACTCTGCCTCCTGAATCGACCGGCCTATGTTTGCTTAGTGCCTTGAAAAAAGCTATGCGGCGTCGGGTACGACGGGGGCTTCCATTTGACACCAGAAAAGAGCAAAACCCCCTGCTTTCGTTCAGGACTCTGTCGGGATAGCATTCGTCACGGAGCATCTGATTGGGGTCCGAGTTGAAAACATAGAGTGGCATTCTCAGGTGTCTGGCGTCCTTCAGGTGGAGGAAGGTCATTGCGAAATCGTACTCCGAAAAATCCGGATAACGGTTTTCGACGGCAACATACACTCTTTTGGCATCATAGGATAAAAACCTTTTCTCGCGGCCTTCCCCGAAGAAAACAACTTCGGGCTGATCGGATTCTTCGATTTCAAAAGCCATTTGAAGTGCCCGCAAGAGCAGGCCGGCTGCTTTTACGCCGTAAACATGATCGGTGAACGCGACTTTTAGCTTTGGTCTGGCCATATACTGATCCGGAATAAAGCCTACGGTGTTGGTCGGTGGCAAGAGAGTAAATGACCCGTTTGTTTACTTGACTGTGACCGGTCCTGTACTTCTTCTTATTCAGCCCTTTGGGCCACAGACTCAGTCCAGTGAATGAGGCGGAGCAGGTATGGTGCCGGGGGGTGGCATCCGTTAGGCCAGACTACGGAAATAAATGCAATGGGGTCAGATTCGCTTGAATGATATTTCATAGTACTGACCGCCCCCTGTATGTCTTGCAAAAGCACTGCGATCTAATTCCATAAAACCGTGTTCCTTGAAATACTTCTGAAGGTCCGCAAGTTGACATCCATTGCGATAGGATTCAAAATCGGCAACCTCTGTTTTTACATATTTGAATTTGCGAATGATGGAGGATGCTCCGGACAGGACCAGTAGCTCTGCTCCCTGGACGTCCATAAAAAGCCCATTATATCTATTCAAATCAACATTCTCTTCAGATAAAAGTGTATCAAGTTTCTTTGTTTTAAGCTTTATGGTTCGTTCGAATCTCACGTCGGGCCAAAGCTCTTTATGCAAGTGTAAATCGAAGACAGATGAGGAGCCCCCTTCATTGTTTGCGATATTGAAATCAAGTATTTCGTCATCTTGATCGGTTAGCAGTGCTTGTATGGCGCGCTGATGGGGAAATGGTGCTATATTCTTCTCAAGAACTGTGAAGAGATTGGGGTCGGCTTCAATCCACAGGACGGGAAGCCCGTATTTTGCATAAAGATACCTTTCCTGGCCACTGTTTGCCCCTACGTGGACGACCCCTTTTATGTGGTGGAGTATACGGTCGGGTTTACGCAAAATATGGTTGCGAAGGTAACGGACAAGGCAGCGGACGGAGAAATGATTCATAATAGTGAGACCAGTTCACGGAGCGTTGGCGATTAGTTATTGCCAGTCAAGCTTTTAGCTGGATTCAGTTATTGGGTAATGTTGATGCCTACAGAGGAGTGGTCCAGTTTGCATCAGACGGATAAGAGAATGCCTTAAATCAATTGTTCCATCCTGATTCGGAATGGGAATGGTGTAGGCCTAAGAATGCTCATCAAATATTATATGAATCTGTAAGATTGAAGTTGATTTGGACGGGCAGGTGGACTATTCCGAACCTGATTAAGCTTATCATGAATAGACTGCGGGAATTGAAAAGGAAGATTGTCAGATTGTGTAACCGGGATCCTGGCATTCGCTACGCTAAAAACTATAACCCTGACAAAGGTGCCAGCCAGGGGGGAGAAGATGGTGTTCTCCATGAGGTATTCCGGCGCCTGGATATTCCGGTGGGCTGGTTTGTCGAGTTTGGAGCGTGGGATGGGGTTAACTGTAGCAATACCCTTGCTCTTGTCCAAAGAGGATGGAAAGGAGTGTATATCGAAGGAGATCCGGAGCGTTATAAAGAGCTTGAGCAGAATATGGCTTTATATAGAGATAGGATTATTACTCTCTGCCATTTCGTCCGGGCCGATGGTGAGGATTCTCTGGACGGAATTCTTGCCTCAACACCCATTCCTATGGATTTTGATCTGTTGAGCATTGATATCGACAGCAACGACTACTGGGTCTGGCAGTCTGTTAAGCAATATAGGCCGAAAGTGGTCATTATTGAGTACAACTGTAATTTTCATGCCCATGAATGCAAAAGCATCCCCTATACCGATCAGCCGGAGTGGGATGGGAGCTTGTTCTATGGCGCGAGTGCCGCAGCATTGGTAAAACTTGGGCGTAGCAAAGGATATACTTTGATTGCCCATACGCCAGGGCTCAATTTGATATTTATCTTGAATGAGTTGGCATCTCCCCGGTTCAAAGAGCTGCCAGTGGAAAAGGTGTATGTCGGACCGGCGCATGGCCAACGGCGCTGGGAAGAATTTGTGGATGTCTGATACAGCCTTTCAGTCGTAAACCAGCACCTTGCTGTTCATCCATTCCACTCCGACTTCCGAACGGAAATGGACGGGGTCGGTGTGGAAAAAATTTGCGGATTCGCTATAGGCGCTGTCAGAGAGGTCGATGACATTGGGGGACAGGGATTGAAGGTAGGCTTTCCACTCAAGAAACCGTGGCCAGGCGGGGGATTCGCGCAGGATCAGGATGCTACGTTCGTGCAGAGGATTGATGACGATGACCACCCGGGCATTTCTTGATTCCAGCAGTGCCTGAAAGTCGTGAAGTACCTGCAGTCTTTCGGGAGAGAGTCTGAAATTTTGATAGCTGATGGCCTCATTGGAAAATTCGCGTTCGAGCACCACTGGGTTGGGGGTATCCTTGTCCGCGGCCCATCGATCAGTGATGTACGAGCCGTCCGGACGAAAACTGGGAGCCCGTCCCTGCAGGTGTCTACGGAGGGTTCGGAAGGAGGCTTCCAGCACGGAGGTCGAGAAGAGGTAGGTCAGGTAGTCACCAGGTTTCAAAGGGGTGAAGGCGTTCTCCCGGAAAGGCGGATTCTCGCCGAACATTCCGAGATCCAGGGCCAGCACCGCAAGTTTTGCATCATGGACATGCCGGTCGGCAAAGGCGTACAGCTCTTCAATAGTCGCTCCTCCAAAGGTTACACTGAAGAAGGTGTAGCCCTCCAGTTGAGAGGTGTTGATCATCGCGGCTTTGCTGGTTCCCATCAGGACCGCATCGTAATCAAAACGCTTGATCGCGCCGGCTTTGGACTCACGGTCGGCGTTGATGTAAATACCAATCCGGTTCGTGCCAAAGACCCCGTAGGGATCGACCAGAAGATTGAACAGTCCGATAATCAGCAAAATGCCCAGCCAGACGGCTACCAGTACAAGGAGGTAGCGGGAGAATGCCTTATGGTCTTCCGTCTTATTGGCAGCGGGGTGGGTAGTGCGTTGCGTACGGTTTTCGGAAGCGGATCGTTCTTTGGGATGCTGCATGGGCTGGACACGGTGTTCACGTAGAAAAGAGAGAGAGTGAACTCTTCCGGCGTGTCGGATTCCGGGCAATACCAAAATTTATCCTTGAAAGGTGGGGGTAGCAAAAATCAGGCCCGAGACTCTGGAAGGAGACTCTGGAACACCCATGGATTCGGGTCATTTATCCATGGGTGTCCCGTAATAATATCTTTCCGGGGTGAAGCAGGATCTGATCCATAGCTCTCAGCTAAACCGGGAACAATAGGTTTGGCTGTACGGAGGTGGCCAGTTGCCCTCACCGTACAGCCGAATGCTTGTGGCCACAAAATAGGTGTGGCATTGGGATGAACAGAACACGGGTTCGCTTCCGGCGCGTATCTGTCCGGAATGAGGCGCTTAAGGCTGACCTTTGCGGATTCGTTCAGCCCGTTCTTCGGGGGTGAGTTCGCGCATGGCTTTGCGGTGCTCGGCCCGTTGTTCGGGGGTCATTTCCTGAAGGCGGCGTCCATATTCGCGACGGGCGTCCTCGGGGATGTCCTCCTGCCATTGGCGGGCACGGTCCTGAAACCGGCTGCGGTTCTGTTCCTGGAGTTCCTCGATTTTTGCCAGAACTTCCAGTTTTTCACGGGCACTCATTTGACGTACCCTGTCGATCGCTTTTTCGAGGTTTTTGAGTTGAGCGGGTTCCATTTGCACCAGGCGCCCCAACATAAACAGTTGGGCTGTTTCGGGATCAACCTGTGGCCGGGTTGGCCGGGCTTCGGAGCCGGGGCGAACCCGTTCACGGGTTTCCGGTTTCGAGCCTTCTGCGGATGGTCCGCGTTGGACGGGTTGGCTGTAGGCCAGCGCCGGGATCAGAGCGAGAACAAGAATGATAATCGGTTTTTTATTCATGGTTTTTGGTTGGTTGGATT
>CAZCJJ010000102.1:0-1421 GCA_964499045.1 uncultured Opitutales bacterium | reverse complement strand
GCGAGAACAAGAATGATAATCGGTTTTTTATTCATGGTTTTTGGTTGGTTGGATTCCCGGGCGATTTCCCGGGAAATAAATTAAAACGAGGAGGCGTAGTAGGTGATGTCTTCAAAGGCTTCCAAATCGATCCCCACGAGGAAGTCACAGAGAACGAAAAGCTCTTCCTCAATGACGGAGGCGGTCGGAGCGGTTTGAACGGGAGCCGGTGAGATTGCCAGGAAAATGGCAACTGCTGCGGCAGCCGCCAAAGAAGCTGAAAATAGCCGGATGGTGATGGCGCGCCGCCGTTTCTGTGGAGCGTTTAAGCCTGCCTGGATGGAGTCCTGCAGCCGCTGCTCAAAGTCCGGAGTGGCCGGAGGAGTGGGGGCCCGCAGTAATGCATCGATTCCCGCATCGGTTAATTTGTTCAATGGTGTTTTCATAAGGGTGAAGATTCGAGGATGGATTTAAGTTGCTGGCGGCCACGATGAATTTGGACTTTGGTCGCCGGGAGGGATTGGCCGAGAGAGTCAGCGATTTCCTGGTAGGAAAGACCTTGCTGGGCGTATAGGAGCAGTGCGGTGCGCATCTTCTCCGGCAGTTGTCTCAGGCCGCGTTCCAGCCACTCTTCGGTTTCGTTAAGGGTGGAGGGCGGTTCCGCTGTTTCCGGGAGTTCGTCTGCGAGGTTGGAAATGAGGTGGGGCCGTTTTTTGCGGTGAAAGTTGATCAGTTGGTGACGTGCTATCGTGAAAAGGTAGGCGGTAAACGTGGAGACCGGACGGTAGCGTGGTGCGCTGAAATAAACTTTGGTGAGGGTGGCAATAGCGAGGTCTTCGGCATCCTCGCGGCAAAATGTGGATCTTAGAAAAAATCCTATCAGGGGGTTTTTCCAGCGGGAGACAATGCTGTCAAATGCCGCCGTGTCACCTGCCCCGACCTGTTGGAGAAGCTCGGCAGAGCGGTCATCCTGATCAGTACATTGCATTGTACCAGAGGTGCCCGGGGCGGTGGTGAGTGAGATCGACATTCATTGGGGAATAACGTGGTCCGAAATGAAAGGTTACAGAAAAAAGAGGATGGGACAAGATTCCTTCAGGATAGACAGCATGGTGGTTTTCCGGCAGCTTGAATGGACGTTTATGGCCAGGGCTGAGCAGGGATCTTTATTTGATGAAACAGGGGCATCCGCTTCCGGCGCAGAGGAGCGGGTGGTGGCGACACCACGGCCTCTGGCTGTCAGGATGCGGCCCCAGTGTCTGGGGGAAGTAGTGGGGCATGAGCACTTGCTGGGAAAAGACAGCCTTCTGCCGCGGTTGATTGCCTCGGATCGTTTTGGGAGTTTGCTTTTTTACGGGCCTCCGGGGAGTGGCAAGACGACGATGGCGGAGGTGATCGCGGAATTGGAGTTCGATGCGAGTTGTGATCGCTATCGGTGAGAG
>CAZCJJ010000101.1:0-13139 GCA_964499045.1 uncultured Opitutales bacterium | reverse complement strand
TGTAGAATGGAACCCCAAAGGAGCGTGGGCATCTTGCCCACGTACTTCGAGAATCACGGGCAGGACGCCCGTCCTCCTTTCATACCTGAAACAGGATCATTCAAAAATCGTCGCAAACAGGCACCTTTTTACGATTGAGGTACTGGCCTGACTTATCCACCGGAAAAAATAACGCGGTAACCCAACCCACTCAGGTAGTCACGCAAAGATTCACGATGGTCCCCTTGAATTTCCAGGGCTTTCCCCTTCCGGGTACCCCCACAGGCACAGCGCCCTTTCAGTGTCTTGAGTAAATCGTCCAGCATGCTGTCGGATTGGTTGTTCAGTGCGTCACCGTACACCACAACAACCCCCTTGCCCGCACGACCGGAGGTTTCCCGGCGCAGCCGGATCTCCCCTTTTTTGCGAACCGTTTCTTTTTCCGGCTTTACTGGAGCCGATGGAACCGGTGTCGTTACTTTCGACGGCAGCCCTTCCGAACCCAGCGCGGAAAAGGGATTAAAATCAAGGAAGCTATCCGTTCCGGTAGGGATCTTTTTGCGTGATGATGCCATGGTTAGCCAAAGGTTGACCGCGGAAACTCAACTCAGGTTCCGGGGTGACCTTCCTGCGCAAGGATCCAATCCAAAGCCTTCGCGTAGCTCCGGTTTTGAAGGTAATGGCGTAGATGCGGATCCAGTCCCTGGCCTGCTTCACTCACCCACTGGTCCAAACTCCGCAAAATACCTACGACTTCACCTTCACCACCCTGCAATAAGGTCAACTGACACTTCAACTCATCCAAATTCATAAAAACTTCCCTTGATACTTGTAAGCAACTTGCTTAATGGCTATCAAGTAAACTACTGGCCTCAGATAAAATCAAATGAAAAACCTTTCCTTTGCCAATCGGTGGAATGCCGACTTGATTGATGAGCACTACGAATTGTGGCTCCAGAACCCTGAATCCCTGGAGCCTGAATGGCGTGCCTTTTTCGAGGGCTTCGCCCTTGCCGGCCCCGGGAGCAATGGGAATCCGGCTGCCATGGGCGAATCGAGCACCGCTTCATCACCTGAAGCCATTATTCAGGCACGGGTCATCGGTGCAATCTATTCCTACCGTGCCATCGGCCACACCCAGGCCAATATCAACCCCCTTTACCGGGATGTGGTGGAAAGTCCCCGTCTAACCCTTGAGTATCTTGGGCTGGACGGAATTGATCTGGACCAGCCTTATCATACCGGTAACTACCAAGGTGATGATGGAGGATCCATGCCCATCCGGGAATTACTTTCCCGCCTCAAAGACACTTACTGCGGTCATGTGGGTTGTGAGTACATCCACATACAGGAAACCCCGAAACGCCGCTGGCTGCAGGCCAGAATGGAAGGCACTTGCAATGTTCCCCAGTTCAGCAAGGAGGAGAAAGTCCGTATCCTCCGCAAAGTTTGTGAGGCGGAAGCGTTCGAACGTTTTCTCCACACCCGCTACGTCGGGCAAAAGCGTTTCTCCATAGAGGGCGGGGAAACCGTCATTGCCGCCTTGGATGCCATTCTCCAAAGGTCTCCGACCCATCAGATAGAAGAGATTGTCATGGGCATGGCCCACCGTGGGCGCCTCAATGTACTGGCGAATTTCGTCGGTAAATCCTACGACTTTATCTTTCGCGAGTTCTCCGAAAACTATATTCCCGACACCATCCATGGCGACGGAGATGTCAAATACCACCTCGGTTATGAATCCGTGGCCCGTACACTTTCCGGTCAGGAGGTCGAGGTTCAGCTCGCTGCCAATCCCAGCCACCTCGAAGCGGTGGATCCGGTCGTCACCGGAAAAGCAAGAGCAAGACAGCGGATTCGCGGAGACACGGAACGCAAACGCGTCCTTCCCGTCCTGCTGCACGGTGACGCCGCCTTTGCCGGCCAGGGTGTGGTAGCGGAAACCCTGAACCTTTCACGGCTCAAGGGCTACCGTGTCGGTGGCACCATCCACATTATCATCAACAACCAGATCGGATTCACCACGGACCCAACCGATGCCCGCTCAACCCGTTATTGCACGGACATCGCCAAAATGATCGAAGTCCCGATCTTTCATGTCAATGGCGACGACCCCCTGGCCATGGCCATGGTCAGCCAGATGGCCTTGGATTACCGGCAGGAATTCGGGGACGATGTGGTCATCGATATGTACTGCTACCGCAAGCACGGCCACAATGAATCCGATGAGCCGGGCTTCACCCAGCCGGATCTCTACAAGCGGATCGCCAAACATCCGAGAATCAGCGAAATTCTCTCGGCCCGTCTCATACGCGAAGGCGACATCACCCGGAAAGAAGCCGAGGCAATCCAGGATGAATACCAACAAACACTGGACGATGCCTTTCTCCGGGTAAAAAAGGAAGAAGAAGCCAAGAGTCGCCGCAATGGCAAACGCAAGTTCGAGGGTTCCAATGCGGTTTTCCAACCCCCCTACTCTTTTGAACCCGTTAAAACCGGCGTTCCGCCTGCACTGCTTGATCGTGTGGGCAAAACACTCACCACGGTACCGGCTTCATTCAAACTGAATCCCAAGATCAAACGCCAGCTGGATACCAAGCGCAAGAACCTGCAGGCGGGCGAAGGGATAGACTGGGCTTTTGCCGAACAACTTGCATTTGGCACCCTGATGCTTGAAGGCACCCCTGTCCGGCTCTCCGGCCAGGACTCCGAGCGCGGCACCTTCAGCCAGCGGCACGCTGCATTCTATGATGTTGAAACACGGGAACGCTATGTACCCCTGCTCAACCTTGGCGATGAGGCCGCCATGTTCTGCGTCCACAACTCCTGTCTCTCTGAAGCCGCCGTGTTGGGCTTCGACTTCGGCTACTCACTGGATTACCCGGACATGCTGGGGATTTGGGAGGCCCAATTCGGAGACTTCGCCAATGGAGCCCAAGTCCACTTTGACCAGTTCATTGCCAGCAGTGAAAGCAAATGGCAGCGGACCAGCGGTCTCGTCATGCTCCTCCCCCACGGTTACGAGGGACAGGGACCGGAACACTCCTCCGCCCGCCTTGAACGTTATCTGCAGGCTTGCGCGGAAGACAACATTCAGGTCTGCAATATCACCACCCCGGCACAATACTTTCACGTGCTTCGTCGGCAAATGCGCCGTTCCTTCCTCAAGCCCCTCGTCATCATGGCTCCCAAGAGCCTGCTCCGGGCCAAGGAATGTGTTTCTTCCGTTTCCGAGTTCACCTCCGGCTCATTTCAGGAAATTCTCGACGATCCTCAGCCAGCTAAAAAGACCAAACGCATCATTCTTTGTACCGGCAAGGTCTATTACGATTTGCTCAAATACCGCGCTGACCAAAAAATCAAGGATACCACCATCCTGCGGGTAGAACAACTCTACCCCCTGCACAAGGAACTGCTCGCCCAATACTTTGAAAAGTACAAGGGCTACAAGAACCTCGTCTGGTGTCAGGAGGAACCCCAGAACATGGGGTCCTGGAATACTATTTTCCATCCCCTGCTGGAGGTCTCCGGACGTATTCCCGCCTACGCGGGGCGCCAGGCCGCCGCCAGCCCCGCACCAGGCTCACTTGCCATCCACAAGATCGAACAGGCTGCGCTGGTCGAGGAGGCCTTTGCCAGCTAACGATAGCAACCGCAAAACGGTAGCCGCGCCCGTGAGAGCGTGGACGACACATACCGCCAAAGCCGGAACTAATAGAATGAAGATTGTAGAATGAAGATTGTAGAATAAGAAGAAGATGGGCACAGCGACCACAGAAGCCTCGGCGAAGGGGGTTCTTCAGACTACGCCAAGGCTTCGTCCGACAAATGCCCAGGTACTTCGAAAATCACGGGCGGGACGTCCGTGCTCCTTTCTGACCTGAAACAGAATCATTCAAACATTGTCGCAAACATACAGATTTTTAACGATTGAGATACCATTGAAACTTTTCTGAATCCCACAACACACCTGTACTATGGCCACTGAAGTAAAAATTCCTGCCTTGGGAGAATCCATCTCCTCCGGCATCCTTGCCACATGGCATGTCACCGACGGAGATTTTGTCGAAAAGGACCAACTTCTCTTTGAGCTGGAAACAGACAAAATCACCTCCGAGGGACTCGCTGAAGTCGCCGGAAAGGTCTCTTTGAAGGCCAGTGAGGGAGACGAGGTTGAGATCGGTCAGGTTGTGGCCGAAATCGACGAAAGCGCTTCCAAGCCCGCTGGAGATAAGGATGCGAAACCCGAGGTATCTGACAGCGGAACAAAAGACGAAGCCAAGGATCAGGTGCTTTCACCCGCTGTCCGCCGAATCGCGGCTGAAACCGGAATAGACCCCGCCGATATCGAAGGCAGCGGCAAGGGTGGTCGCGTGACCAAAGGGGATATGCTCAAGGCAGCAGAATCTCCTTCAGCCGAAGCCTCCACCCAACCCGCCAAGGAAACCGTCGCTCCCCAATCCAGCCCTGCACCTTCCGGAGAACGCACCACTCGTCGTCGCATGTCGCCTCTCCGCAAAAAGATCGCGGAACGGCTCGTCGCCGCCACCCAGGAGTCCGCCTTGCTCACCACTTTCAATGAGGTGGATATGAGCAATGTCATGGAAATCCGGAAGCGCTATCAGGATGACTTCGTCAAACGCCACGGCATCAAGCTGGGCTTCATGTCCTTCTTCGTCAAAGCCGTCGTTCAGGCTCTGAAAGCCGTACCTCAGGTTAATGCCCAAATTGAAGGCGATGAGGTGGTCGAAAATCATTACTATGATATTGGAGTCGCTGTCGGCACCGAGAAAGGCCTCATGGTTCCGGTGGTGCGGGACTGCGACCAAAAGTCATTCGCCGGTGTCGAACAAAGTATTCTCGACTACGCACAGGCAGCCCGGGCCGGAAAAATCAAAATTGAGGATCTTCAGGGAGGGGTCTTCACTATTTCCAATGGAGGCATTTACGGCTCCATGCTCAGCACCCCTATCATCAATGCACCGCAAAGCGCTATTCTCGGCCTGCACAACATCACCGAGCGGGCCGTCGTTGTGGATGGTCAAATTGTGGCACGGCCAATGATGTACCTCGCCCTCTCCTACGACCACCGGTTAATTGATGGCAAGGAGGCGGTAACTTTCCTGGTTAAGGTCAAACAAGCTATCGAGGATCCGGCCCGTCTGCTTTTCGATGTCTGAACCGTTTAACCACAACCGTTCGATCCCAACTTATCATGTCTGAAAAATCATTTGATCTCATTGTCATAGGTGGAGGCCCGGGAGGCTATGCCGCCGCATTCAAAGCCGCTCAGCTCGGAATGAAAACGGCCTTGGTCGAAAGCCGGGAACACTTGGGAGGCACTTGCCTCAATGTGGGATGTATCCCCAGCAAGGCCCTCCTTCACTCGACCGAAATGCTCCACTTTCTCCAGGAAAAGGGTGCGGAGCATGGGATCAAAAGCAGCAAGGTTGCAGTGGACCTCGCGGCCATGATGAAAAAGAAGGAGTCGGTGGTTAACCAACTTCGCAAGGGGCTCCAGCATCTCAGTGGCAAGAAGGGGGTGACCGTCCTGCAGGGAATCGGCAGCCTGGTCGGCCAAGGCAAGGTTGAGGTAAAAAACGGAAAACAAAGCGAGATCTTTCAGGCCAAACATATTCTCATCGCCACCGGTTCCAGTGTGATTGAGCTGCCCTTCCTGAAGTTTGACGGCAAGACGATCATCTCCAGCGACGAGGCCATCGCACTGGATAAGGTTCCGGGTAAACTGGTTGTCGTCGGCGCAGGTGCCATCGGCCTCGAACTCGGCTCTGTCTGGCAGCGTCTGGGATCCGAGGTCACGGTAGTCGAACTGCTGCCGCGCATCGTTCCGAACTATGACGCTGATGTTTCCAAGCTGGCTCAGCGCCTCTTCCAGAAGCAGGGCATGAAGTTTGAATTGGGTGCCCAGGTCACCGGCACCGCCAAAGAAGGGAAAAAACTTTTCCTCACCGCCGAAAAGGATGGCAAGAAAATCAAATTCGAAGCCGATCTCATTCTCGTCGCCGTGGGTCGCAAACCCAATACCTATGGACTGAATGCCGAGGCAGTGAAACTGCAATTCGACGATAAGCGGCGGATTAAGGTGGATGACCATTACCGGACAAATGTGGAAGGCGTCTATGCCATCGGTGACGTCATCCATGGGCCGATGTTGGCCCATAAGGCCGAGGAAGAGGGCATTGCCTGCGTAGAACTCATCGCCGGCAAAGGCGGTCATGTCAACTATGGGGCCATCCCCAATGTCGTCTATACCGATCCGGAAATCGCCTCGGTTGGAATCGGGGAAGACGAAGCCAAGAAGCGAAACATCGCGATCAATGTCGGAAAATTCGCGATGATGGCCAACGGACGCGCCATTGCCAGTGATGGTACCGACGGTTTTGTCAAAGTCATCGCTGAAGCCAAAACGGACAAACTTTTGGGTGTTCAGATTCTGGGTAAGGGAGCCTCCGAACTTATCGCCGCCGCCGTCACTCATATCGAATATGGTGGCAGTGCCGAAGACCTTGGCCGCACGATCCACGCCCATCCGACCTTAAGCGAAAGCCTCAAGGAGGCCGCCTTGGCCGTCTCCAAGTCCTCCGTTCATTCGCTCTGAGCCTTCAAGCGCAGCGGCGTCATTAGCCTGGAATATTCACGAAGCCCAGAAGTGATGAAGCGCACTTGTGCGTCGTAGCCTTGGCGAAGTCGCAAGAGGCAACCCGAATCCGCGCGGAAGTGCACTCAAGTGCATGACCAAGCGGATTGTAGGGGTGCAACGCAGCGATTCGCGCTTGTGGGCGAGAGGATTGGGCGAAATTCGGTGGTAAACCACGATTTAATCTATGAGGTCTTTATAAAAAACAACTTAAACCACTTTTCGCACAATCCGGTGAATTTTTCAGGTTAGGGGCACTGTATGCCCAGTCCGCGCAAGCGGTTATTGATGGCCCATCCGTAAACTTCCTCGTAGGCAGAGGAGGCTTTGGCCCAGGAGAGGTCCTGGGTCATTGCATTTTTGCGTATTATTTCGAATTCTTCCCGCCGGTCATAGTAGGTCGCACAGGCCCATCCGATGGTATAATAAAGCGCCCGGCCACTGGCTTCCTCGAAAAGAAAGCCGGTCCCCTCTCCCAGCCCTTCGCGGTATTGCTGAACCGTATCGACAAGCCCACCGGTCTGACGCACGATCGGCAGTGTTCCGTAAGCCATGGAATACATTTGGTTCAGCCCGCAAGGTTCAAATCGGCTCGGCATAACAAAAAAGTCCGACCCTGCTTCGACCAGGTGGGCCATTTGGTTATTGTAGCCAATGTAGCAGGCAACCCGACCGGCATACTGAATGGAAAGGTGTCGGAAAGCATTTTCCAGTTTGGGATCCCCTGCCCCAACCAGAGCAATTTGGATTGTCATTTCAGACATCAGCCAAGGAACGATTTCAGCCAGAAGATCCAAGCCCTTCTGATCAAACAGGCGGGCGACTATTCCAAAAACGGGGATATCCGGTTTTACTTCAAGCCCGAGTTCCCGTTGAAGTTCCGCTTTGCAAACGGATTTGCCGCTCATATCCTCTGCTGAATACCGGGCCGGGATCAACGGATCGGTGGCGGGGCACCACTCCTCGACATCAATGCCATTAGTCACCCCGATCAAATCGCCAGCCCGGAAGCGCAACACAGAATCGAGACCAAAACCACCCGCTGGAGTCTGGATTTCCCGGGCATAGGTGGGGCTGACAGTGGTTAGTTTGGTGGCGTGGTAAAGGCCGCCCTTCATCATATTCACACAGCCCAGAGCCTCCAGGTTGTCGGGATGGAAGAGCCAGGAAGGGAGTCCGGCAAAATCAAGTGTTTCTCTGCCAAACAGCCCCTGATGCTGCATATTGTGAATGGTGAAGACCGAAGCGGTTTTGACCAGCGGAGTTCCGTGCTCCGTGGTATTCAGGTAAACCGGGACCAATCCGGTCGGCCAATCATGGCAGTGAATGATATCAGGATACCACTGCTGATGATGGCAAAATTCAATGGCAGCCCGGCTCAGAAAGGTAAAACGTTCATTATTGTCATGGTGCCCGCCCCATGGGCCGGTATAGATTTCGTGCCGGTCATAATACTTACCGTATTCCAGAAAGAATACCCCTGCCCGGGTACCCGGATAGTCGGTTCGCCAAAGACCGGCGAATTCTTCCCGTTGTTTCCCCAGGTGCACATGAAGTACGCCGGGCACCTGTTTCCATTTTCGGTCCTTTTCGATTGAACCGTATTTCGGGATCAGGACACGCACATCGTGGCCCTGTCGGGACATTTCCTTGGTCAGGGCTCCGACCACATCCGCCAGTCCGCCAACTTTGGCGTACGGTGTCAGTTCAGGAGCAACCTGCAGTATTTTCAGCGGGTGCGAAGGCTTCACGTATGTTGCGGTTCTTTTTCGTTTACCGGGAGGCTTCCATCTTCGTGATCATCATCATCATCAGGAGGCGCAATCTTGAAGTTAAACAGGGGGAGCATCGCGATAAGGAGGATGGAGGTAATTCCGAGAACCGCATAGCCGGTAATATCGTGGACATTGCCTTCAATGGCTTCCGCTCCATGAGCATAGGCCCAAGCGGTGAGAAACAGGCTGCGCAGGATATTGGTGCAGAAGGCCAGCACCATGGCCATGGAGACGAGTAGGACTTTTTTCCAGAACCGATCGAGGAAAACGGCGGAAAGAAAGGTGCCGGCAAAGATACAGGCTGTCAGCGAGCGGACACCGGAACAGGCATCCGCCACCCCGACGGTACTCTGGTCCGGAAGAATCAGAATATTCCCTTCCCGAATAAGATTATAACCGAGGAAGGTGAAGACCCAATCGACTATAACCGTCACCTTCTCCAGCAGGATCAGTTTCACCGTAGAATCAAAAAACATCACCATAGGGGCGGAAATAAACCACACCAGAGCTGGAAAAAGGAACAGAAACGAAAAAGTCAGACGATCCTTGAGGGAAAAGATGCGGCCTTTGACATCTTTCTCACCTGCGAAAAAGGCCAGGCCGAGGAAGGTACCGGCAAACCCGGCGACAATGAGACCGCTCCCCAGGTTGCTTCGTCCTTGAGAGGCAAGAACCATCCCTCCGAGCATGAAAACAATCAGAGAGGCGATGGTCCCGAGAATAACCAGTAGAGCGAGGCCGTTCAGGGCAAGGCCCGGTTTTTCCACCGTGACCAAATCTTCTTTGGTCCCCAATAGGTAACTTTTGATCAAGGGCCAGCGGTCATACAGCACATAGCCGACAAAAAACGGGACCAAAAAGCCGAAGCTGTAGTCCTCCTGATTCTCCCAGTAAAACCACTGATCGTAGCATACCACGAAGGCCATTATAAGAATGGCCCAGGCGGTGAATTGGGCAAAGCGGTCGATTTTAAAAAAGTCTGAATTCACTGGGATATGGAAAAGTTGGGTATCTAAGAGGTTAAATTCCGGAAGGGCAACAAGCTAACAGATTTTTACTGATTTTCCACCTGCTCGACCACTTTGATGTCTGAATAGACAACCGGAGTGTCCTTAAAATCAGCCGGGAAATAGACGGCACGGCCCTTGATTTTAATCCGTGCCACGACCGGACCTTTACCCTCGACACTGAAGCGGCCATCCTCCCCTGCAAAGGCGGACTCGCGGGTCAGGCTGAACAGACGGGTGTCGATCTGGCGTTCGTTCTCAAACATGAATTTCTCCCATGCCTCGTCCGGGCTGAGCTGGACCTGCCTGCTGGCGGTGGTGCCCCGGGCGCCAGATCTCCGTTGCGACAATGATTCCCGGCGTGCCCGCAGCGCAGATCTCCGCTGTAGGGAATCCATCCGGCGCACTACCCGCACATACTCCTGCAGATAGGGATCGGTGAAAACTGCCATCCAGTTGATATCCGCCTTTGCCTGATTAGCCGTGTCGCTCTCGCCATCAGACTGGGCATCCAACACCTCATAGTCTTCGCGCAATTTGTCGAATATCGCGTTCAAATCATCCTGGATATGATCGATCCGGACCGCCTCAACCATCGGTTTGTAACGGCTATAAACCGCGTCGCGGACACGGTAGGTGCGACTGGCTCCGGAGCCAGTGGAAAATGTGGACTCCACAGGATCGGGGTATTGTTTTTTCAGGGTGGCGAGTTCTTCCTCCAGCGATTTTCGATCTTCATCGCTCAACCAGTCCATACCGTCCCCGGCCTCCTCCTCACCGGCTTCACCAGAATCTGCCGTCTCCCCGGAAGCCTTTTTCTTTTCGTCCTCCATAAACGCTTTGAGCAGTTGCTGCTGCTCGGTCAGCGTTTTTTTGAGCGTATCCGGGAAATCATCCAAAATCAGGATTTCCACCTCGCCCTCGGTCCAACCCTTCAATGCATAAATATTAACCCTTCCCTCGGTCAGAAAGCGGGCTTCCTTTTCCTTAACCACCTCAGGGGCCTCAGGGGCCTCCACCGCAGGTGGGGGGGCTTCTTTCTTCCCACAAGCGGTTAACCCAAGCAGTGCTGCGCCCAGAAAGGCGATGGATGTGTTCTTAAGTACAATTTTCATGGGGGGTCATTTTACGGATTTCAGTTGAATTGAGATTTGGCCGATCAGATCCATCATGGCCAGTCCCAACTCGGTAAGACTTTCATCATTGAGGGAATTGGTACTTAATGCAATACGCACCGGTGCCCCGTCTTTATTTTCCACAGCCGCATCAAAATCAACCCACTTACCATCGATATAAAACTGAGTCCACATGTGGTAGCCCATGACATCACGGTACTCACCCCACTCCGGAAGGTAAATCAAACCGCTGTTAACCCGACTCGGCAGTCCGGCCACCCGGCCAAGGGCGGCGAGCAAAATGGCGTGCTCGGTGCAATCTCCCTCTGGATTTCGGGCCACCTCACTGGCACTGGCAAAGCCGACATCCATGTTCTTATCGGTAATATAGCCGGAAACAAACTCGCGCAGCCGAATGGCCTTTTCCCAATCCCTGCCATCCACTCCCTTGAGAGCCTTTTCCGCGAGTTCCTGTATAAGCGAATCATTGATATTGATAAAGAGATTGCCCGCCAAATATTCCGGTCCGGGCGGGTTGTTCTGATGGTCAACGTCTTGCCCCGGAGAGAGTTGAGCACGTGTCAGGGTGACTGCCTGGGTCGAGGCATCCACAACTTCAACTGTTTGAAAATCCAACTCTGGAATGATCTCCAGTGCCCTGCCCGGCACAAGATGCCGGATGTGTAGCACCACTTCATCCGCATCAGGCGGAATGGATGCCCCGAGATTAAACAAATTACTGACGAAGAGTTCCGCCGGAACGAAATCAGCAAGCGCTTCCTCTTGTGAAACAGTGTACGTTGAAAACGGCAGCCCCATCATTTCGGTAACGGTTTTCCAAACCCTGAAATCCTCATCCAGCCAGGAGACCGTGACCAGATTGGCATTCCCAAACGCAATCGTGGACTCCACCCGGAGGCCATGCCGGGTCTCACCAAGGAAGGAATATTCCTCCCAATCCATGAAATGAATATGGACCGGTATGCCTCCTCTTGTACTCAGATCACTATTGAAAAGAGGGACCGTGTAGCGAAGCCCCGGTTCCATCCCCCGCCTGACGGTTTCCAGGACCAGACCCCAGTTCATCAACACCTTGTCAGTGAAAGGATAACGCTGGCGGTCTTCATAGTCTCCCTGGCGGAGTACGACTTCCAAATGGCCATCCGCAAAGGTCCCTTTCTTGTCGATCGGCTGCCCAGACATCACCATCCGGTTGTGAAAGGCCAGCGGCTTCCCCTCCACCGTTTCCTCGTTGATTTCCTCCATTGACATTTCTATCGGAGCCATTCCCCGGGCAATCGCCATCTTCATGAACTGGCGGGTAATGATTTTTTCACCATCGCGCCGAATGGTGAGGTGCAGATAGCCTGATTTCTGCCCCCCGATATGGATTTCCATCCATTCCTCCGAAAAGAGCCCTTGTGGTGGGTCCTCCAGATCAAAGTCCAGCTCTGGAAGCATGGGAGTCGCCAAGAGTGCTGACGACAGAAGTGACAGAAGAAAGAAGGTCAGGGATTGTCTTAGCGAGAACATAGTCGTATGAGGTGTTCTACAAAAAACAGAATTATGAGCAACCATTATGATTTCATCATCATCGGTGGCGGCAGTGCCGGCTATGCCGCTGCCCGAACAGCCCGCGAACACAGAGAGCGTGTCGCGATCATCGACAACTCTGATACATTGGGCGGATTGTGCATACTAAAGGGCTGCATGCCCTCGAAGACCCTCATTTATTCGGCCGAGGTGCTCCATTTAGCCCAACAGGGCACCTCCTTTGGTCTCAATATTCCCACAGCCAAAGTGGATATGCCCGGACTGCACCAACGAAAGGTCGATACAATCAAGGCATTCGCCGAATACAGACAGGAGCAGTTGGAGAACGAGCGTTTCACCCTGATCCGCCAAGCTGCCGCCTTCTCCGGAGACAAGGAGATCACATTGGAAGACGGTACCCGCCTGAGCGCCGATTTCTTTGTCATCGCCACCGGATCCAAGGTTGCAACCCCCGCTGTACCCGGTCTGAAGGAAACACCGTTCTGGACGAGTGACGACATTCTTAACCTGAAAGAAAAACCCGAATCCGTCATTGTTCTTGGTGGCGGTGTGGTCGCCTGTGAACTCGCCCAGTTTCTCCACCGGATCGGAACCCGGGTGACCCAGATCCAGCGAAGTCCACACCTGCTCTCGAACCTCTCACCCGAAGCCGCCTCGGTTGTCGCGAATGCATTCCGGGCTGAGGGAATGGAACTCTACACCGGTACCCGTATAGAGCGGATCACATCGGTTGATCAAGGCGTTGAAGTGACTTTTCAGCATGAGGGTCAGCAGCACACCGTTATGGCGCGCCATTTGTTCAACGCCCTCGGACGCAGCCCTCACACCGACGGACTGAATCTTGAGGCCGCCAAGGTGGGAATTAGTTCATCCGGGCACATCGCATGCAATGGCTGGCAGCAAACTGTCAATCCCGCCATTTATGCGGCCGGAGATGTCGCCGGGCCTCACGAAATTGTGCATGTTGCGATCATGCAGGGAGAAACTGCGGTCCGCCATGCACTTGGAATGGAGCCGTCGCCAGTCTCCTATCGCGATCTGCTGATCGCCG
>CAZCJJ010000100.1:0-13164 GCA_964499045.1 uncultured Opitutales bacterium | reverse complement strand
TAGGGGATATCTTTATTTGTAAACATGTGAGAATGGTGAGAATCAAGTGGCCTAGAGGTATTCGGAGAGCAGCAGGAGGAGCAGTTGCATGATTCCGACGATAAACCCCAGGATGCCTCCGAGTAGTTCGATCTGGCGAAATTCGCGGGCGGCGACGGTCAAGACAAGTGATTCCACCCGATCGATGTCGAGAGCCAGAATCCGGGCCTCAATCAATTCCTTAACCTTGATGCGGGCCTCCATTTCGGTGGCCAGTTTTTCACGGATTGGTTCGATTTCGTCTTTAATGGCCTCATGCGCGATCCGCTCAAAGCTACCGAGAGTGGTGTTGTTGATCATGGCTCCCAAGAGGGGGATGCGTTGCAGTTGCCTCCCGAGACGTTCGTGGATCAGGCGGTGAATAAAATGTTGGAGGTAGTGGGAAAGGTCGATTTTATGGATTTGTTCCCGGATAATATGCTGACTGAGTAGTTCACTTTCAATCACAGTGGATATGCGTTCGGCGAGGTCAATACGGCGGCGGGGGACAATGCCCTGGATACTAAAGGGGCCCAAGCGCCAGGCACGGCGGGGATGGAAGAGCATCCGGATGGCAATCCGGTTCGTGAACCAGCCGATAAAGGCGGTCACGAAGGGTATCCACATAAGTTGTAGCCAATCTGCCATTAGTATCTGAATCGCTAAAACCGCGTCTGTTTGCGACGATTTTTTGGGAAAGCCCCCACATTAAAACCCTCGGGTCTCAAATCTCAAATTCCATATCTCAAATTCCTGATCAGCGGTCCTTTTCCGGCAGGTTAAACCGGGCAGGCCTGCCGGTTCTGCACTGGCTCAAAAATAAACTTGCCATGAGGGGGGTAGGGGGGCAGTTTTCCCGTTTTCCATAAATTTGAAGTATCCGTAAACCGGAGGATTCCCTTGAGAGACGAATATCTAAAAGAAGCGCAGAAAGTCATTCCTGACCCGAATATCCTGATCAACGTGGTTTCACGTCGTTGTAAACAGCTTAAGTATGGCATGAAGCCTTTGGTCGAGTCGCTCGAAAAACTTGAGCCTGAGGACATTGCCCTGCGTGAGATTATCGAGAAGAAGATCGACTACGAACTCTATCTTCCCGAGCAGAACGGGTAATTGATAGCCCGGTTCGGTTGCTTGTTTGTAAACGGCGCTTGTCCGGAACCTAGCCTCAAGAGGGAACCTTGGAAGCAAGGTTCCTTTACCGTTTACAGGGTGCACTTTTCCCGGAAAAATCCATCGAACCATTATCCCGTGACGGCAAAAAAGAAAGAAGCGGACCGCATCCGTGAAATCCGCAATAGCAAGGTCTACCACAAATTTTTTGTGGGTGACAAGTTTGAGGCTGGAATCAAGTTGACGGGGACCGAGGTGAAATCGATCCGGGCGGGCAAGGTTCAGATCAGTGACGCTTTTTCCCGGATTGATAAAGGCAAGCCGATCCTGTACCATGCGCATATCGACGAGTACAGCCACGGAAACCTGAACAACCATAATCCGCTTCGTCCCCGCCTGCTTCTGCTGAAAAACAAGGAGATCCGGCGACTGACAGCGGAAATGGAGGCCGGCGGGCTGGCGTTGATTCCCACCCGTTTCTATTTCAAGCAGGGCCTGATCAAAGTCGAGTTGGCGTTGTGCAAGGGAAAGAAACTTTTTGATAAACGGGAGACCCTGAAAAAGAAAGTTCAAATGCGGGAGGCGGAAAGGGCACTTTCTGCCCATAAACACCGTTGAGATAACCTATCCACCCCAGTCCTTCGATGAGTAACGATTCTATAACGGTCTGCCTTCCAGCCAGCACCTCCAACTGCGGTCCGGGCTTTGATACCCTCGCGTTGGCTTTGAAACTGCACAATCATGTCCGCATCGTTCTGCGGAAAGACGGGGAGATTCGACCCAGTGAGGCAGAGGGGGCGTTAGACGGGACCCAGCCGATGGTGGCCGAAATGGCCGGAGCTTTTTATAAAGCCGTCGGTGAACCGGCGAGGGGATTGGAGTATGAGATCTGGGGGACGGTTCCGATTGCACGGGGTCTGGGCTCCAGTGCGATTTTACGTGCGGGAATCCTTGCCGGGCTCAACCGGCTGCATGGGGACCCCCTGGATCAGAATGCGATGATCCGCATCGTTTCCCTTCTGGACAATGCTCCGGACAATGCGACGGCCGTCTTTCGCGGCGGGTTTGTGGTAGCCCGCAGTGACCCGGGCAATGGGCATTATATCGACAGTTTGCGTTTTGACGTGGATGACACACTGCGCTTTGTCGTGGTGTCACCGGACATCATGGTCCATACCAAGGATGCCCGTAAAGTATTGCCCCAGGAGTTTGCTTTCAGTGATGCGGTGCGCAGTCTCAACAGCAGCTCCTATTTGGTCGGAGTATTTGCGACCCGCGAGTACCATCGCCTGTCCCATGCGGTGGCGGATTACATGAACCAGCCCTACCGCCAGCGTCTGTGCCCCTTCGTTCCGGAATCGATTGCTGCCGGGGTGGCTGCCGGGGCCTACACGGGCTGGTTGAGTGGAAGCGGGAGTTCCGTTCTGTGTGTGGCCCCGACAGAGTTGGCCTTGCAAGTGGGCAAGGCCATGAGTGATGTTTTCACACAGTCAGGAGTCCCTAACCGTCATTTTCAACTGGCTGCGGACAACAGTGGTCTGCGCTACGAGTAGGCCGGATGTTGCATGTTGTTTTATATTGTCCGGAAATTCCGCAGAACACCGGTAATATCGGCCGATTGTGTGCGATCACGCATAGCCGCCTGCATTTGATTCACCCGCTTGGTTTTGAAATTACGGACCGCCATCTTAAACGGAGTGGGATGGACTATTGGCACAAGCTGGATGTTCATCAGCATGAAAACTGGGAGGTATTTCAGGGCAGTCCCCATGCTCCAAAGCGGATCTGGTTGTTCAGTACCCATGCCAGTACTTGCTACTGGGATGCCTCCTTTCAGGACGGGGATGGTTTCCTTTTCGGGAATGAAGGTCATGGCTGTCCGGCCTGGTTGCACGAATCCATTGGTCCGGAGCAGTCTCTTAATATTCCCCACGGGAATACGAAGCTTCGCTCACTGAACCTGTCCACTGCAGCGGGAATTGCGGTATATGAGGGCCTACGGCAATTAAGCTTTATCCCACAAAAAAAACGGCACTTATTATAAAAGGATTCGCCATGTCCGGCTATTTTATTAAGGGTGTCAGCCATGTCTCGTGTTTGCTGCATTCTAGGGTTTTGTTTCTTGATACACACCGGGCTTTGGGCTCAGTCGCTTGCTGATTGGTCCGGGCTGAAAAATGAATTTGAGCGGGTCTATGCCGAGGCCTCCTATGCGGATGCCCTCGGTACGCTCGAAAGGATGGGTGAGGCTAAAGATCTGCCGGAGGCCGAGGCCGACTGGTTGGCCTTCCGGATGGCCGATTGCCGGTGGCGTATTGAATTGGCCAAGGGGCAGGATACCCTCCTGGTTCAGGAGCAGAAATTGATTTTAACGGACCTGGCGGATAGGTTGAAACCTGCTGATGGTTCACGGCCTCCGCGATTGTGGGTGGAAGTGATGACTTCGCTGGCCGAACTAACCTGGCAGGAAAGCCGCAATGCCTATGCCTCCCAAGCCTATACCACACAAATACTCGATTATTGGGCGGGATCGACCGATCTTGACGAGGCCCGCAATGCGTACCTGAAGGTGGTGGATTGGATGCTGAAATGGCAGCGTTCCGGGGTGGCGGAATTAAACGAAATCCTGCTCAACGCCATTCGTTTGGAGGAGGATCCGGTTCGGAAAGCTTATTATTACTATGAACTGGCCCGCATCTCGCAAGGCGCCAATATCCCGGTTTCGCAGACCCGGTCCTATTTTCAACAGGCCCTTCGGAATGCACAGGATGCCAACTGGCGCCCTGATTTACTTTTAAATTATGCCCAATGGGAAGAGCAATCCGGTGCCTCCTACTACGATGAAGCAGGTGCCTACAGACGGAAGGGCAATTTTGTCAATGCCCTTGAGCTGTACCGTAGTCTCATCCGGGAATATGCCAAGGGGGAGTCTCCATATCAAACAGAAGCGGAAGCCGCCATCCGGCGCATCTCTGATCCCCAGTTGCGTGTGATGGTGAGCAACCAGTTTCAGCCCGGTATCATTCCGAAGTTTGCCATTGCCGCCCGCAACCTGCCTGAGATCCGCCTGACGGTCCATCAGGTTAAACTGAATGAGCTTCTGAAAAAAGAATCATTGGAAAGTACCTTCATGCCGGGAAACGTCGAGGAGGCACTTTTGGGAAACCTTGTCTATGATTCGACCATCAGTGCAACTGAGACAGAGCCCTATGAGGAACTCCGCCAAGAGGTCTCCCTGCCCAAAGCCCTGCCGGCCGGTCTCTACCTGATCGAGGCCAGCCGCGGTGAAGTCACGGCACGTGACATGCTTCTGGTGACGGATACTTCGCTGCAGTATCATGCGTCAGGATATGGCAATTATCTGTTTTGGATGGTTTCAGCTGCGGAAGGTGTACCTGTGGCTGGCGGCAGGCTGACAGTCTGGAATGTTGTGTCAGGTAAAGGAGACATGAAACCACAAGGGGCCGTTCAACTTCAAACCGGGGAGGACGGTCTCGTTTCCTGGAAAGCAGGGGGTACCAACATTCGTCAGCGCCTTATTCTGGGGATGAGCCCGGAAGGCGCACCGGCCTTTATCAGTAATATGCCTGACTTTCGCAGATCCTCCCGCACCTGGACGGATTGGAGCCTCTATGTTTTTGCGGATCGTCCGGCCTACCGTCCGGAAGATACCGTCCACTGGAAGGTGATTGCCCGGAGTCGTGATGAAAATGCAATGCTGGAACTTCCGGAAGAAAACCTGAGCTGGGAAATTGTCGGCCCGCGGGGAACTGTGATCAATCAAGGTGTCGCGGAGTGGAACGAGTACGGTAGCTTTTCTTCGGAGTTGAGCCTGAAGCCTGAATTCGAGCTGGGGATCTATTCCATTCGTTGGAAAAATAACAAGAACAGGGTGATGCACATGACGGAGCTCTTTCGTCTGGAGGAGTACCGTCTGCCGGAATTCAAGGTTTCAGTATCTACCCGGCGTTTTGGCAGTGAAGAGGAAGCCACGGCATTTCGCTTGGGGGATACGCTGGAGGTGACGGTTCAGGCAGACTATTATTTCGGAGCTCCTGTCTCCGATGCCGAGGTGGTATTTGCAGTATATCAATCTCCCTATTATCCCGGCTGGTGGCCACAGCCAAGATATACCTGGATGCCACGGGTTCGTCCGCCCATGCCACAGTCGCGTCAGATAGTCGAACGGGTGGTATTGAAAACAGATTCGCAAGGACGTGCCACTTACCAACTCGAAACCGGGCAGCGTGGAGGTCAGAATTGGGAATACCACTTTGAGGCGCGCGTTGTGGATTCGAGCCGGCGTGAGGTTACCGGACAGGGGATGGCCCGGGTCACTCTCCAGCCCTATTTCGCATTTGTCCATCCGGTGCAGTCGCTGTACCAGCCTGGGGAAACGGTTCGGGTGAATATCAAGACCCTCAATGCGAATGACAAACCGGTATCAGCGGAAGGCCGGATTATCGTCACCCGCGACCGTTGGCGTGAAGTCTGGGTTGGACCTGCGGGTGAACGCCTGAGCGGAGAAGAGTACCGTGAACGCGAAAAGCAGCCCAAGCGCGGGCTTTTTTCACGATCCGTTGATCTCAGTGGCTACCGTTTGGAGTACGAAACGAAGACAAGTGAGGAAGTGGAATCGGTTTCCCTGAAAACGAATGAAAAAGGGGAAGCGGTTTACGAACTGAAACTGGAAAAAGAGGGGCTCTATCAATTCAAATGGGTGGGGCGTATTCCAGATGGTCCGCCCGTCACGGCCGCCACCTCGGTTTGGGTATCTTCGGAGCAATCTGATGAACGGGCCTTTCGTGGGCCGCTCAAGATTGTGGCGGATGAGGATAGCTTCAAAATCGGGCATCAGGCCCCGGTTCTCGTGACCGCCCCGGCATCCGGACGCTATGTTCTGGCAAGCGTTCTGGCCGATGGGCTGTTGGAATACAAAGTTGTGCGGATTGAAGGTACAGCCAAAATGGTTCCTTTTACCGTGACCCGGGCATGGGTTCCCAATGTCCAGTTACAAGCTTTTCTGGTGGATGACTACCGGCTGCATTATGACTCGATGGAGATCAATGTGCTGCCGGAGGATGCTTTCCTGGATGTGGAAGTGGAAACCGGGGCCGAGGTTTTTCTCCCCGGTCAGGAAGTGGAGGTCCATTTGCAGGCAAGGGATCGGGCCGGACGGACGGTTGAAGCTGAATTGGCACTCTCGGTTGTGGATGAGGCGGTCTATGCGATTCAACCTGAATTGGCTCCAGGTATCGAAGCTTACTTCTACGGAGTTCGCAGGCAGTTCTACTTCAATTATGGAAGCTCACTGCAAAATCCGTCCTTTGTACGCGAAAGCAGGGAGGACATGGTGGCAGATTATGCAGCAGTCAGGAAAAGGTCCCAGGCCCAACCCCAGAGAGGATATTTACTCGGTGAAGTGGATTATTTTTCCGCTTCTGGACCACCAGCCCCCAGGATGATGGCCTCTGCGAATGCGGTTGCGGATGCCAGGGTGGAGTCCGCCGGAGAAGTTCCTGAAATGGAGGTGACAGTGCGGACGGACTTCCGGAATACCGCCTACTGGAATCCCTTCGTTGTTACTGACAAGCAAGGGAAAGCCGTCGTCAAAACCGTCCTGCCGGAAAGCCTGACCTCCTGGCGTCTGACGGCGAGGGGTATTACCCGGAGCAGTGAGGTGGGGCAGGCGGAAGAGACGATCCGCACCCAATTGCCCCTGATCGCGCGCCTGCAGACCACCCGTTTTTTGATCACGGGCGACAACGCTGTCTTCACCGGGGTCTTTAACAATAACACCGACAGCGACATGCGGGTTCGTGCCCGGCTGGAAGTGGAGGGTCTGGAGTTGAGTGACGCTGAAGTCAGAGACCGGGAAATCAAGGTTCCGGCGCAGGGGGAAGCCCGTCTGGACTGGTCGGTGGCAGCCCGCCTGCCCGGAGAGGCCAAGTTGGTTCTCAAGGCCGCTTCGGGCCAGAACTCCGATGGCATGGAGCGCAGCATTCCGGTCATTGAGCACGGCATGGTCAAGCAGCTGGCTGCCAGCGGGCGCATGGTGAACGCAGAGGAAAGCATCGACATGATTCTGCCTCCGCACAAGGAGGAGGGGTTAAGTTTTGAAGTGGTGGCAACTCCGAGCCTGGCGGTCACGATGCTGGATGCCTTGCCCTATCTGGCGGAGTTTCCCTATGGCTGTACTGAGCAGACCATTAGTCGTTTTGTGCCGGCAGTTGTAATCAAGCGTACTCTGCGTGAGCTCGGGGTGGACGCGGATATCCTCCTTGAACAGCGTTTCGGCGGCATCAGTGGGGAGGCTGGTAAAACGAGCCGACTGGCCGAATTGGATGCCATGACGGAAAAGGGGCTCAAGCGTCTCTACGATTTTCAACGTCCGGATGGGGCTTGGGGTTGGTGGAAGGAGGGACCCGCCAATCTTTATATGAGCGCCTATGTGCTCTGGGGGCTTACTCTGGCCGAGAATGCCGGGATTGAGGTGGAGCAGGATGTTTTGCGAAAAGCCAGGGAATATCTCACGGACTGTCTGGTGGACGTGGAGGCACAGTATGATATGCAGTCCTGGATCCTTTTTACGCTGGCCTCCCGCTTTATGGAAGTCCCCGGCCAGCCGGGCCGTTTTGAAGCCCGGGCCTTTGCCAACCTCTGGCGGAACCGCGATTTGTTAAATAATTACTCACGCGCCTTGCTAACACTGAGCGCCCATTATTTCGGTTTTGAGGAGGAAGCGTTGATTCTGGTCGATAACTTGCGCAATGGAGTCATTTTGAATGAAAATCCGCAAAGTTCGGTTCTTGTGCCGAGCCCGGCCACGAATGCGACGGGCCTGCCAACTGCATACTGGGGGCGCAGCGGATTCTTCTGGCGATGGTCGGAAAGCGGGGTGGAAGCCACCGCTTTTGCAGTCAGTGCTCTGGTCGCGGTGGACCCGTCCAACGACCTTTTACAGCCTGCGGTGAACTGGCTGTTGAAAAACCGGCGGGGGGCTAACTGGAGCAGTACCAAGGATACCGCCATTACCATTCTGGCCTTGAACGACTTTCTGAAACAAAGCAAAGAACTGGAGGCAGAAGGAACTTTCGAAATTCTGCTCAACGGAACGCTTGTTGCGACGGAAACGCTGAAGCAGGATGGATGGTTGCGGGCACCTTCACGTTTTCAGGTTGATGCCAGGCTTCTCCGTGAAGGAAGTAATACGGTTACCCTGAAACGGGTGGATGGGAGCTTCGGTCTTTATTATTCAGTGCTGGCTCGCTTCTTTACCTTGGAGAAGCCTATTCAGGCAGCGGGGAGTGAAGTGTTTGCCGGACGTGAATTTTTCCGTCTGGTCCCGGTTCCCACCTTGTTGAAAGGATATGAGTTGAGAAAAGAGCCACTGAATGACGGGGATGAAGTTCGGAGTGGCGACCGTATCGAAGTGGTACTTACCCTGGATGCGAAAAATGATTATGAGTTCATGATGATTGAGGACTGGAAAGCTGCCGGACTGGAAGCGGTGGAGTTGCAAAGTGGCCTACCCCTGTCGGCCCGCGAAATCCGACCTGAAAGGGAAGGGGACCAGCGCTATACAGGACGGACCCGTTGGGTCTACCAGGAATTGCGTGACCAAAAAGTAGCCTGCTTTATCAATCGCCTTCCCCAGGGGGTTTGGGAAATCCGCTATGAGCTGCGGGCGGAATCCCCGGGGCATTTCAGTGCCCTTCCTACAGTGATTCAGGCGATGTACATTCCGGAAATACAAGGAAACAGTCAGGAAGCGGATCTTGTGGTGCAGGATAAGGAAGGGATTCAGGATTGAAAGCAACACGCGGAGGCTTCAGTTTTTCCGGCATGTATCCAAGCCGATTATTCAAGCGCAGTTTGCTGCTCGTCTGTTTTCTTTTGTTTGGGGTGGGTGGGGCTTTCGCCGAACCGCTACCCTTGAGGGTGGGGGTGGCGGCCAGCAACCCGCCTTTGGCCTTTATGGAAGATGGACGGATTGTCGGTGTGGAAGCCGATTTTGCCAATGAGTTCGCTACATTCCTCGGACGTCCGCTTGAGTGGCATAATATGGAACTCTCCCAACTTATTCCGGCCCTCCTGGCCGAGGAAGTGGATATCATCATGACCGGTCTTTCCATTACGGAATCGAGGGCATTAAGGGTGAAGTACGCCCAGCCCTATCTGCGTATCGGCCAAATGCCACTGGTCAGGAAGACAGACCGGGCTCATTATGCGGATCCCCTCGAATTCCTCAATACGAAAGCGAGAGTGGGCATGCTGGACGGTTCGACTGGCGAGGCCCTTGTCCGGGATAATTTTGTCTATGCGGAGAAATTGCCATTCCTTAAAATCAGGGAAGCGGCGACAGCTTTAAAAAGAGGTGATCTGGACATAGTGATCGTGGATTCTCCCATTGTCTGGTGGCTGGCGGCTAATGACAGCAATCTGGAGGCGGTTCCGGTGGAGCTTTCCGAGGAGTTTCTGGCTTGGGCTGTAAGACCTGAGGATACCGACCTGCTTGAGTCAGCCAACCTGTTCCTGGAAAGTAGACGGGTGGATGGCAGGCTCGTGGAGACGGTGCGGAAGTGGATGCCGGATTCTAACTGGTGAGCATTCGGACTCGTTCTATGTTCAGTTCAATGGCATCGCGGTAGGGATGATTGCCCGTCAGGGGATCTTGTAAAAAGCGCCAAACATTGTCGCATTCCCTTTCCAGCCGGGGCAAAACGAAATCGGTCCAGAAAGCTGGTGTTTGCTCTAACATATCCTCATAGCTTCGGTAGGGCCTGTCTTTCGCCGGGATCTTCTGAAAGTTCCAACTCTCCTCAAATTCCCGGTAGAGGGCCGGAAGCTTGGTAATGTAGCCGGGGTCACTCATCTGGCCGACAAAGTCGGCGGAACAGACACAAAATCCAAGAAAACGTTCGAGGTCTGACTGGAAAGGAATCCTGTCCAGCCGGCTTTGGGGTCCTGTACAGCGAATCAGATTGCAGACCGTGTGAATATGAGCAGCAGTCGCTCCTTCCTGCCGAAGCAGGCGTTCGGCATGTTCACAACTGCGACTTTCATGAATACTGGTATATTTCGCTCCTGTTCCGTCCACGTCTCCCGCTTCTTTCAGATAACCGACATCGTGCAGCAAAATGGCCAGATAGGCGGACCGGAAGGCCTCCATATTCAGATCACTTCGTTCACCCGACTGATGACAGTTAGTCAATAGCCGGATCAGACAAAGCGTTGCCTGCAGCGTGTGCTCGAAATCATGGTAATGGGTGTCCATGGGGCGGTAACCCGGATAGGGGCCGTTAAACATGGACTGTATCAGCGAGAACTGTGTATCGACGAAAGACAGTTTTTCGGCTGGAAAGGATTCCAGAAAGAGATTGCGGATAAGGCCGAGCACCGTCGCAGTATCCTGCCAGGGAATCGTTTCCGGGTCGTATATAAGGTGCTCGTTTTGCAAGGTATGTTCCCTTGTGTGGTGGCGGATCTTGCCCGAGACTGAAATCACAGCATACAGGATCCTTAAGCAGAGACCCTAAGGGAAAGACCCCTTATATGGCAATTCCATAGTGCGACACGATCGGTTTTGAGACACGATAGCGATAGCGTTTTCTACGGCCCACCTTGACTAAGTGCCATTCGGTCCATGTCTGAAGTATGCTATTGACCTGAGGGGCGGGCTTTGGAATGACCCATGAATGCTCGTTGGTTTAACCGGAGGAATGGGGTGTGGAAAGTCCACGGTCGGGAGACTTCTCCAGCAGTCGGGGTTCCGTTTGCTGGAGTCCGATCAGATTGTACGTGAGCTTTTGAGCAGTGATACCCGGGTCATTGCGGATATTCTGGAAAAATTCGGTCCGGGGGTTGGATCAATGGCTTCGGGAATTAACCGCCCCTCCCTGGCGGCCCTTGTTTTTAAAGACTCTGCGAGCCTGAACTGGTTGGAGGAAAGGATACATCCCGAGGTTCGTTCACGCTGGGTGCAGGAGGTTAAAAGGGAGCCGAAAGGAGATTGGTGTGTGGAAATTCCACTTCTCTTTGAAAAAAACCTTGAAAATCACTTTCAAATGACTGTTTGTGTAGAGGCGTCGTTGAGTACCCAGCTAAGCCGTCTGGCACAGCGCGGACTGTCCCAGACCCAGGCACTGCAACGAATGGCACGCCAACTCCCTCTCGGTCAGAAAGTAGCAAAAGCGGATCGAGTGATCAGTAATAACGGAAGCCTTCAGTTTCTGGAGCAGCAAGTCAACTTGCTGTTGAGTGCGATGGCCGTAGCGTAATCCTGAAAATTCCATCCTTCACACCATTTTCCCAATCCCCCCGAGCTTGTTCCGTCCGGCGAATCATGCCGGAGGACGATCAACAACCTTTTTGATGACCACATGAGTGATATGAATGACGCCAATTTGGAGCTGCCATTGGAGGATAGCCCTAAGAAAAAAGTAGTCCGCAAAAGGGCTGCAAAGAAAACGGCCCGCAAGACGGCTCGCAAGAAAGCCGTGGATACCGGGACAAGCGAAAAAGTTGAGGCAACACCTGCGGTTGCACAGACGACTACCGGGGAGAAAAGCAGACAGCCGGAACGCAAGGCCCGGGAGGAACGGGAAGAGCCTGTACCCGAACGTTTTTCCGCCGATCCGGATGATCTGGATGATTATGGAAGCAAGAATCGCCCTGACCGTGAGCCTAAACAGGATTCCGCCGGAGAGGACAGTGGACGTGAACCGGAGAATATTGGTGGGCGGGATGCCGCTTCCGGGCCGGATTCTTCAAGAAACCCTTCCCAACAGAGCAATGGAGGGGGGGATCAAGCGGGACATCCGCAACGGGGACACTTCAAAAAGGATAAATTTTTCAAGAAGAAGAACAAGTTTTCCGGAGACCGTGGTCCGGGTGGGGGAGGCCCGTCGAATCCTTCTTCCCAGCAACAGGGGGGCAATCACTTTAAAAAGAATAAGTTCAACAAAGGCGGGAAACGAGGTAAACCATGGCAGGCCGGGGTCGGGTTTGCGGCAAGCGTAGATCAGGATCAGGATGAGCCGAGCTTCGAGAGCCTGCCGGGTTGGGATCTCTTCCAGAACGAAGAAAGTCTCTCTGCCATGATCGCCCGGGTGGCCGGGCAAACCGGGCGAGTCGTGGACTACAACGAAATAACAGCCCTGACCCAACCCCAGCTTGAAGCCCGTGCGCGGGAGGAAAATCTCAAATGGGAAGGTCCCCCCCGGCGACGGGAATTGATCCGCCTGCTGTTGGAAAAGGCCAATGCCGACGGAATCCCGATCAAGGCAACCGGTATACTGGAGGTTCTGGAATCGGACCACGGGCTCCTCGTTTTTGCAAAGGATAACTATCGGCTCAGAACCGACAGTCCCTTTATCCACCGCAGCTTCCTGGAGAAGTCAGCGCTCCAACGGGGCCACGAAGTGGAGGTCTGGCTGCATGCGGCGAAAGAAAATGAAAGCTGCCCCTTTGTGATCAAGTTTATTTCCGCAATGGGCATCGATCCCGATGAAATCCAGCACTTGACCCCGTTCAAGGAACTCACCCCTTATTACCCGACAGAACGTGTTTTGCTTGAATGCTCTGCGGAAAGTTTGGGCAAATGGGATAATATTTCCATGCGGGTGGTGGATTTGCTTACCCCTCTGGGGCTTGGTCAGCGCGGCCTGATCGTTGCCCCCCCCCGAACCGGGAAAACGGTTCTGCTGCAGGGGATTGCCAATGCGATCGTCATCAATCGGCCCGATGTGCACCTGATTATTCTTCTGGTCGACGAGCGTCCGGAGGAAGTGACGGACTTCCGCCGCCAGGTTAAAAGCGCGGAGGTCATCAGCTCGACTTTTGATGAATCGGCAGAAAGCCATGTCCATGCAGCGGAAATGGTGATCGAGAAAGCCCGCCGGATGGTGGAGCGGGAAAAACACGTTGTAATTCTGCTGGACTCGATTACCCGTTTGGCCCGGGCTTACAATACCATGATGCCGAACAGCGGAAAGATTCTTTCCGGAGGGGTCGAGGCCGGGGCTCTCCAAA
>CAZCJJ010000099.1:0-13199 GCA_964499045.1 uncultured Opitutales bacterium | reverse complement strand
TCCTGAGCCTTTCCACCTCGGCTTCGAGTTCCCCATATGTGGGTTTATTGCTCATTTTTACGGCCTCTACTATAGGCACGGATTCCGTTAAGTAAACGACTAAGCGTATGATGATTGGCGTGTTCACGCTCTTACGGGCGCGGCTACATCGTCGCCTTCGTAAGCCCACTGCGGTCCCATGGAGGCGGCGTGAGCTGATGTTGCATTGAGGGTTGGTATCGGGGGTGAGGTCACCCCCGCTCCGTGAGTGCCGTCATAATACTTACAAGATATACGGCTTAGCTGCGAGTCAGTTGTTCGAGGTCGATATTGAGCAGTAAGTTGAGCAACTCTTCCAATGTGCCGCGGACCGGTACATCCAGAATGATCGGGACAGAGACTCCCTTTAAAGAGGAGGTACCTTCTATCTGGATCAGGATCGGGCGTTCGAGCTGGCCGTCCTCGAAAAGCTCCACTCTTAATTTGCTTACTTTCAAATCGCGTAGGGCAGCCTCGGTAATGATGGAGCCTCCCTGGGGGAGTTGCAGGATTTGATAGACCTCCATTTCCGTTAATAACTGCTCAATGTTGATGCTCGGGTCCTGTGTCAGCCAGCCATTTCGGGTGTAGGAAAGGCGGCAGTTGCTATCGGGGTCCATTTCGAGGTAGCCGGGTTTGAAGGAAAGTTGCTTGCCCCGGAAGGAAACCGGAAGCTCACCGCTGGCGTGACCACTGATGTGCGCATTGAAATCCGGGAAAAGGGCGCTCAGTGCATCCAAGTCTATATGGCTGAGCTTTATGGCCAGATCCCCTTCGGCAAGGTCGATGGGGTTCAGCCGAAACATCGCATCCATCTGACCCCCGAGAACGTTTCCGGTCAGAATCAAATTTGTCCAGTCGCTGTCCTCCACAGTGGAAAAACTCCATTTCCCTTCAGAGATTATGAGTTGTCCCTGCTGGAGTTCTTGGAATGTACCCTCGCTGTTTGTGATAGGAAACCAGGATTGCCTGGGATTCATGAAAATTGTTCCACGGATTCCGTTAAGTTCACCTTCCTGATTCATCCAAGTCATGGCTCCGTCCTTGAAATTGATTTCAAAAGGACCCTCAGTCTCATCATTTTTGAAGTGAACATGCAGCGCTGACAGGTTGGTCTGCCATTGTTTGCCCTTGGCTGTTACGTCAGACGGACCCAGTGTAAGATGGGGCGGCATATAGGAGTCGCTGGAGAGAGGAAACCCATCGGGAAGACGGGCGGTGAAGGGAAGGGAGGGGATCACGGCGCTTATGTCACCGGAGGGCAGGATAAAACGCAGGCCCTGGACAAGCCCCTGGAGTTGTTCCGGACTGGCTTCCGCGCTAATCCGGTCCCATTGCAGTTTCCCGAACAAGCTGTCCGATTGGCCCCCATGCAGAGACAACCAGAGGTGCCGCCAGTGGCGACCCTCACCGGTCAGGCCCCCATGGGACAAGGGGAGATTGACCGTCCAGGACCTGTTTTCCAGTGTCAGCCCAGGAACGGTGATATTTGTCAGCCACGAGGCTTGTCCGGATGGGGGGAGACGGTAGAGGGCTTCAAGCATGACGGAGTCCAGTTGGGGCTGCGGCCATGCCTCCGGGAGGTAGGCGAGCCATTCGTTGGGTCGGTCAGTACTGACATTGAGATTGATGTGCCCAGTGTTCCGGCTCAGATCCCATTCGCCGCCCAGGGAAACGGTTTCGCCAGTTCCAGCGGCCTCAAGGTAAAAACGTCTCGCAGGCCCCGGATTGAGTACTCCCTGGATCTGGTATCGTCGTACAGGGCCCTGTTCCGGAATCAGTTCGAGCAGACTTTCGTTGATGAACAGTTCCTTGAACGGCAGCTCTTTCGGGAGTGACAAAGAGGTGGTTGCGGGAGTCGCCGGATCCGGGACAGTCCAAAGCGCGGGCGACAGGTGTACTTGCAGATCCAGTCTGCTCAGGAAGATCTTATCCAGCTGCTTATTCCAGAGCGACTTGGGGGTAAATGTGGTGAGGAAGGTACCTTCGAGCAAGTAGCCCGGCTCGTATTGCCCCTGCATTGAGGAAAGTTCGAGGTGTCCGGTTCCCCAGTCGCTCACCTCAACCCGGGGTGATTCAATACCGGCCTTTTGCATCCAGGAAGTGAGCTGCTCTTCGAGCCAGGCAGGAAAGAACCGATACAGTGCGAGACAGAGAGATGCCAGAAGGATGAGCAGCAGTCCGAAGGCGAAGTATGTTTTTTTCGAACCCGATTTGGATTTGGATTTCGATACCATAGTGCGTGGAAAAGCGTACCCCTGGGGTTGAGGATGCAATTTGAGGTTAGGGTTCGATTAGTACCAGCGTACCTGAAGGGATGCTGTTGAACAGCTCAATAACATCGCTGTTGCGCAGGAGGAGGCAGCCATGGCTATCGGGGGTACCGATCCGGTCTTCGTGGTTGGTGCCATGGATGTAGATATAGCGGTTATGGGTATCCCGGCCCGGCCCGGTGTTTTCGGGCTCGAGGCCGCGGAGCCAGAGGATTCTGGATGTGATGAGATTGGGCTTATTTTCTTCCTCCGGTAGTGCCATATAGGGAGTGCCTTGGGCGACCCGGCCCTTGAAGACCATACCCACGGAGGCGCCGTCGCCTATTTTTTCCTCAATAACATGCAGACCCAGCGGAGTTCCCAGTGAATTTTCCACACACGAAGGGGGGCGCCGTGACGTGGAGGTCGGATAGGTTTTTACCAAGGCTCCCTGATAATAAACATACAGTTTTTGCTCGCTTATCTTCACATAGAGGGCATGTTCTTTGGGCGCTTGTGCCAATGTCTGGCACTTGTTCAGAATCCTCTGGTAATACATTCCAATCCTTAAAAAAATGAGTTATAGAGTCGGCATTGTCGGAGCCACTGGAGCGGTGGGTCAAGAGCTGATTGCGTTGCTTCATGAGAGAGCGTTTCCCATGAAGGAACTGGTACTGCTGGCCTCGTGCCGGTCTGCGGGTAAGACCGTGACCTACAAGGACAAAACCTGGACGATCCAGGAAGCGGTACCCGAGGCCTTTACGGGTATGGATGTTGCTATTTTCAGTGCGGGCGCCTCGATCTCCAAGGAATTGGCGCCGGAGGCGGTTCGCCGGGGCTGTGTGGTGATCGACAACAGTTCGGCCTTTCGTATGCAGGATGATGTTCCGCTGGTTGTTCCGGAGGTGAACGAATCGGTTTTGGCCTCACATGCCGGGCTGATTGCCAACCCCAATTGCTCAACAGCGGTTGCCCTGATGGCCCTGCAGCCCTTGCACGAAGCCTTTGGGCTGAAGCGTTTTGTCGCTTGTACCTATCAGGCGGTTTCCGGGGCTGGCGCTTGGGGAATGGAGGAACTGGAAAATCAAGTCCGGGCTTGGGTCGATGACAAGCCGATTGAAATCAAGAAGTTCCCGCATCAGATCGCCTTTAACCTCTTTCCCCATGTGGACGCATTCCTTGATGACGGTTACACCAAGGAGGAAATGAAGATGCTGCATGAGAGCCGCAAGATCCTGGGTCATCCTTCACTTAAAGCTTCGGTGACCTGTGTCCGGGTTCCCGTCCTGCGGGCTCACAGTATTGCCATTCACGCCGAATTTGAACGGGGAGTGGACTTGGAAAAGGCGCGGGCCGCGATTTCGGCTTCCAGTGGGGCTGAATTGTGCGATGAGCCTTCACAAAACCGCTATCCCATGCCCTTGGACTACTCAGGGAAGGTGAAATGTGGAGTCGGGCGTATTCGCAAGGATACAGCCCTGGACAATGGCTTGGCATTTTGGGTCGTCGGCGACCAACTCTGGAAGGGGGCGGCATTGAATGCGATCCAAATAGGGGAATCTCTCCACCGCTTGGGGTCCATGAAAGTACCGAGTTGAGCGGCCTGAAGAATGTTTTTTTCCGGGGATAATTTTTTCATAAAAAACACACATTTTTTTTGAACAAAAGTTTCCGTTGCTTTACTAATCCAATGAAAGAGTAAAACTCTGTTATTCGAAAAAATGATAGTAACTTTACTTTTTCGCAGTTGACATGTTCATTGTTAGGTTTTCATGGTTTATGTTTTGGGGCTGCCTTTTTTAGGGTTAGGGCAGCCTCGTTTAGGGATAGCACTAAGTAGAGATAAATAGGGCCCGGCGTTTAGGGGTTTTCGCCGGGCCCTTCTCTTTTTTAGGTAGTCCACCTTCAGCAAAAAGAAATCACGCTTACCATTGTGGCCCGCATGGGCTACAATGGCGTCATGGTTTCCGCTCACCAGCGACAATCCGCATTAGACCTGTGCTATGACGACTGAGCGGATGCAGAAACCCCTTTCTGCTCTTGCCATGCATGGCGTGTTCGAAATGTGGTGGATGCGGGCATAACGGGCATAATTGTTTTTGCCTTTTGTCGGGAAGGGAGCCTTTTATAAGTAAACGTCATGGTGCCCGGTCGCTATTCCTATTCCTCCAATCGGCTAGAATGCCTGGCCACTTCTTTTGTCCGTGTTTTCGGCGGTCCTGAGGCGGATCCTTTGGCTCCGGTTTGGGTGATTGTCCCGAATGCGGGTGTAGCCCGCTGGTTGGGCTTTCAAGTGGCAGACCAGAGCGGGGTCAGCTGCAACTACGATTTTCTTTTCCCCGGTCATTTTGTCGAAAGGCTGGCTGGGTTTTCCGATCAGAGATCTACCCGTTCCTTGGATGTGCGGGACTGGGTTTGGCCTGTCTATGAGATACTGGCGGACAGTGTTTCTCTGGGGGGGGATAATCCCTTGCCGCATTACCTTGAGGATGGAGATCCCCTGAAACGCATGCAACTGGCCTTTGCCTTGGCCCGCTTTCTGGATCAAGCCTGTCTCTATCGCTACGAGCAGGTGTTGTCATGGGAGCGCGAGGGAAAGCCGGTGGAGTGGCAGGGGCGACTCTGGAAGAAGCTCTGCCAGCGATTGCCCCACCTTTCGCACCCGGCCCGCAGTCTGGAGTCTCTCCGGAGTGAATGTGCCCACAGTACTCCCCCGATGTTACCGCGCAGGGTAGCTTTTTTTGCCGTGTCTGCTTTGCCTCCCCTTTACTTCGATTTTGTCAATGCGATCAGCCAGCGCTGTGAAGTGCATCTGTTTCACCTGCAACCGTCCGCACTTTATTATGGGGATCATCATGATCCCAAGCAGCAGGCGCGCAAGGTATTGAGTAAGACTAAAAAATCGGCGGAAACGGAAGCTGTTGCCAATCCCTTACTGGCTTCCTGGGGCGCCCAGGGACGTGATTTCCTGAATCTGCTTTTGGATATGGATTTTAACCCGGTGGAGGAGACGTTTGTGCAGGAAGACGATGGCGATTTGCTACAGCAACTGCAGAATGACATTTTGGAGGATCGCAACCGTTCCCTGACGGGAGGGTCCAAACTGGTCTGGGAGCCGGATGACCACTCACTGAGCCTTGGGGTGTGCCATTCCCCCCTACGAGAGGTGGAAGTGCTTTATGATGTGATTTTGGATGCATTGGAAAAGGATCCGGAATTACAGCCAAGAGACATCCTGGTGTTGACGCCGTTGATGGGGGACTACGTGCCTCTGGTGGAGGCGGTGTTCGGTTTGCCGGAGGATCCCCGTTTGCGGCTGCCCTATTCGCTGGCTGACCGCAGCCCTCAGGCTGAGTTGCCCTTGGTCGATGTTTTGCTGCGGGTGGTTGCGCTTGCGGGGGGGCGTGTCACCTCGCGCGAAATCATGGAATTACTGGAATCGCCGGTCTTTCGTGAGCGATTTCAGCTCATGGATGAGGATTTGGTCCAGATCCGCGAATGGATTGTTGAAACCGGAATCCGTTGGGGCTTGGACGCCGAAGGAAGAAAGTCGCTTCTGGATGTTGGGTTTGAGGAAAATTCATGGAGTTTCGGTATCAAGCGACTTTTGCTCGGGTTGGCAGTTCCCGGCAACAGGGGGACGACCTTTTCCGGTATTATGCCGTACCCGGAGATGGAGGGGGATCGACTTGTAGTATTGGAACGCTTCCTGGAAGCCTTTTCGGTGCTGGAGAATTTCCTCCGCCAAGTAGCCCGTCCGCGCAGCCTGAAAAGCTGGGTTAGCTCGTTGGAATATCTGTTGGGGCAGCTCACTCCTGAGAAAGAGCATTACAACCGGAGCCGTCTGCTCATTCAGGACGCATTGATCGGCTTGGGAAATTCAGTGGAAGGAACCGGAGACGAGGCTGTTCCGGTGCAGGCGGTTCATTATTTCCTGCAACGTTATTTTGAGGACAGTTACCGCTCCGGAGGTTTCCTCAATGGAGGGATCACCTTTGCCGAACTGACACCCTTACGATCGGTTCCCGCCAAAATGATTTGTGTCCTTGGTCTGAACGATCTCAGTTTTCCCCGGCACGAGACGCCGTCTCCCTTCCGGCTGGCCAACGACCGTTTCCGGCCCGGTGATCGTGATATCCGCAAACAAGACCAATACCTTTTTCTGGAAACACTACTCTCGGCCCGTCAGAAGCTGTATCTCAGTTATACCGGGTTTTCGCTGCGGAATCCCGGGAAATCCCCACCCTCCGTACTGGTGTCCCAGTTGTTTGACTACCTTGAAATGGCCGTGGACTGGCCGGATGGGCGGGGGGCACAGGTGCTCGTTGCGGAACATGCGATGACCGCCTTCAGTCCCTTGTATTTCGAGCCGGAGAGCCCCGTTTTCAGTTACTCACATTCGGCATTGCAAGGGGCCCGGACCTTGGCTGGCAAAGGAGCGTTCGAACCCATGCCCACTTCCGTTCCCGATCTGAAGCCGGAAGACACGGACGAGGAAATAAGCCTGGAAGAGCTGTGTCAGGCGATACTGGATCCCACTGCTTACTTTGCCAGTTCGACGCTGGGGATAAAGACAGCAAGGGAAAAAGAGCTTTTGCTGGAAGATGAACCGATGACCATTGAATGGCGGGAGGATTACCGCTTGAAAACCAGTTTGCTGGGTGGCGGAGGGGAGGGGGAGGATTTTGACTTGCTCTATGAAAGAGAACGTAGTCTTGGCATCCTGCCAATAGGTTCTCAGGGCCGGGGGGCCTTGTATAAGGTTTCCAGAAGCCTGGAACCCCTGCGGGAACGATGGCGTGAATTGACTGGTCAAGGGCAGGAACGTTACCTGCCGGTAAATCTGTCGCTGGGACAGGACCGTTTGACCGGCCAAGTCGGCCCTGTTTACGGGAATAAAGTAGTCCTGGTTCGACCGGCTACTTTGAAGGCAAAGGATTTACTCAAAGGCTGGCTGACCGCGTTGGCGGCATCCAGTCTTCGGGAAAGAGCAAGCTATCCGGACAGGGTGGTGGTCTTGGCTCAGGATGGTGAGTATGCCTTCCCGGTGCCGGTGGATTCAGCGGAAGAGATCCTGCTGGACCTTTTGCAACTCAGGCACGAAGCACGCCGCACCACGCTGCCGCTTTTCCCGCATTCCGGTTATGCCTACGCCTGGGCACGCTGGGTGGATAACAAGGATCCGGTGATTGCGCTGAACCTGGCGAAACAGAAATGGGATAGCTGGGGTTATGAGGAAAAAAGCTCCGGTTTCTATCCCTCTTTCTGGGGAGGTGGTTATACGCTCGACTCCCGTTTTGAGTTGTTGGTGGAAAGGGTCTGGTCTCATCTCTGTAAAAATCTGGAGGTGGTGCCATGAAGCCCTTTTCTCTTTCACAGACGTCCTTGCCGGAAGAAACGATGTTGCTGGAAGCCAGTGCTGGCACGGGTAAAACCTATGCGATTGAAGGGCTCTACCTGCGCCTCTTTCTTGAAGAAGGCATCAACCCGCTGGAAATACTGGGTGTTACCTTTACAGAGGCGGCCACGGCGGAGTTACGGGACCGGATACGCGGCCGTTTTGCGGGGGCGCTGCGCAATCTTCAGCAAGGAAAAGCACCTGACCCGGCTCTGTCGGATCCAGGGAAAGAGACGGCGGGGATTTGGCAGCGGAAACTGGCTGAGGCCATCACCGTTTTTGACGAAGTTCCCATTTTCACCATCCATGGTTTTTGCCACCGGATGTTGAGAGACTTTGCATTCCAGAGTGGGCGGGCCTTTGAATCAGAGGTTGAGACCAGTCCGGAAACGTTGATCAGGCAACTGCTGCAGGATTTTCTGCGAAAACAGTTTTACGGGGGCTACCCGTTGCTCGGGGTGGTCTATTCCCGGTTATCGAAAAGCATGCTGCGTTGGATCGCAAAGCGCCGCAGCCAAAGCCATGCCATCCTTTTTCCTCAACGCAGCATTCAAGGTAATTGGGAAGACTGGGAAACGGAGTTAGCGCAGCTAACCAGTCAAATCAAGGTATGTTGGGGCCAGGAAGGGGAAGCGATGCGGCAATGTTTTGGTTCCGGGGGGATGTTTAAACAAAAAGGGGGCTGGATGAATGAAGGCAATTGCCTCTCCCTGATGGATGAGCTGGATGGATATCTGGTGAATGGGGTATTCTATGATCAGGTGCTCACGGCTATGCTGGCCTTTGCGGGATCCGATTTACGTGAGAGTGTCGCTAAGCGAAAACACAGTGAAGTGGACTGGGATTCACCCCTGCTTGCTGCCTGTGACTGCCTGACGAACTGGATGAAGGCAACCGAACCCGCAATGCAGCAGATGTTGGCTGATTATGTGGATGAAAGTTATCCCGCTTTGAAGAGACGCTTGAATGTTCTGACCTATGACGACATGCTTTCTGACCTGCACGCCGCCTTGCATTCAGAATCGGGAGAAGCCTTAGCCCGGGCGATTCGCGGCAAGTACAAGGTTGCCTTGATGGATGAGTTTCAGGACACCGATTTCCTGCAGTGGGATATCTTCCGGGAGTTGTTCTGTGTGCTCGGACACAGGTTGTTTTTGATCGGTGACCCCAAGCAGGCGATCTACGCATTCCGTGGGGCTGATGTTTATACCTATCTCAAAGCGGCAAGTGCGGCGAAGCACCGCTATACACTGGATCAGAATTTCAGATCAGAAGCCAAGCTGGTGGCGGCCTGCAACCAGCTGTTCAGCCAAAATTCAGATCCTTTTAAAAATAAGCGCATTGCTTATAACCAGGTTCGGGATGCCGAGAAGGAATCGGGGATGAAGACGCTTTGTCCGGGAGAGCAACTGCACCCGGCTCCCATGCAACTGCGTTGCCTTGAAGACGCGAAATCCAACAAAGACGAGAAGGTCCAGGCTGTGGTTCACTCGGTCTGCCGGGAAATCATTCAATTACTGAATGGAGAAGTCCGGATTGGTGAACGTCCGGTGGCACCCTCCGACATAGCGGTCCTTGTGCGTACCAAGGGAGAGGGTAAAACGGTACAAGGAGCACTGTTGGACTGCGGCCTGAATGCTGTTCTGCAATCGGATGAAAATGTTTTTGAGAGTGAGGAAGCTGTGATGCTATCAACCTTTATGGCTGCGGTGCTTGAGCCGGGTCGTGAGTCCAAGGTCAGGAATGCACTTTTTATGCCGGTTTTCGGCCATTCGGTTGATGCATTTTATGAAATGACACGGGATGAGGAATCCTGGTCCGGCTGGATGGGACGTTTTGCCGAGTGGAATGCGCAGTGGCAACAGCACGGCTTTCTTTATATTCTCCGGGCGATGCTCAATCAAACCGGGGGACAGGAGCGTATGCTGGCCCGGCCCGGCGGGGAAAGAACCGTGACCAATTGGATGCATCTGACGGAAATTCTGCACTATCAGGAGCGGATACAAAGGCTGACACCCGAGGCCCTTTTTTCCTGGTTTGAGCACCAGCGTCTGGATCCAGCAGGGACGGCAAACGGTGAGTATGAGCTTAGGATGGAAAGTGATCGATCTGCCATTCAGGTGGTGACCATCCATAAAAGCAAAGGCCTGGCCTACGGGATTGTGTTTTGCCCCTTCAGTTGGACTACGCGCATAGCAGCGGTTGAAGCTCCGGCCAGTCTGCACGATGATAACGATAATGCCATTCTGTTTAACGGAGACAAAGTTGAGTTGGAGGCGCTGCAATTTAATGGCGAGAACGGTCTTGAACGCTTTAAACGTGAAGAAGAAGGAAGCGAGATACGGGTCCTGTATGTGGCACTGACCCGTGCCCGCCACCGTTGCTACCTCTACGGAATGAAGGCTCCCCAAAGATCCTATTCCGTTCTGGACACCATGCTGGGCCGTTCTGCCCTCGATGTTTTTCCGGAGCTGGTTAATAAACATCCCAATCAGTTCGGATTGGAATATCTAACCCTTATCGGGGATGAGCCGCTTCCGCAATATGTGCCCACAAAGGACTTGGATGCGGCGGAGTTACAGGCCCGGGAATTCAAGGGTGAAATCCGGCGCGAAGGTATGCTGACCAGTTTTTCCGGCCTGCTGCGCGGATGGGAAACCGAGGAGCCTGAGCGCCTGGATCCGGGATTGGTGACTACAGGCGATGATGAGAGTGGGGAGACGGATGAGATTTTTCGCTTTCCCAAAGGGATACGGACGGGTGAGTTTTTTCACATGATTTTGGAGACTATTGACTTTGGCGGAGAAAGTGAGTGGCCGGGCATCATCAGTCAGGCTTGTCGCCGTCATGGATTCAGCGAAAGCATGTGGGGGGATGCATCCTTGCGAATAATTAGCCGTGTGATGCAAGCTCAACTGCCTGCCTGGGACGGGAGAGGTCCAATTCAGTTATCCGAGCTTGCGGCTAATTGCCGACAGGCAGAGGTAGAGTTTCACCTTCCGGTAACACTGTCAGAACGGGGACAACTCTCCGCTATTTTCAGAGAAATCTTACCGGAACAAGAGCGAAAGGAGCCTTCAGCGGGAGTAAAATTCCAGTTTTATCCGGTACACGGTTATTTGAAAGGCTTTGTCGATCTTCTGTTTCGTGTGGGTGAGGTGTATTACATTCTCGACTGGAAAACCAACTGGCTGGGTGACCATGGTGAGAACTACGGTATAAAACAGTTGGCTAAAGCGATGAGTGAGAATGGCTATCACCTTCAATATCATCTCTACACCGTGGCGATTCACCGTTTCCTGCAACAACGCCTGCCTGGCTATGACTATGATCGGCATTTTGGGGGGGCTTACTATCTGTTTCTTCGCGGAATGGATCCGGAAAACTCCAGCAGGGGAATTTATTATCGGCGGCCGGATAAGCAGTCTATTGAGCGGATAGCAGCCCGGCTGGAAGGGAAGGGCGAGTGATGACGAGTCGGGTACAAACGGAAACGGGGGAGTGCGGTTTGTTGGCCAGACAATTTGGCCGTTTTATCGGCAACCTGGCGAAAGAAAGTGATGGGCCTTGGTTGGACAAGATCGCTCAATGCCTGTTGACGGCACTGGAAGAAGGGCATGTCTGCCTGGCGTATGAGGATTGGGCGGCCCTTGTGACCGAGGAGAAGGACGGCACGCCGCCGGATCAAGCCTCTGCCCGGCGTAAGTTGTTGGAGACAGGCGTGGTGGGTGAGGACCCCCTTGGCGGACACCCCCTGGTGTTGTCCGAAACAAACAGCCTCTACCTTGCCCGCTACCGTCATTATGAGTTGGAGCTTGTGCGCAACCTCAAAGCACTGGCAAACCGCTGTGAAGCATGGGGAACACCCGATGCATGCCTGGAGGCGGTGGAGCATGTGTTTGCCGGTCAGGACTCCGCCCGTGGTGCGGGTCAGCGTGATGCGGTATTGAAAGGATTGCAGCGGAACCTGACACTGATTTCCGGAGGACCGGGAACCGGTAAAACGAGTACGGTTGCGAGACTCATCGCGGCCTGCATCCGGATGAAGTCAGCGGAGGCCGCCCCGACCATTGCACTTGCCGCCCCGACAGGTAAGGCGGCCACTCGCTTACAGGAGGCGGTCTCTGCCGCCTTGCAATCCATGGCTTCATCTGGAACATGTCCGGATTATTCCCTCGAAGCAGCACAAACCGTGCACCGTCTGTTGGGTGCGCGCTCCGGATCTGTTTTTTTTCGGCATGGGGAAGACAATCCCTTGCGGCATGATCTGGTAGTCATTGATGAGACCTCCATGCTGGATCTCGCGCTCATGGCCAAATTGCTGCAAGCCATCGACCCTGAGCGTACGCGACTGGTTTTGCTTGGTGACAGCGATCAGTTGACTTCGGTGCAAGCGGGGTCCCTTTTCGGCGATTTGGTACAGGCGGCCCTTGATCCTGACAGCCCCTTGCACCCCTGTTGTCAGCGCTTGGGGGAAACCTTCCGCTTTGGTCATGACAGTGGTATCGGTCGCTGCGTGCAGGCCATGCAAGAAGGTCAGCTGGATGCGGCCGAAGATGTGCTCTTTTCAGGCAAGTGGCCGGATGTTGAATTTGTAGAGTGGGGTGAAGTGCCCTCATTTTCATCCTGGGTGGAAAAGGAGATGCGTTGTCATCATGAACGTCTGGCTGCGGCAGAAACCCAGGGCGAGGTTGTGGCGGCAATGGGTACTTACCGTTTGCTGACGGCACTACGTCAGGGAAGCTGCGGCAGTGATGCCGTGAACGGGTTGCTTCGGCAAAAATTCAATCCGGTGGAAGGCAGCCAAGGCTATTATCACGGGATGCCGGTGCAGATTCTGCAGAACGATTATGCGGTCAAACTGTTTAATGGAGATACGGGGGTGTTCTGGAGTGCGACTCACGGGATTGACTCATCAGGGCAGTCGGGCCTGAAGGTGCTGTTCCCCCTCGCGTCTGATGGGGCCAGAATCTTTTCCCCCTCCAGACTTCCCCGCTGGGAGCCAGCCTATGCTATGACCATTCACCGCAGCCAGGGGTCCGAGTTTGACGAAGTTGTTCTCATCTTTCCTCCGGATGACAACCGTCTCCTGACGAGGGAGTTGATTTATACCGGGCTGAGTCGGGCCCGGAAGAAGGTACGCATCCTGGGATCGAAGACGGTTCTGCAGGAGGCATTAAAACGTGAAGTCAGAAGGGTATCCGGTATAGTGGAGGAGATGTCGAAATCGAAATCCAAATCGAGATCGACGGAGCGTACCTGTGCGTCGTAGCCTTGGCGTAGTCGCAAGCGTAGATGAGAATTCAGGATTTTTCTTCGGAGTGGAAAGGAGCACGGGCGTCCCGCCCGTGTTATTCGAAGTTCGTGGGCAGGATGCCCCCGCTCCTTTTGGTTCCGGCTTCTGTCTTCACTGAGTTACGCCGAGACAAGGCGACGGATTAGCCCGCATATCTCACCGGCTTGTTGGCGAAGGTTATATTTTATTGAAAAACAATGCCTTGAAGGTTTTAGCAGAAGACAGAGTGTTTGAC
>CAZCJJ010000098.1:0-13324 GCA_964499045.1 uncultured Opitutales bacterium | reverse complement strand
CCTTCTGGTAGCTACTACAGCCGGGGCGGGTTTGCCCATGGCACCTTTGACCTGTAATGCCACCTGTCAGACGACTCCAAATACTTTCCGAGCAAGGAAAGACCTCGGTCAAAAGGATCTTGCAGTATGATTTCCGGTTTTGCTGAAGGTAACTTGTCACCCGCCGGGTATTCTATGGGTGTCCAGAATTGGAATTCGGGAGGCTGGAGGCTAATTCGGGACACTCATGAAATGGGCGCTTTATTGCGGAGATTTCTGGCGGTAGGTGTTTTGGCGTTTCGGTGGGGAATCCTGTCCGGAGCTTGTCGCCTCCCTTTTTGGCTTGTCCCCGGCGCAGAGTGGCTTTGTTCTGTGCCTTCACCTGATTTACTATGGAAACAAAGCCACTCATCATGCTGGGGTTGCCGAAGGGTAGTCTCGAAGAATCCACGCTGACCCTATTTGACCGGGCGGGGTACAAGATTTCCAAAAGCTCGCGGTCCTACCGTCCTGCTTTTGATGACCCCGACTTGGATGGCCGTTTTGTCCGGGCCCAGGAAATGAGCCGCTATGTTGAGCATGGTTTTTTTGACTGCGGACTGACTGGTTACGACTGGGTTGTGGAAAATAGTTCGGATGTGGTCGAGGTCTGTGACCTCATTTACAGCCGCGCTTCCAACCGCAAGAGCCGCTGGGTCCTCGCAGTGCCGGAAGATTCACCGATTAAATCCGTCAAGGATCTTCAGGGTAAACGGATTGCCACCGAGGTGGTCAATCTGACCCGTAAATTTCTGGCCGAAAACGGAGTTGAGGCTGAAGTCGAATTTTCCTGGGGGGCCACAGAGGTCAAGGTGCCGGATCTGGTGGATGCCATTGTGGATCTGACCGAAACCGGCAGTTCCCTTCGGGCAAACAAACTGAGAATTGTGGCGACCCTGCTGGAAACCAACACTAAATTGATCGCCAATCGTCAGTCTTGGGAGAATCCGGAAAAGCGGCGCAAAATCGAGACGATCGCCCTGCTTGTCACCGCAGCACTCGATGCCCAGAGTAAGGTCGGGCTGAAGTTGAATTTGCCGAAGGCCAAGCTGGATACCATTCTGGCCGAATTGCCTGCGCTGCGTAATCCGACAGTCAACAGCTTGAGTGACAGCAACTGGGTGGCACTGGATGTTGTAATCGACGAGAAGGTTGTGCGTGAAATCATTCCCAAACTCAAAGTTCATGGTGCCGAGGGGATTGTGGAGTATCCGCTGAACAAGGTGGTCTATTGAATACGACGGGGGCACGGACAATGAGCGTGGTCAAGGTGGGGTTGATTCAAATGGGGATGGATGAGGATCCGTCCGCCAATCTGGACAAAGCCTGCCGTATGGTTGCGGAGACTGCCCGGGCGGGTGGCCAGATCCTGTGTCTTCCGGAAATGTTCAATACGCACTATTTTTGCCGGACGCAGGATACACGGTTCTTTGATCTGGCGGAAACGGTGCCGGGTCCATCGGTTCAGGCCTTATCCAAAGTCGCGGCGGAGCATCAGGTGGTACTGGTGGTGCCGACCTTTGAACGGCGGGCTCCGGGGGTTTACCACAATACGGCGGCGGTGATTGATGCGGATGGATCCTTCCTCGGGAAGTATCGTAAGATGCACATTCCGCAGGATCCCGGGTTTGAGGAAAAGTTTTATTTTACACCCGGTGATCTGGGCTACCATGCCTGGAAGACCCGTTACGGTTGCATCGGGGTTTGCATCTGCTGGGATCAGTGGTATCCGGAGGCCGCCCGGCTGACGGCCATGGCGGGGGCGGAAATATTGTTCTATCCCACCGCCATCGGTTGGTTGCCCGATGAAAAGCCCACTCTAGGGGAGGCCCAGCACACCGCATGGGAAACGGTTCAGCGGGGGCATGGGGTGGCCAATGGCTGTTATGTTGCCGCTGTGAACCGGGTTGGTAGGGAAGGGGAAACGGAATTTTGGGGGCAGAGCTTTGCGAGCGATTTTTACGGTCAGGTGTTGGATCGTGCGTCCACCTCTGCAGAGGAATTCCGTATCGTGGATTGTGACCTTGGAGCCTTGGAGGATTTCCGGCGGATCTGGCCTTTCTTCCGTGACCGGAGGATCGACAGTTACGCGGACATCACCCGGCGCCTGCGCGACGACTGACGATTGACGATTGAAGATTGAAGATTGAAGAATGAAGAATGAAGAATGAGGGATGAGTTCTATTTTTTCGATACCGATACCTATATCGATTTGCTACGCCATCTCCGCTTACACTCCGTCGATTTCGATAATACTTGTTACCCCCAAAACACCAAAACACCAAAACCGCAAAACACCTAAACCCCTACAGCCTAAACCCCTAAACTCCTTCCAAATTCTACCATGCGTCTGAGTGTTGTTGTTCCCTGCTTTAACGAAAAGGACACGGTCGAAGTGATCCTGAGTGCCATTCGGAACAGTCCGGCTTTTGCCGAGCATGAACTGGAGTTGATCGTGGTGGATGACTACTCGCGGGATGGTACCCGTGAGTTGCTGCAGAAAGAGCCCTCCTTTTACGATAAGCTTCTGCTCCATGATGTTAATCAGGGAAAAGGGGCCGCATTGCGGACCGGCATTGCGGCGGCGACGGGTGATATCGTGATTATCCAGGACGCGGATCTGGAATATGACCCCCGTGAGTATCCCTCGCTCATCGGGCCGATTGTGGAGGGGAAGGCGGATGTGGTGTTCGGTTCCCGTTTCATGGGTGGCGGCCCGCACCGGGTGGTCTATTTCTGGCATATGGTGGCCAATCGTATGTTGACACTCCTTTCCAATATGTTGACCAACCTGAATCTCACCGATATGGAAACCTGTTACAAGGTATGTCGCCGTGAGTTGATCCAGTCGATCCGGATTGAGGAAAACCGTTTCGGGTTCGAGCCGGAAATCACCGCTAAACTGGCCCGGATGGATTGTGTGCTCTACGAGGTCGGCATCAGTTATTACGGACGCACTTACGAGCAAGGTAAAAAGATCGGTCTGCGTGATGCCTTCCGGGCCGTCTATGCCATCATTAAGTACAACCTCTTTTCACGCCAAAGCCGGTGGTGGGTGGGGGTTAGGCTGTAGGGGTTTAGGCTGTAGGGGTTTAGGTTTTTTGGTGTTTTGCGGATTTGGTGTTTTGGGGGTAACAGGTATTATCGAAATCCAAATCGAAAAACAGTGAGATCCTGTCTGGAAGTGAATGCCAGCGCCGCCGGCGGGTTTGCATGCCCCAAGGAGCGGGGGGTGACCTCACCCCTCGAACCTCATCTCTCCGGAACAAAAAAAATGCGGCGTGGGTCACGTCGCCTCCATGATCCTAAAAACTGCAATTGAACCACTGATGGACACAAATGAACACTGATAGCCAGAAACTTAAAAGTTTAGTGTTCTTAACTCGTTTTAAATCAGTGTCTATCAGTGTTGATCAGTGGTTCAACTACGGGGAATAGGATGATTTCAAAAGATCGTCGCAACCCTTCCTCTGGCCAAGTGTACCAAGGAGTGCTGCTGCGATTCTGACTTTGAAGTCTGCTGGAGTTATGCATGCATATGGTCAGGAATAAGAAACGACCTGAAGGCTTGGCGGACAAAGGCACGGGGGTCGCGGGCATAGATTTCTGCCTGCGCCGGCAAGGGGAGTCCCAGATGCTGACAGGTTCGGGCCAGAACCAAATGCAATTGCCAGCCGTGATCCTCGTCCACCGGTGCCCCTTTGTCGTTGCGCAATTTCTGCTGCGGCTCTCCCTGCAGTTTGCGCCAGAGAGAGAAGCTGGGGGGTTGGATGCTGTCAGAAACAGTCCCACGGGAGAGGATATCCAGTGACTCAACGATGGGTGTTTCGGGGCCGAGGCGCTCCGCCAGTTTTTCAAGAGTCAAGGCGATCGCGGTTCTTACGTTGAGGAAGGGAGGTGCGTCTTCGGCCAATTTGCGCAGGGCAGGCAAGCACTTGCTTGTGCCGATCTTCCGCAGGAACAGGGCGGCCTGCAGCCAGAAGGGCAGGTCAATACACTGCCCGTGGGCACCCCGAACCGGAAAGTCCTCAGGTGATGGACCGCTCTCGTGCGTGGAAATAGCCTCGATCAGCCGCTCCTCGGCACAGCTTTCGCCCCACAGGGCAAGGATGACGGCAGCGTAAAAAGAAGCCTGCGGGTTGCCGGACTGCAACTGCTCGCGGACCGTGTTTTCGAAAACGGAACGCCGCTGCCCGATGTGCCACAGGTGCATGCCCGGGCGGCCTTCGGCCAGTTTGCTTACCAAAGACTCATCCGGGGGAAGTTCGGTCGCGGTCCTCTTTTCTGCCGTCAGCGCACCGCTTTGAAGCAAAGCCTGCTTCAGGGAGTTGAAATCGATTTCCCGCGATCCACACCCGCCCCGAATCGCCAGTGCCGCTGCGATACCGGAGACTTCTCCCAGCCGTTGCATCTCGCGCTGCATCCGCAGGCCGTAACTGGCATCGACCTCAATCCCAGCCGCCCGGCATGGAATCCAGACATTGCTCAAGCCGCTTGGCAGCAGCATTCCGTAAGGTAATTCACAGGCCAGGAGCTGTCGGAATGCGCGACAGGTCCAAATATAAAAAGCAAATTCGTCGCTCTCGAATTCAAAATCCACGGAATGGCTGTCCGCCACCGTCGATACACTGCCGACCGCATCGGGAAAGGTACTGTGAGACACCATGTCAGCAAGAGTGACCCGGGTGTCCGTGAAAATCTGTCTGGATTGGCGCAGCCCAATCCATGGGGCCATGGCGATACAGATCTTATCCTCCGGCCACTGGATGTCCTTGTACTGGGCAATGCCGGTCAGCCGGGCCCGGGTGAAATCCTCGGGATCATTCGGGTCGGTCCAGCCGGCATCGAAATTGGAACCTTGCAGGCTGAGTGACTTATCCTTTCGGGTGATCGTGAAGGCTCCCTGACTGTAAGCGAGGGTTCGACCATCGCCTGTTCTGCCTGATTCGTAGCGGGCTCCGGCCAGAGCGCAAAGGTCACCGTCTCCGGTTCCATCGATAAAACATTGTCCGGGAATACGAACCTGCTGACCGTTTATGATGGTCAGCACCGCCTCGATCCGGCCATCGCCATTGGTTTCAACCCCTGTCAGCATGGCCGAGCCTATGAAATCGGCCCCGGCTTCCTCAAAGAGGTCGAGTAATACGATCTTCTTGGCTTCGTGATGCCATCCGCCAATGGGTCTCCTGTCCCCGAGAGATTCGCTCATGTCCCTTACCCGCAAATCCACTTCGTCCTGAAGTCCACCTTTTTGGCCATGGAAATAGCCGCAGATTCCTGCTCCAGTACCGACACCGCCCGGATATTCGTTAAAGTCGATGGCCAGTGTTTTGGCTCCGTTCCGGGCCGCCGCGATGGCCGCGATGGCGCCTGCGGTTCCGGCTCCGACCACAACGATATCGTAGCCAGTCAATTCAGAGTCAGGTTTTGGCAACACGGGAGAGTCGGACGCGGAGGGGGATGGGTCCTCTTCCTTTCCGACCGGAAGCTGGATACTGTCGGCGATTTTCAATCCCAGAGCAAAACGTTCGCCCGGGCTGGCCACAGCATCCCCCCGCCAGGAGGGGCTTGCTGCGGTACAGTTACTGGGGAGGCGCTCGATCACCGGTTCCGGGGATTGGAGGTAAAGCGGGAAATCCCGCATCGCACAATGGCTGATTAAAAACGCGGACTGCTCATCCAGCAGTTCCCGGAGGTCACGGGCCAGCCCGACGGTGGTCTGGTGCCAGCCGGTATTACCGGACACGGGCAGCCGCAGCCGCCTCTCCGTTTCGCGGACGGATGGCAGGATTTCAAGCCCGGTGTGGCGGGCAGCCAGTGCGCTGGCCAGAGCATCGATCTTCTCCGCTTGCAGGGACTGCAGAACGACATTGCGGTAGAGTGTGTCCGGTTTACGGGGCGGCTCCGATTGGGTGATCAACTTCAACAAGTCTCCCTCTTCGGTGGCATCTACCCAGTGAAATGCCTGGATGCGGCGCGGCCCGCCTTTGGTTGCTACCGTAAGGGCCGAGATGAGTCCGTCCTTTGTTTCGACTGCCAGCGGAACCGAGTAAAGCAAGGTGGTCAATTGAGGGTTGGCCTGCTGTAGGAAGTCGGCGGTCAGGACCTCTGCCTCAGCAGGGTCGAACCAGTCTGCGCTGGTTTCTCCCTGATGCTGGATCCCGGCCAGCCAGTCCCGCCAGGCATCGGGCAGGTCTTTGCCGCCCGTGGTGTTTTCCAGTGCTCTTGTGGCCTCCCAGAGTAGATCGCCACTATTTTCCAGAAGCAGCACGGAGTGTCCCTTTTCCGCCAGTTTGCGGGCCAGAGCGTAGCCAGTGAAACCGACCCCGCAGACAACAACATCAAGGCGGCGTTCAACTACGGATGAAAAGACTTGTTGGAAATGATCCGTGACTAATGACATGACTCTATTTTACTATGGATTGCTTCTTCTCGCTAGTGCTCTTAATGGTTGAAAGGGTGTACTTGTAAGCTATATAACCTGAAAGATTCACCGGATTGTGCGAAAAGTACTTTAAGTTATTTTTATGAAGCTCTTATGGGTTAAATTGTAATGAAACTTTATCACCATCCAATTTCGCACAATCCTCTCGCCCACAAGCGCGAATCGCTGTGTTGCGCCCCTACAATCCGCTTGGTCATGCACTTGAGTGCACTTCCGCGCGGATTCGGGGCGCGCCGTGCGCTTCATCGCTTCTGGGCTACGTGAATATTCCAGGATAAGTTATATTTTTACCATGACAAATCTTCCAAGCCCATCCGGAGCCCCTGTGGCGGAAGATCCGATACACGATGTGGTGGCGGCGCTGGAGAAAGCCACCGGGTTGACCCTTTGTCTGAAGATTTTCGACGGGTCCTCCACTAAGGGAACGATGCTGGATGGGGAGAGCGGGGTAGAAAACCTTCACCTGACACCCTTCTGTCTTGAAGTGAAGAAGAGCCGGAACGAGCAATGCCGGGAATGTGACCTGCGGGAGGTTCCCTCGCTTTGCGGAAAGAAACGGGCGTCCTTCCTGCACGTGTGTCATGCCGGGGCGACCGAGTGGATCATACCTGTGTTTGTGGAGGGACATTTGGCTGCCGCAGCCTATCTCGGGCAGTTTCGACATGGAAAGGACGGTCCCCGGGAACTTCCCCGGCTGAGTCCGGCTGCCCTGCGGAACCTCTCCGGACTGGTGGAAATGTTTGGAGCCTATCTGAAGGAAAGGGTCCGAACTCCCCGCTTTGCCCGGGAAACCTCCAGAGGCTATCGTCAGGAGACGATTCATACTTTCTTGCAAAGGAACCTGCGTGACAATCCTTCGGTCAACGATCTGGCCCGACATCTGGGCTTATCGCCCACCCGGACGGTTCACGTCGTCCGGGAAGTCACGGGCCGCTCCTTCGTGGAACTGCGCAATACGCTTCGTTTGGAGCGAGCCACTTCACTGTTGAACGGAACCTATTACAAGATAGCGCATATTGCGTCCGAATGCGGATTCAACTCCCCGCATTATTTTCACCGTTTTTTCCGTCAGCAAACAGGCATGACACCCTTGGCCTTTCGCGCCCGCAACCGTCCGGAAGTCTGAGGGGTTCGCGGGTTTCTGGCAGGATGGAGATTCGGGGTGGGTTTCACGAGAAAGTTTTGACTACCGAAGACCACGTTCTGACGAAGGCGGCTACTGCTTCATCTCGTTCAAAGGCAAGCTCACCGTTTGAGCAGGTCGCGGGCTTTGTCGAGGATTTCGCGTTCTTCCGGGCTGAGGGCGCCGAAGCCCTGCTCGTTGATTTTATCGAGTATCCGGTCCACTTCGGCGCTGAGTTCTTTTTTGTTGCTCATGTTGAGCTTGAAACGGGCTTTGCCGGTTTGGGTTGATTTGGTTTTGCGTTTCAACCAGGCCGGAGGCTCGATGTTGACCCCTCCGGAAAAATTGCTGCGTGAACTGCGGGCCGAGAGCATGAGCCTGGCATAGAACCAGCCGGCGAAAATACCGCCGAGGTGGGCAGAGTAGGCGGTATAACTGCTAAAGCCCCCCGGGGTGCGCCCGAGGAAGGCGGGCAGTTCGCTAAAGAGGAAGGCCAGGCCATTGAATCCGAGGACAAACCAGAAGATCCATTTGGGCAGTACCGTGACGGGCAGGATGAGGAAGAGCAGGAGTTGGATCGGCTCGTTGGGGCGCAGGCAACAGAAGAGGGTGAGCAGTCCGAGCGCTCCGGCGGAGGCCCCCATCAGCACATTGCCCTGAAAATTGAAGGGAAGCCAGAATAGACCTCCTGCAACAACGGCCATTAGGTAACAGTTGAGAATGCCCTTGTGCCCCATAACGGAGAGCAGGATGCGTCCACTGAAGAAGATGATCAGCAAATTGAAGATCAAGTGCCAGAATCCACCGTGGAGCAAGGAGTAGGTGAAGGGGGTCCAGACCTTGAAGCTACGGAGCTGGGGGGCTCCCAGTGCCAACCAGTCCCGCAACAGTCCCGGTTGCCCCAGCCAGACCTGCATGAGTTCCTGGAGGACGTAGAAACCAAAGGTCACTCCGAGAACCCACCAGAGGTAGGGAGTCTCTGTCCGGAAGGACTGATTCTGCATGTAGGGTCGGTCGTAAAGCATGTCCGAATAATAGTGGGGGTTCCACCATTGCCTATTTTACCCGGAGTGCAAATTTTTAATTAACCGGTGCCGGAGTTGCTGTGTGGGTCCTGCCTCTCCACTAAAATGGCAAGGGCATTTCATGTTGGGAGTTTCGCTGGGGCAAGTTCCGCGTTTTGGCTGGAGCAAGTTCCGACTTCAGTCGGTCCGCCTATCCTTTCGAAAACCGGCTAAAGCCGGTACTCCAGCAGGGAAGCTGTTCAACCAACTCCCAGAAGAAATGCCCTCGGGTCCGGGCGGTTTTTGAATTCGTCACTTGACTTCACATCCCTGCAAACGTTAATCCAAGAGCAGTATGGCTGACAAATCTGACAAATGGGCGGACAATGCCCCGGGCAAGTTTTATGTGGATGAACAGTGCATTGACTGTGATCTGTGCCGCGAAACGGCACCGGATTTCTTCATGCGAAGCGATGATGGAGGGTATTCTTATGTTTACAAGCAACCCACGAGTCAGGAAGACATCGATCTTTGCATGGAAGCCCTGGAAGGCTGTCCGGTTGAAGCGATCGGTGATGACGGTGACGAGCCCTGAGTCAGTCCTGTATGGATCCGTTGCGGTTTCGTAGGGATTTGGCAGGGCTGCTGGTTGTTTTCGGGATACTTTACCTCGGGTTTTCATGGGCACGTCCGTTGAGCAATCCGGACGAGGGCCGATATCTCGAAATAGCCCGGGAAATGGTGGTTACCGGGGACTGGGTAACACCCCGTTTGAACGGGGTGCTTTATTTTTACAAACCCCCCTTGTTTTATTGGTTGCAGGCCACGGCAATTGAGCTGGGCGGGGACAACCGCTGGATGCTGCGTTTTTGGCCGGCGGCTTTGGCTCTGTTGGGTATTGGTCTGACCTACTGGAGCGGCCATCGCTTATTTAATCGCGCCACAGGCCTTGGGTCGGCGGTTGTTCTGGGGTCGAGTCTGCTTTACTATGCGATCGGGCAAACCATCCTGCTGGACATGGCGGTTTCCGTTTTTATTGCGGGTGCCCTGTTTTTTTTCATTACGGCTGTCCGTTTGCCTCCGGGCCCATCCAGGGCCCGTCTCTTTTGTGCCTTTTATGCATTCATCGGGCTGTCGGTTCTGAGCAAGGGTTTGATGGGGATCCTGCTTCCCGGCGGCATCCTTTTTTTCTGGTTCCTGTGCTTCAGTCAATGGAAAGAGCTGCGGCATATCTATCTTATAAGGGGAACCCTGATCGCCGGCATCATTGCCTTGCCCTGGCATGTGGCGGTGGCCTGGCAAAATCCCGAATGGTTCTCCTTCTATATTGTACAGGAGCATTTTCAGCGCTACCTGAGTGATATCAGTGCCCGGTCGCAGCCCTTCTGGTTTTTCCTGGTGATCCTGCCAGCGGGCTTGTTTCCCTGGAGCGGGTTTCTCCCGCAGACCTTGAAAGCCCATTTTCAGGGTGGTCTGGCGGGCTGGCGCTCACGTCCGGTGGAAGGATTTTTCTTCATCACGGTTATTTTCACGCTGCTGTTTTTTTCGGCCTCCAAATCGAAACTGATCCCCTATATCCTGCCGGCCTATCCGGCGGCGGCAGTGTTGCTGGGGAATTGGCTGGCCGGAGTTTGGAGGGAAGGACGTGAAAAGGCCCTGTTGCCCGGTTTGTGGCTTGTGGCGTTGGTGAGCCTCGGGATTGCGGTGGCGATTCCCTGGGTGGCCTTGGCGGAAGCGAGGAAAATCAGCCCCGATGCCTTGCCCTGGCTGTGGACAGCCCTATTGCTTTTTGCTGCTTGCGGAGCGAAGGCCTGCCTTTTCCTGCGGCGCAGGCAGGTCCGGCCAGCGGCTCTGGCACTGGCGGTGCTGGCGCTTGGTTTTTTGATGCTTTTCAATCCCCTGAGCGGGCCTCTGCAAAGGCCGGATACGGAACAGGTCTCACGCTGGCTGAATACTCACCTTGAGGAAGAGGATCGGCTGGCGGTGCTCTGGGACTATTATCAGGATTTGCCCTTTCACACCGGACATCTTGTTACACTGGTCGATTCTCGACCGCACGAGCAGTCATTCGGGTTTGAGTGGGAGGACCACAGCGACCGATTGCTGCGGGGGCCGGAGCTTGTTGACCGATGGGGATTGGAACCGTTTTTTGTGGTTGGTCGTCACGAAGATCTGAGATTCTTCAATCAGCATGCATTTCCCTCGCCTTGGTACATTGTTTACAGTGACCGGCATTTTCTAGTGGTTAGTAACCGCCGGTTGGGACAAGAAGTAGGGGATTAGCCTGAAAAATTCAGCGGTTGGCGGGATCGCTGAAGATATCCGACAGCAGGCCGCTGTTGAACTGGATATCATTGATCCGCATGGTGTTGGTTAGCTCTCCATTCAGGTAGTAGGTTTCCTGAAACGGAACCCATCGGTTTTGGACCAGGCGGTAGTTTCCGTAGAGAATGAGGATATCGCCCTTGGTCGTCTGGTAGCGGGTTCCCCGGAGCAGATGGGTTTCCGGGTCCAGATAGAACAACCTGTCGGGGTCTCCCTCTCTGCTGACGAGAAGAGTCAGGCAGGGTTGTCCGTCAAAATCGACTGGAGGCTGCAGCGTGAGGGAGCGGTTCAGCTTGACATGGTGACCGCGTTGAAAGCGCTCGAAAATATGCTGCATAACGGGGGAGTAGAAATGCACATTGGTTTCCAGATCATTTTTCTGCGTTTCGTTAAAGGTGCTGCGTTCCAGCACGAGGGCGTCCTTCCGGTATTCCCGCCAACCCTCACGGCCATTGAATCCGGTAGCCACATACACCCCGTTTTCGAGGTAGATATTCAGACGGAAGGAATGAGGATGTCTTTGGTAGAGCTCGTAGCGCCAGTTTCCATCCGGGGTTTCAATGGTACCGGATGACTGGATTGAGTGGGTCCCCATCCAGACATTACGGCCTCCTGAGGCTTCCACGTATTTAAGGGCGAGTTGTTCGGCCTCCCCGATGCTCTCGCTTGGAAAGCTCTCGTGTGTGGGTTTTGTCGGATCGGATGTTTCGGCGGCAGCCTCTGTGTCGGTGTCTACGCGATTTGGTGACAGAGCACCGGTTTCAACCAGACTGTTGTAGGTCCAGTAAGCTAATAGTCCAACCAGCAGAATAAGGAGCAGGATGATGAGTTTGAGGATAGTGGGCATCGAGCGACCGGTGTCGGACGCAGGTTCCGGTTTTTGCGGAGGTGAGGGAGGGACGCGAGTCGATGTTGTATCCTGGCCGATCTTCTTCTCCTTTATTTTTTTCTGGGGCTTGATCAGTGATTTCCCCTTGCGTTCGGCAGGCGATTCTTCTTGGGGAGGACGCCCCTGGATCCAGGGGGGAGGCGGTGGAGGAAAAGGTGGGGGAAGCGGAAACATCCCGGGCGGCGGCATCCCGGGCGGCGGGAAAGGACCTCTCAGCGGAGGGCGGCTTTGCCTCCGGGGCCGGCGCGGGGTAAATTCACCGGAGCCGTCTTTTTTTTCGCCGGAGGGCTTATCGGATGTTCCCGGTTCGGGAAAGTTCCCCTCTGCGGGCTCTTGGTCGGTTGAGCTCATATAGGATGGTTGCCGTACTGTTTGCGTTGGCGAATTTGCTGGCAGGCCCACTGGGCATGTTCACGCAATAATGAATCCTCGCTTTCAGCAAGCAATAGTAATGCGGCCTCGTCTTGCGGGGTGCCTATATTGCCCAGAACGACACAGACGTTGCGTTTCCAGAGCCTGAGGCCGGTACGTTTGATGGGGGTCCCGGAAAAGGCGGTTTGAAAAGTGGTTTCGTCCCAAGCCAGCATTTCCCGCAAGTCGCCGGGATTGCGGGGAGTAAATTTGGCTTCGGCAGTGGTTTGCGCCCACCGGTTCCAGGGGCAGACATCGAGGCATTCATCGCAACCGAAGAGGCGGTCCCCGATGGCTTGGCGAAAGGTTTCCGGAATCGATCCCTGATGCTCAATTGTCAGGTAGGCGATACAGCGGCGGGCGTCCAGTTGATAGGGGGCGGTGATGGCCTGTGTGGGGCAGGCATCCAGACAGCGGGTGCATTGACCGCAACGGTCCGGATAAGCCTTGTCCGGGGGGAGGGAGAGGGTGGTGAAAATAGTGCCCAGAAAGAGCCAGGTGCCCTGACGCGGGTGGATCATGACCGTATGTTTTCCCTGCCAGCCCATCCCGGCTTGGGCAACGATGGGTTTTTCCATGACTGGGCCGGTATCGACATAGGGTTTCTGATCCGACTGCCATTCTTCCCGCATATAGCGACAGAGGCTTTTTAGTTTTTTGTAAATGAGCTTATGGTAGTCCTGCCCGAGGGCGTATTTCGCGATCCTGCCCCGGCGGTCCGGATCCGGCTGGTAGTAGTTCATTCCGAGGCAGAGAATACTGCGGGCACCTGGCAGGACGGCTTCAGGATGGAGTCTTCTGTCGTTGTTGCGTTCCATCCAGCGCATCTCCCCGTGTTTGCCTTGCGCGATCCATTGCAGATAATAGTCCCGCCTCAAGCGTGGATCGACCGGGCTGACTCCAAAAGCTTCAAACCCGAGTTCAGCCGCTTTTTTCTGCAGCTTTGCCTTTATAGCATCCGGAGTGTTTTCCGGAAGCTCTGTTTGTTGGGACTTATGCCTTTCCATGGGAGGCGATCATGCTGGATATGGCGGCGGATCAGCCATTTTCGCTTTTCATCGCAAAGCGGGTGGCCCGCATTTCTTTTTTAGGGAAGCAGACCCTGGAGA
>CAZCJJ010000097.1:0-13359 GCA_964499045.1 uncultured Opitutales bacterium | reverse complement strand
CCGAGAGCGAGGATGAAGGAAATAAAGATCGAGAAAAAGGTCGCCAGCAGTGCGATTTCCACCGTTTCCCGAAGGGAGGCTGCGGTTTGCCAGAGGAGTTCGGAGGAGAGATCGGGCGGGAAAAAGCGTTTAATAAAATGAACGGTTTGCTGCCAGTAGTTAATGGAGCGTCCGGAGCCTTGAATATTCCAGCCGGAATAGAATACGGCCAGCAGGAAGACGACAAAGGTGACATTGAGTGCGTTCAGTCGCTCGTACCACTTCAGAGGAGGGGGTTCCGGATGGGGACAGGACTCCCCCTGTTGCTTTTCTGGTGAAGGCCCCGGCATGTCAGGCGGCGATCGAGCTCAGGGACCAGCCTTCGGGATCCTGACGGTTCAGTTCCAGGGCATAATCCGCATAGCGTTCAAAGCGTCCATGGTCGTGCAGTACACAAAAGACCGTGCGTCCCCAGGCTTGGCTTTCCTGCTTTAACCGGGTCAGGACACGTTCCTTCAATTCAAGGTCGAGGTGGGCGACCGGTTCATCGGCCAAATAGATGGAAGGCTGCTGAAAGAGTGCCCGGGCGATGGCGATGCGTTGCTGCTCGCCTCCGGACACTTGGCATGCCCTGCGGTGGCAATGATTTTCCAAGCCGAGTGAACAAAGGATTTCACAGGCCTCCACTTGCAGTTTTTTCGGGAAGCCAAAGAGGGTTTGCCAGCAACTGTAGTCTTTCAGCCGTCCGCAAAGAACGTTGGTCAGTGCGGAGGCATTCTGGGTCAGAAGGAAGTTTTGCCAGACAATTCCCAACCTTTCCCGGAAATGATCCGGATGCAGCCGCTCTCCAGTTGATTCCATTACGTAGGAAATCTCACCCTCGGTCGGGGTGCGTGTGCCGGCGAGACAACCGAGGAAACTGGTTTTGCCCACGCCGGAAGGACCGGTTACCGCGACAAAGCTGCCGGCGGGAATGGTCATATTGACCCCGCGGAAAAGCCAGCGGTGGTTCTGGAACAGACCAAGGTTCTTGATCTCCAGAGTCGCGGAGTGGGGGGAAGCCAGGCGTGCTTCGGGTTGTTCGGTGGCAATCACGGTATTGAAATGAGGAAGGATTAAAGATTGATTTTCCGGACGAAATCAAGAGCTTCGCGCGTTATTTTCAGATGTTCATCCGGATCGCGTTCAATCAGAACGGAAGTGAACACTTGATCCCGCAGTTCGGGAGCCTTGTCATTCATCGAAAGTAAAACCTCTTTGAGACGTTGCTGATCTGCCGCCGGAAGGCTGCGGCGGACTGAAAGGGTGTGAGTGGGGACGGGTCCCTGGCTGGCCATCATGCGAAGCCGTGCGCGGTTTTCGGCCGAAAGGTGTTTGTCCTCATTCAAAACATAATCGCTGACCGCAGCGGCTTCAACCTGGCCACTCAACACCCGTTCGGCGGCGGAGACATAGCCGATTCCGTAAATCACGTTGCCGCGTCCGAAAAAGACTTCCGGGTTCTGACCTTCGGCCAGCAATCCCTTATGGTGCAAATCCCAGACGGGAATCAGGAATCCGGAGGTGCTGGTCCGGCTGGAAAAGGCAATCGGTTTTCCCCTCAGGTCCTCCACGCCTTGGTAGGGCTTGTCTTTCAAGGTAATCCAGTAGCTCTGGTAGTAGGGAACCCCGTCGATTTCACCAACCAAAAGAATATTGGCCACATTCAAGTCCATCGCCCGGGCTGCATCGGTTGAACTCAGGTAAGCGAGGTCAATGGTACCGTTGCGGAAACCCTCCAGAATCACGGCGTTGGACATGGGGATGATCACTTCAACCGGCTGCTGTAATTCCTGCGAAAGGTAGGCCTCCAGCGCGGACTTTTGGGCCAGCATCTTCTCCGGATCCTTATCCGGCTTGAGTGCAACCACCAGTTTATCCACAGAAAGGGAAGGCTGGGCCATGGCTCCCAGAACAAAACAACAGAGCCCAAGCCCTGCTGTCAGTATGCTACGCCCTAATCTTTTCCAATTGATCATGGCCTTAATGAAAATGAGATTTGTTCTCAACTCAAGTGAAAAGTGGAAAAAAGCCATGGAGTACGAAATGGTTTTAGCGATCGCACCATTCCTCCTTGCGGCAGGCGCGGTTTACCGATACGGATCAGGTTAGGATGAAATCGTTGCAGCCCAAAGACTGGATAGAGATTGCCCGGCCGGGGAGCCGTTTGTTCATTGGTTCGGGGGCGGGGTGTCCTCAGGCACTTGTTCGTTCCATGCTTGGCTCGCATCAGGTACTGAAGGATGTGGAATTGGCGCATATCCTCACTTTGGGGGAAACACCATGGGTGGAGCCCAAATACCGGGATACGTTCCGCACGAATTCCTTTTTTCTGACTCAAAACCTACGGGAAGCGGTGAATGCTGCCGAGTGTGATTATACTCCGTGTTTTCTCAGTGAAGTCCCCTCTTTGTTTCTGGAGGGCATCCTGCCTTTGGATGCGGCGCTGGTGATGGTTTCTCCTCCCGATGCGCACGGTTATTGTTCGCTTGGGGTGAATGTGGATGTGGTGGCGGCGGCCTGCCGGGCGGCGAAGAAGGTGGTGGTGCAGATCAACCCCCGGATGCCCTTTACCAATGGTGAAAGTTTCCTGCACACCTCGCAGATCCATTATGCGCTGGAGAGCGAGGCGCCTTTGCCGGAGTGGCGTTCTTTGCCGGAGGATCCGGAAGCGGCACGGCAAATCGGGGATTACGTGGCCCAGTTGATTGAGGATGGCAGCACTCTGCAGCTTGGAATCGGGCATGTGCCGAACCAGGTCTGTTATTCGCTGGCCCACCACCGCCATCTGGGGATTCATACCGAAATGTTCAGTGACGGGGTGATGGAGCTTTTCCAGCAGGGGGTGGTGGACAACACCCGCAAGACCTACAATCCGGGCAAGATGGTGGCCTCATTCTGTATGGGTTCGGAGAACCTGTACCGTTTTGTGGATGGGAATCAGCATATCCGCATGTTGCCGACGGAATCGACCAACAATATCGCGAACATTGCCCGCAATGATAAGATGGTGGCCATTAACAGTGCCTTTGAAGTGGATCTGACCGGACAGGTTGCGGCGGAAAGTGTGTCGGGGCAGTTTTACAGTGGGATTGGTGGAATCATTGACTTCATGCGGGGGGCGACCCTGAGTAAAGGAGGACTGCCGATTATCGCCTTACCTTCCACTGCGAAAGATGGAGAGATTTCCCGCATTGTCCCGCAGTTGAGTCCGGGGGCCGGGGTGGTTGGAAGCCGGGCGGACGTCCATTTTGTGGTTACGGAGTATGGTATTGCCACCTTGCGGGGGCGTTCGCTCCGGGAAAGGGCCTTGGAGTTGATTCAGGTGGCCCATCCGGATTTCCGGGAGGACCTTCTGCGTTATGCCTACGAGCGCAAGCTGGTACCGGGGTATCAGAAGCTGGCCCCCCTTCCGGTTTCCGAGATTGGAGGGGTTGAGTTTCAGCGGGTTCGCCTGCATGAGGAAGAGTTTATTCTGCGCCCGCTGCACCCATCCGATGAGCGTCGGATTCAGGAATTCTTTTATTCGCATTCGCCGGAAACAGTGCGTCTGCGTTATGGCCACCCGGTGAACCGCATGTCACGGGACCGTGCTTACGGCCTGGTTTCGGTCAACCAGCAAAAGGACCTCGCTTTGGCGGTTTTTGAGGTAAAAGGTCCCCGCCAGCGCATCCATGCCATTGGCCGCTATTATTTGGACAATGATGGAAAGTCCGGTGAAGTGGCCTTTGTCGTGCGCGAGGAGATGCGTCGATTCGGCATGGGAACTTTGTTGCTGGAGCGCATGACGGAAATTGCCCGACGTCGGAAGTTAAAGTCGCTTTGGGCGCTGGTGGCGCAGGAGAATGAGGGGATGATACGCCTTTTCCGCAAGCAGGGCTGGAAAACCGAGTCCAGCAGTGAAAATGGGATCCGTATGGAACTCAGCTTGTCAAGAAAGGGCTGATTTTAGCTTCCTGCTTGCCTTTTCCCTGATTTTTCTGGAACCCGGCGGATTACGCGGTATCTCTAAGGGGCTACAAGACGCTTTGAAGAACTCCAAACCATCTATGCCAGAGATTACCTCCGATTCCAGTGGCGAAGCCATCGTTGCCCGTGTGGGTGAGGCGCGCCGGAAACTTTTCAACGAACTGCACAAGGTGATCGTCGGCCAGGACCGGGTGATCGAGTTGCTCATCATCGCGATGATGGCCCGGGGGCATGCCCTGCTGACGGGGGTCCCCGGCCTGGGCAAGACCTTGTTGGTCAAGACGATTGCCGAAACTTTTTCCCTTTCGTTCAAGCGGATCCAGTTCACTCCGGACCTGATGCCGGCGGATGTTTTCGGAACGGAGGTGGTGGAGGAGGATCCGGTCACGGGCCGCCGCAGCTTCCGCTTTGTTCAAGGCCCGGTTTTCGCCAACATCGTATTGGCCGACGAAATCAACCGTACCCCGCCCAAGACCCAGGCCGCGCTTCTGGAGGCCATGGAGGAGCGGCAGGTGACGGCTGGCGGCGAGACCCGGCCCCTGCAACCTCCGTTTTTTGTTTTGGCAACCCAGAACCCGATTGAGCTGGAGGGAACCTATCCCTTGCCGGAAGCTCAGCTGGACCGTTTCCTGCTCAACATTTATATGGATTATCTGCCGGTTGAAGATGAGATATCCATGGTCAGTGCAACCACGGCTCCGCAGAAAGCCAAATTGCAGGCCATTTTCTCCGGGGAGGAGATCCTTGAATTGCAGAAGCTGGTACGGGAAGTACCGGCGGCCACCGAGGTGGTGGACTACGCGGTGCGTCTTACCTGTGCCAGCCGTCCCGGGCATGCCTCCGCCTTGCCGCTGGCCAAGGACAAAATCAAATGGGGGGCCGGATCCCGCGCTTCCCAAAGCCTGGTCCTTGCGGCCAAGGCCCGTGCTTTGCTGGATGGCCGTTATGCGGTATCGGTTGAGGACATCCGCGAACTGGCGGGGCCGGTTTTGCGCCACCGTATTATCCCGAGTTTTCATGCCGAGGCCGAAGGGGTAACCAGTGACAGCCTGATCCGTGACCTGCTGAAACAAGTGAAGGTGTAATTCAATTCAACGTGGCTACTTCTGTTCAGGATCTGCTCAACCCCGCCTATCTGCATCCGATCCAGAACTATGCGCTGCTGGCCCGTACGGCCGTGGAGGGCTTTCTCTCCGGGATGCACCGGAGTGTGCTGCACGGGTTTGGGACAGAGTTTGTACAATACCGCAACTACACGCCGGGGGAGGATTTGAAGTATCTGGATTGGAAAGTGCTCGCCCGCAGTGACCGTCTTTACTCGAAGGTATTTCAGGAGGAAACGAATCTGAACTGTTACCTCCTGGTGGATTGCAGCGCCTCGCTCGACTACCAGGGAAGCAGGGCGGTGTGCCCCAAGTTCCGCTATGCCCTCATGGTGGCGGCCTGTATTGCCTATCTGGCATCGAGGCAGGGAGATAATATCGGGCTGTTCGGTTATGCCGAAACCTTGCAAGAGGCGGTTCTGCCCGGCCACCGTTCCGGACAGATGATGCGCGTCATGCACGCCTTGACCCGTCTGCAAGCCACAGGGCAGGCGGCCCATGAGACCTTTCTGAATTCGCTGGCCCGCCGTTTCCGCCAGCGTGGCATCGTTGTTTTCATTTCGGATATGCTGGAAGATGAAACACGCCTGCCGGGACTCCTGCGTCATTTTCGTTTCCTGCACTGTGATGTTCTGGCGATTCAGGTTCTGGATCCGGACGAACGGGATCTGCCGCAAGGAGTGGTGACCCGCTATCTCGACAGCGAAAATACCTCGGAAATCATTACCTGGCCGGAGATGGCCCGTCCTGAATACGAAGCGGCAATGGAGGCTCACGGAAAGCAACTGCGGGAATCTTTTCAGGCGGCCCGGATTGATTTCCTGCCTCTTGTTTCCTCGGACAGTCTGGGGCTTTCACTGGCCCGCTACCTTCATCACCGGGAAACGGTGCGGTAACTTTGTCACTTTCGCCACGTTATGCTTACTTTCGCCCAACCTTTGTTTTTGCTGGCCCTGTTCGGCTTGGCGATACCGGTGTTGGCGCACCTCATCAACCGGGAACGGGCGCAGCCACTGCGTTTCCCCAGTATTCGCTTTATTCGCAAAGCCCGCCTGCCACAGGAGGGGCGCAGGAATATAAAAGACTGGCTCCTCCTTCTCCTGCGCCTGCTTGTTTACACCGCCATCATCCTTGTTCTGGCCGGACCCCGCTGGGTTGAGCGGGAAGAGACTGGATCAAGCGCCGATCGTGAAGTGGAGAGTATGATCGTTGTGCTGGACCTTTCCGCCAGTATGGCGGGCTGGGACAACTGGCCGGAAGCACGGGACCGGGCCCTTGAAATTATCGATGAACAGGATTCCGCCACCCGCATCGGGCTGGTTCTTTTTGACCGTGAGGTCCGCATGGCCCTGCCTCCTTCCAGCGGACGGGACATGGTCCGGGATTTTCTCCGTACCGCCGAGCCTGGTCCTTACCGGGGAAATCCCGAACCGGCACTGCTCGAGGCGGTGGCTCTGCTGGATGAAAGCGGTCCGCGTCGCCTGGTTCTGATTTCCAACTTCCAGAATACACGCTGGCAGCCGGCACGCTTGCCCCGTCTGGATCCGGAGATTACGTTGGAATTCGTCCCTGCCGGGGATTTCGCGCTGCCCAATGTAGCGATTATGGATGCCCGTGTGTTTCCGTCGCGTGAGGGCGAAGCCCGCGTCTTTGTGCAGGTCCGGAACTTTTCCGGGGAGGAAGTCAGTACAAGCCTGACTCTGGAAAGCGGCGACGACTTTTACGAAGAAGACCTTTCCCTTGCTCCGGGTGAAACGGGGCAAGTGGTGTTCACGCTGGCCCAGGTACCCACGGAAGAAGGCCGCCTGAGCCTCCCGGAGGACACCTATGGATGGGACAATTCCTATTATCTCTGGCTCGGGGCACCTCCGCCCACGCGGGTGCTTACCTTGTTCCCATTTGATGAGGAACCGGAAAAGGCACTCGAATTTGATTTTGTCCGCCGTGCGCTGGAAGCACGGACCCGCTCGGATGTGCATGCCTTTGTCATGTTGGGCGGCGATATTTCGATGTCACCCAGTCCTGCGGAAATACGGCACCGGGTTCTTTATTTGCCGGGCTCGGCCAGCTACCTGAGCAAGGAGCAATGGGATGAAGTGGGAACCTTTCTCGAAGAAGGGGGGCTGGTTCTGATGACCCCCGGAAGGAATCCGGCCCGCGCATTCCGTGAGTTGCGTGAGCGGGGTTGGAGCGGGACGGACTATATCCGGCAAACCGGAAGACAACGTGATTTTAGAAACCCTTTCCGTATCGAGTGGGTCAACCCGGCAAGCAACCTTGGACAGGTCTTTGATGATGCATCGGTCCGTGACCTTTATCTGGCTGAAATTTATCACTATGTCAGACTGAGGGCCGGAGAAAAGGCGGAGGTTCTATTGCGGCTCGAAGGAGGTGACCCCCTTCTGTTGCGCGAGCCGGTGGGGCGGGGGCAATTGATTTTTAGTGCGGTACCTTTGGACAACACCGCTTCGGACCTGCCCCTGCGCAATGCCTATCTTCCGGTCCTGCGTGAGCTTCTGGTTGACGCACTGCCCCGTGACGGCGGGGTGGTGAGGCTGGATTGCGGAGAGCCCTTCCCGCTTGCCCTGTTGCCTCCAGGGCTGGATCCGACTGATCCGATGCTGGATGAACTCTCCATGCAGCCGGGTGTCTTCAACTGGATGGGACTTCCGGTACAAGTCAATGTGTCGCGTCAGGAATCGTGGCCGGAGCGCCTGGTCCTAAGCGACTTGCGGGCAACACTCCGCGGGGGCAGTGGCGCACGGGCCTTGTCCGGAACAGCAGACCGGGTGCCCGAAGGCAAGGATCTCTGGCCGTGGCTAGCCTTGGGAGCCCTGCTGTTTTTTGTCGCGGAAAGCGTCCTGGCCCAAAGGATGAAACCATGATTTCCGGACACACATATTTTGCCATGACGAGGCCAGGAGACAGTCACCATGCCTGAGTTTTTCCATAAGCTGCTTTTTCAGCGCAGGATACTGCTTCTCCTGCTGCTCTTCCTTTTCGGGTTTACCGTACTGGGAGGGTTCAGCCTTTATGTGATTCTGCTCAGCGGGGTTAATGCCTTGGCCCCCCTCCAAGAATCCATCGCCTGGCAATGCCTGATCGTGGGCACCCTGGCCAGCTTCCTGGGGCTCCTTCTTGGATGGATCCGCATCGTGCTCAAGCGTCCCGGACCCTTGGAACTGGCGGGCCTGGTTGAATCCGGTCATCCGGACTTGCGCGAGGACTTATCCACCGCAGTTGAAATTTTCATGAAACAGGGCGGGCCGCAGGGTCCTTTGGAAGAGGCTCTCTTCCGCAAAGTGGAGAGGGATACAGACGGGCTTTCTTTCCGCCGCTCGATTCTGCCGGCCAAGGTGCATCCGCTTTGGTTTGCGGTGCTGGTGATCGGTTCCCTGCTCCTTTCCGACGGGGCAATGCGCAGTGAGGTCATGCTGAAGGCCCGTTACCATGCCGCTGACCGTGCAATGGGGGAAAACAGCGGGCTGACAGTTGAACCGGGTACGGTTGAGTTGCCGATTGGTTCCGACCTGCTGATCACCGCCCGTATTGAGCGCTGGGAAAAGGAGGCCTACATTGAGTACCTTGAGTCCGGAAAATGGATGCGGCATCCCATGACTTTTAACCCCGATGGCTTGGCACAGATCCGTCTCTATGCTTTGGAAAGCGATACGGTTTACCGTGTGGTCACTCCCTCACTGACTTCTCCGGATTACACGGTATCCCTCTACCAGCCGCCTGTGCTGCATGGAATGCGGATTAACATGACTCCCCCGGCTTACACACGATTGGAGCCACGGGAGTTTTCCACTCTGCTCGACCTGAATGTTCCTGTGGGAAGCCAACTTGACTTTAATCCGGAAACCGATCCGGAGGTTCAGGTGAGACTTTTGCTGGACGGCAATGAAATCCCTTTGTCGGGCAGAGTCTATGCCGGAGGAGCTTACCAGTTGTCGCTCACCAATGAGGAGGGGAGACGGACCGTGACTGACCGGTATCGCCTGCAAATCATACCCGATGAATCGCCGTTGGTTGAAATTATTGAGCCAGGCCGGGATTTGTCGCTTAATCCCCGCGATGAGTTGCCGCTCCGTGTGTATGCGGCGGATGATTACGGCCTGTCTGCTGTCACGGTCCAGATCAGTGTGTCCGGTTTGAACCGCAATCCCGTCCGCTTGCTGGATGCCACTGAAGACTGGTCTCTGGAGGAGGGCTTTGATACCTCCATTGATCTGGAAAGGCTGGGAGTCGAGCACGGGGATGTGGTCATCTATTTTGCCGAGGCCAGGGATAACCGTGAGCCTCAAGCGCAGGTTTCCCGGACGGAGGTATTTTTCATTGAAGTCAGCGAGGAGATTGAGCGCGGGGAGCCGGAAGATTCACCATCGGAGGGGGAGGGCCAGCAGGAGGAAGTGGATTTCCGCGCCCTGATTGTTGAGCTGAAACGTTTGATCCGGCAAAGCTATGCCACCCTTGCGTTGAGCGGGTCCGGACAGGAAAGGGAAAATCAGGCGATTGCCTCCGACCTTAATGCCCTGAGTCGTGAGGCCCGCGAAGTTCTGGAGCGGGCGATGGGCATGTTTCTCATGCAAGGGGCCGCCGATGTTTTTGAGGTCTTCCGCAACAGTATCGTGCGGCTGGAAGAGGCTGAACAGCTGCTGAACCGGAACCTGACGGATGAGTCGATCGCCCCGCAACAGGAAGCGCTGAGCGGCCTGTTGGTGGTGGAGAGCTTCTTTCGCAGCCAGCCGCAACAACCCTCGTCCGGGCAGGGAGAACCGTCGGAGGGCCCTGCCAGCGAAGGCGAGTCCACCGGGGATGAGGAGAGTGGTGAGTCTGAACAAGGCCCAGGTATTGCGGAGATGCGTGAGATGCTGGAGGATATGAATCAACTGTTGGCCGGGCAGGAGGCATTGACGCAGAGCTTTGACCGTGCGGACCGCACACAGGCCACCCGGGATGAAATCCATGAGCTTGCGGAGCGTCAGCAGGAGATTGAGACAGGCCAGCGCGAGTTGATGCGCAGTCTGAGTCGCCTGCAGGATGGTGCTGAAATTCGTCAACAAGTCAGGCAAGCCGGGCGGGAAATGAGCCGGGCCCGTGAATCTGCCAGAGAGGGCGAGGCCGGAGCTTCCGCCCGGTCCGGTCTTCGGGCTCAGGATGCATTACTGAATGCCGCCGGTTTACTGGAAGGTGAGATTCGCCGGGCAGCGGGCCGGGCAGTGCAAGGTCTGGCCAATCAGGCCTCCTCCCTTTCTTCCCGCCAGGGGCAGGCTGCCGGAGAGAGCCGCCAGGCCGATGCAGGCCAACTGGATGCGGAGGCGCAGCAGTCATTGGAGCCGGGACAGCGGGAACTGACGGATGCATGGAAGGATCTCAAAAACAGGCTGGACCGGACGGCAGTGGAAATGAATGAGATCTTCCCGGACATCGCCCGTGAGCTTTCCCAGGCCAGCCGGAATGCCGAAGCTTCCCAGGTGGAAGCTGAAATGGGCCGTGCGGTCAATGCGCTGCTCTATGAACGTTTCGACCGGGCCGCCCGTTCGCAGGAAACCGCTGCCATGGAGTTGAGTACCGTGGCCGGCGATCTGCAGGGTATCGCCTCGAATCTGCCACAACTTTCTCCCGGAGAGTTGCGCAATCTTTTTGAGCGCGTGATGCAGGCCCGCCGCGAAGCTGCTGCCGGTGAGGCGGGTGAGGGTGAAGGCGATGGCGAAGCACAGGATGTGATAGACGAGGCGCGCAGCCAGCGTGAACGCCAGTTGGGTCAACAACTCGGATCTGCCGGGGAAACCCTTGGCAACCGTTCTCTGGTGGAGGTAGGAGAGAAACTTGCCACCCCGCAAGGCGGTGAAGGCAGCTCTGGCGGTGCCTCTCAGGCTCAGTTGCTGGATCAGGCGGCCCGCCTGCTTCAGGAGTACTTGCAGTCCGAGTGGTTGCAGCGCAGTCCCGGTATGGGACGGCCCTCTGCCCCCGCCCCGGAAAAATACCGGCAACTGGTGGAGGAATATTTCAGGAACCTGGTGGAAGAACCATGACGGAAACAGTAACAGCCTATTGGAATCCCTTTGGATCGAGTGCTTTTGCTGCATTGGATGGCATGTTGTTTCCGTATCCCCTCCACTGGGCCTATGCCCTTGCCGGGCTTGCTCTGTTGACCATTCTTTATGCCTGGTATGCGCAGGAGAAAATACTCCCTGCTCATTACCGTCAAAGTATTCTCGTCCTGCGCCTGCTGGCTCTGATAGGTGTTGTCCTCCTCTTGCTCAACCCTTATTGGACGAAGAAAAGACCGGACCCGGAGGCATTCAGGGTGGCGGTGTTGAGCGATCTCTCCGGCAGTATGCACTTTGCCGATCTGAGAGATGGCCGCTCCCGGCAGGCTTTTCTGCAAGATACTTTGTCTGAGCAAGTCGAAGGCTCATGGTTGGGCCGCTTGCAGGACCGCTATGATGTGCTGGTTGAATCTTTCAGCGACCGACTGCGGGGCAGACCGGATGATACCCTTAGCTTACAGCCGGGTCTGACTGCGGTAGGCCGCTCACTCGAAGCTCTGTTCGAAAGAGAGGCCCGGCGGGAGCGTCCGCTTGGTGCGCTTATTCTGATGTCGGATGGCATCAACCATGAGGGCGATCCGGCGGTGGAAGCGGCGCGGCTGTACCGTGAGGCTGGCATCCCGATCACGGTTATCGGAATAGGGGAAACACGTATGCCGGGTGATGTGGCTTTGGCTTTTGTCCAGCCCCCCGAGGAGGCTGTTCTGGGGGAAAAAATGGAACTGCTTCTTCAGGTGAGCAATCGCTTTGACCAACCGGTGGAAATGGAGATTGAACTTTTGGATGGTGAGTCGGTCTTGGAGAGCCGCACGGTACGGGTGGAGGCTGGAACTGACAGTGAAGTGGAGTGGGAGACGGTTCCGTTGCGCCCCGGTTTTCAGGTTTACCGGGCCAGAGTGACGGAGCCGGTGGCGGGCGACCGTAATCCGGCTAACGACATTGCCTTTGCCGCAGTTGAAGTGCAGGAGCCGGAACGACGTCAGGTTCTTTATCTTGGAGCGCGGCTGAGCAATGAATTCCGTTTTCTGCGCATGATGCTCAAGCAATCGGATGAGTTCAGTCTGTCGGGCTTCGTGCGCCTGGGGGAGGAGCAGTACTGGCAGAGTGGCTTTTCGGAGAAAAAGGAATCCGAGCCGGTTTCCGGCTTCCCGGAGACCCTTGACTGGTGGGACTATTCGGGGGTGGTGCTGGATACGACGGTGGTGGATGAATTGCCGGAGGAGCTGAAAGAAGGTCTGCTCCGTTTCCTTGCCGACCGTGGAGGCGGTATGTTGTTGTTGGGGCCGCCTTCTGCCTTGCCGGAGTCGTTTCAATTTCTATTGCCGGTTCGCTCCTTTGACCAACTGACGATCCGGCAGCGATTGTTCATGGAGGCACTCCCTGCGCCGGTCTTTGAAGGGACGGTTGCGGGACTGCTCAATCAGGCTCCAGGCCTTGCCTTGCCTACCGGTGATCCGGCCGCAGTGGCCCGCGAGTTGAGTCTGGCCGCCCGTCCTGTGCTTACGCTGCGTGTGGGGGAAGGCAGCCTGCTGGCGGTGCAGGCCTACGGTGCGGGCAGGGTGGCCTATTTGGGTACGGAATCGACCTGGCGCTGGCGCATGGCGGGCTCCAGGGGGCTGGAGTCTTATCAATTGTTCTGGGACTCCCTGCTGCGCTGGCTGACCGATGGCGGTAAGCCCAGAGTGGAATATGCTTTGCAAGGGAAAGTACTTTCGCTGGATGAGCCGGCCTCGATGGAAGTGAGTGTCCGCGGAGCTGATTTCCTGCCCTCAATGGATGCGCGCGTGCAGGTGGATCTGCGGGCACCGGATGGTGAGTTGCTGCCATCAGGTTTACTCGCGCCCGACCCCCTGAAGCCGGGCCGGTTTGAAGGGGGATCCCTGCTGACCAAGCCCGGCGAATACCGGGCCACCTATACGATCACCTTTCCCGATGGGGAAATCATGACTCAGGATATTTATTTTGCCGCTGCCCATGCCGGGCGTGAAAACACCGATTTACAATTCCGTGAGGCGGACCTGCGGGATGTGGCCCGGGTGAGTGGCGGTGCTTATTTCCCGTACCATGCGCTGCCGGATGCCACAGATTTGACGCTTTCCGCCAACCTGCCCATCCTGAGTGAACGTGTTTATTGGACTAGAAATGTGTTTTTTCTTTTTCTGGTTATGGGGTGTATGGGGGCGGAATGGTTTTTAAGAAGGAGGCTGGGACTG
>CAZCJJ010000096.1:0-13427 GCA_964499045.1 uncultured Opitutales bacterium | reverse complement strand
ACCTCGGGTGCTCCGACAATGCCATCCGCAAGCATTGCCTCAAGCAGGGCATAGAACTGCCTAAAAACGGCTACTGGCAACGAAAGCGGGCGAGAGAGTTCAAGCGGCACTGAGTTTCTATCTCAAAAAGTACGGATATGGGAAATTGAATTGAAAAAGAAGCTGGGTTGATTAACTTAGGAGAATGAGTATCAAAGAGATAGCCAGAAAAACAGTCGAAGATCTTCCTGAAGATGCTGGCTGGGAAGAGGTTATTGAGCGGATTACACTCAATTCTGCCATCAGCAGGGGGATAGCCGAGCTGGATGCCCAAATGGGAATCCCGGTTGAAAGGATCGAAAGCGAAGTAGAGGAATGGGCAAAAAGGCAGTCTGGTCCCCTTCAGCGCGGAAGGATTTGAAAAGCATCGTATCGTACATCGCAGCAGACAACCCGGTGGCGGCCCTTGAGGTCGGGCGGAAAATCATCGAGTCCAGCAAGCAACTTGAACTTTTTATGGAATCTGCCCGAATGGTTCCAGAGTTTCAGGATGAATCTATTCGAGAGCGAATTGTCGGTACCTATCGAGTGATTTTTCGATCCAAGGATGAGCAGATTGAAGTGGTGCGCGTATGGCATGCAGCCAGAGGTCAGCCCAGAATCTAACGCCCCCATAGCCATGAATGCCTTGAATTCGATGCCGCCAAAGCAGTTCTACCATAGACCCTGAGCAACTCCTGCCTCCCAAACAGCTTCAAAATCGTCGTCCAGCTCATGGAAGAAGTTAAATCCGGTACGCAGCTCAATCTCCCTGATGCTGGTTAGAAACTGTTCTTTGGGCTCATTGCCATCCACATCCTGTGGCACAATCAGTGCCACTGCCTTGGGTATGGGACGCAAACGGCATCCTCTGCGACTCTCTCAGCAATCCAGTGTTGGTCTGCAATTTACGGCTAACTGGGAAGCAAATCACGCAGACTTCCGAAGTTCGCAGAATACGCAGGATTTGCATCTGCAACCCACGTTTGCCTACTTCTTCCGTTTGCGGGCGACTTCTTTATTCAGTTCTTTATTCAGACGATTCAGCTGGTTCGGCCCCAATTTGGTTAAGGAGGTGATCCGTCTTTTAATGGCCAGTCGGTCTTGCGCGAACTCGTAAATTTCACTCTTATTGCGCCCGAGTTCACGCCATTTTGCGAAAATTGAACCATAGACTTCGTTTCTATAAGCTCGTGGCGCACTCTTCTTCAAGCGGCTGCGTGTTCTGGCACCAAGTTGCTGCAGAAAGCTCACGGCTTGTTCGAAGTCTTCCTTTCGAATGAGTTTATAGGAATTCACATCGAACTCACGATACAGCTCTCCGTATACCGCCTTATAGTTCGGCTGACCGTCCTCTCCGGCGAATTTTGGCGCATGCTTTTCTACAAGCTCCTTCAAAACCTTGGCCTGCTTCTCATCTATATGTCTGTCGTCAGGTTTGACTACATTTTTGCGGGTTACTTTCTTCGTCTCGATGAAGTCCCGTCCTGCAAATTTCACAGAGTTGCCCGGTACCCGACTGCTTTATCGACACATTCATTCGCCAATCCCGGCCTGCAGCAATGTCCAGATTTAAACCTAAATCTTCTGCGCATTGCACCAATTCCGAAGACAAGTCCGTAGCACACTCTTCCAATTCTTCCTGTAACAGTAAGCGACGTGCGGAAGATATTGGTTTTTGCTCCAGTGATTTTACCGCATGCTCTACATCTTGCCCGCGGAAACGCTTGAGAAGCTTCTCCTTCAGTGACTCATATCCATCAGCGATCGCAATTTTTGCAGTCGCCTGCAAAGGTTCCTGCAAATACGCCGCGGTGGCTGCAAAAATTGAACAAAATTCTTCGTAACTCATGATCTATCAAGTCGCATTAGCGTGGCTTCCACATATTGTAGACTTCTTTTCTCCTGTCGAAAGCCTCTTCCCCACCCTCCATAATGTCGATGATAGATTGCTGAATTGATTTCGCATCTATGCTACCACAAATTGTGTGAATGTCGTCACCTTGATACGTGCACGCGTGGATCTGCTCTGCATCTCCAAGCACTGGGAAATTTGGATTGTGGGTGGCAAAGATAAATTGAGTGCCCGGCTTCATTGTGCAAATCAGCTTAATCACGTCGTCATAAATTGTTTGATTATGGGAGTTCTTTCCAAACGAAGAAGCGCCGTGAGCGGATAGCCCACGACGCTTGAGTCTGTTCTTCTTTTAGCGATGCGGGGTCATGGGCCCGCGATCAATGGATTTGTGGGTTTCGCCGACATCGGTGACTTTCGCCAGGAACATGCAGGCTTCACCGTGCTCGTCCACATATGTGACGGTGCGTCGGGGATTTTCCGGGCGGGGGCCTCGCACAGTGACCGTTGCCTTCTTCTTACAAGAAGGACAATTCAGCATGGCTCCATCCTTGCAGTATTCCATGGCCTGTTCCTTGGATTTGATTTCGAAAGTGGAAACCGAATCACAGACCTTGCAAACCTGTGCAATCGTGTCGCCGACCTTGAGAGACTGGAAGTCTTCAACGGTGCTGAGAGTGCGCTGCGGCGTGAAGGACGGGCCTCGTGGAGCAGCAGACGCAAGCGTGGCGACCGCTAAGATCGAGAAGATTATTGCAGAGAACAGTTTTTTTCATGATTTTCCTTGGTTTGAGTTAATCAGACACGTCGTGTGTCTAGAATGTTAAACGTAATTCGGTCGATGAACCCTCAACGTTTTTTCATTTTTTGTTAGGCTGGGCACCCGGATGGTTCGCTTTGTGTCACGGACACCAACTTCTTCGGCGACATGAACGATGTTCATTCGTCAGCACTTAACTTTGCTTCTTACGCTTCGCTTTTGTCTGTTCAAAAGCTTGCTGTGCTCGCACTCGGGCAAGGTAGAATTTTTTACGCGAATCAAACTTCTCAGCACAAAACGGACAACATAGATGCACCGACTCCCCTTCGTGTTGCAGTCTCATAAAGATCGCCCCCGCAAGTGGGCGTTCACAGACAATACATGCAGCATTTCCTTCGTCACTCATACAGGTCAGGTAATATTTGGTTTCGGCAACCGGTGTAGCTCAATTACTGCTGGTCGCTGGCCACTTGGCTACCGAAGAGTTGGCAAGAATACGGGCCTTCTTCACAAACTGAGCATTCATGCCTCAACTCGCCCTTCTTCAAGAATGTCGTGAGCGCCCCTTGGCATCCGGGGCATTCATGCTGGAAATAAGGAGGTTCCCGATAGCCCTCCTCCGCCCATTGCATGTAATACGACTCCTGCGGCTGAACTAAAACCGATTTACATTGCGGGCACGCTGTGCCAGTCTGGCTTGCGGAAGTTGCAGAGTTGGGAGAGGCACACCCCGAGAGAAATACGGCGTATGCGGTGGCAAATAGTGCGAGTGTGATGATCTTTTTCATAGGGCAATGATGTTTAGATGACATAAGTTTATACGTAGAAAAATGCCCGAACCCTCATGAATATCTAAAAAAGATAGTCGATTCCGTAGATCAGCGAGCCTCCAAAGTGTGCGGCCACCGGGATCAATATGACCAAGAGAAAATTGATAATGCGATAGAACCTGAGTGCGCCTGCATGGCCACGGACGGCAGGGAGCAGTAAGGTCAATCCCAGAGCAGCGAATGCGGCGATGGAGACGCCTAACCAACGGTGGAGAAACAGGATGTCAGCCAAATCGCCACTGTAGTTGCTCTGCCCCGCAGCAATCCATCCCAGCGACGCGGCGATGATCGCCATGATCGAGCCGACGACGAAATTGGCTCTGGCCGCAAAAAACAAGGCCGGGGATTTTCGCATCATGCCGAGTCCCTCAAGGACACCGGCAAGCGGAAGGAGCGCAATTGGTAGATGAACGGCGAGAACGTGTAGCTTTCCAAGCAAGACCAGCCAGTTTGGAGAAGCCCCATCTTCGGAACCATGATCGGTGGAATGGTCGTGCCCTTCCGACTCCTCGCCAGTGGTCGAAACGGATTCGTCCGCATGCCCGTGCCCATCGGCTCGATGCGAGTCTTCGCCCGATGCCTTAACATTGGCACTGTCTCCATGCACCGCGTCCCCCTCTACCCTATGAGCGCTTGGGGATACTTGAAGGTTCTCTAAGTATGCTTCAGGGTTGGCGTTGAACTTCCTCAGGCACGACTTGCAACAGAAGCCGATCGTTTCGCCTTCATACTCAGTGGTGATCCACGGTTCGGCGGGCTCGTCGGGTGTGACCGGACACATTTCGTTAACCGGCTCCGCAGTGGCAGAGGCAACACTGACAAGGAAGACGCTGAGTAGTAAGAAAAGTTTCATGTCGAAAGCTGCTGAAAAATGTGGTGACCTCCAGTGCCATGCACGAACACCAGAGGCCACCTTTCCCCAGGGTTAATGGGAATGACCGGAATGGTCGTCTTTCTTCATGGACATGTTGCCATGCCCGGAATGGTCGGAATGCCCTTCACTGCCAGCGATTTTCTCTTTAATGCTGCCACAACGTAGCATCATAGAGCCATAGTATGGGTTGGATACTTTTTTGTCGGACTGGATCCATTGCCCGCCCTTGTTATCGAAGGCCATTGGGCAGAATGCGGTGTAGAGCGGCGTGTCAACGGTCGTGCCGACATGCTGGACCAGCGAGGTCATCTGCCGGGACAGATCCAGAAACGCAGTGCGAGCCACCTTGATGGCTTCCGTCCCTGAAATCGTCTTAGCTGGCTTGCTCAGATCCATGGCTTCTTCGTGTGCCCCACCCTCGTGCGGCGCATGTTTCATCGCTTTAAGAAAAGTGGCAGCGCCTGCCTGGGCAGCTTCCAGATCGTCACTGGCGAGGCCTTTCTGGATCGTGAGGTATGGATCGACAAGTGTGTCGACAAACGCAGGTTTGAAGGCGTCGCTGTGCGCTTGAAGCGCAGAAACGCTGAGTAGTAGGCCGAAGGCCAAGTGTAGTATGTTTTTCATATTTCTATCTTTGTTTAGGTATTACTTATTTTTGGATGGAGTGAACCGGTGGGCGATTTCCGCCAGTCCGCAGTAAAGCACGGGCACCACGAAGATGGTGAGAATGGCGAGCAACATGCCGCCGAAACTCGGGATGGCCATGGGCACCATGATGTCGGAGCCCCGCCCCACCGAAGTGAGGACTGGTAAGAGCGCCAGAATGGTGGTCGCGCTGGTCATCATGGCGGGCCGCACGCGGCGGTCGCCGGCTTCGACAGTGGCGGCGCGGATCTCTTCAATGGTCTTGGGATCTTTTTCCCGGAAGATTTGCTGCAAGTAGGTGCAGACAATCACACCGTTGTCGGTGGCGATGCCGAAGAGCGCGAGGAAGCCGACCCAGACGGCCACACTGAGGTTGATCGTGCCCATTTGAAAAAGCTCGCGCAGGTTGTGCCCGAACAGACTGAAGTCCATGAACCACGGTTGCCCGTAAAACCAGATCAGGATAAAGCCCCCCGACCAGGCGAAGAGGATGCCGGAAAAAACGAGTAGGGTCGTCGAAATGCGCTTGAACTGGAAATAGAGGATCAGCCAAATCGCGAAGAGCGCGATGGGCAGGACGACTCGGAGCTTCTTCTCGGCCCGCACTTGGTTCTCGTAGCTGCCGGTGAATTTATAGCTCACCCCGGCGGGTATGTCGAGTTCCCCGCTGTCGATTTTCTGGCTCAAGATCTCCTGCGCCTGTTCGACCACTTCGACTTCGGCGTAGCCGTCGCGCTTGTCGAAGATCACGTAGCCGACGAGGAAGGTATCCTCGCTCTTGATCACTTGCGGGCCGCGGACATAATTGATCGTGGCTAGTTCCTTGAGCGGGATCTGCGTCCCATCCGGCGCGGCAACGAGGATGTCTTCGATCGACTCGATGTTGTCACGCAGCTCCCGCATATAGCGCACGCGCACGGGGTAGCGCTCGCGGCCCTCGACCGTCATCGTGATGGGTTTGCCCCCGATGGCGACCTCGATTACGTCCTGCACCATCTTGATCTTCACCCCATAGCGGGCGATGGCGTCGCGGTCGATATCGATCTCCAGATAGGGCTTGCCCACGATGCGGTCGGCCAAGACGGCCTCGGCCTTGATGGACGGCACTTGTTTGAGGATCGCTTCGATGTCCACGGCGACGGTCTCCAGGGTTTCCAAGTCGGGACCGTAAACTTTGAGCCCCATCGGTGCGCGCATGCCGCTTTGCAACATGACGATACGGGCCGCGATCGGTTGCAGTTTGGGCGCGGAGGTTGTGCCGGGGATAGTCGCGGCCTTTACGATTTCGTCCCAAATGTCGTCGGGACTTTTTATCTCGTCACGCCATTGCCTGAATGGGCGGCCATCCTCGTCCGGTATCAGATTTCCGGATACGTCGCGCTCAAAGTCATCGGCAGCCTTGTCATAGGCGAAAGTGAGTATACGCCCGTCCTCGTCGGTTTTATACTCCGACTTGTAGCTGATGATCGTTTCGATCATGGAGATCGGCGCGGGGTCGAGCGGGCTTTCCACTCGACCAAGCTTGCCGACGGCGCTGTCGACTTCGGGAATCGCATTGATCGCCATGTCCTGCTTGCGCAGCACATCCATGACTTCGCCAATGGAGGCGTGCGGCATGGTGGTGGGCATGAGCAGGTAAGAGCCCTCGTCGAGGTCGGGCATAAACTCCTTGCCCAAGCCCGGCACGGCATGCGCCATGGAGACGTAAGGCTTCGAGCTCTTGATGGATTCGGGCATCCATCCGAAGACGGAACCGAAGCCCAACCAGACCGCAAAGCCGAATGCGACGCTCAAGGTGCTGAACGCCAGGAACAGGGTTTTAAAGCGTAGTAGGAATCCGAGTAGCCGCGCATAGAACCGGATAAAGATGTAGAAAAAGCCCAAGAGCCCCCCGACAGTGAGAAACACGAATATGATATTGTGCACATGCTCCTCGGGGCCGAGCGGCTTCCAGTCGGCCGCCAACCAGAGGGCGACCAAAACCGCGACGACGAAGTTGAAGGTGAAGAAGACGCTCTTCTGCCCCTTCTCAGGGATCTTCGGACTGCTGATATGGAAAGCGGATGCCGCCACCGCCAGTCCGCCCAGCCACCAGGGGAACCAGTCGATGAATATCGCGCCGAGCAGACCGGCGATACCGACGCCGCCCCAGAGGCCGATTTTGGCCAGGTGCGATTTGAAACGGCCTGCGATAAACCAGTGCGCCAAGGGCGGAATGATCGTCAGTGCGACGACGATCGAGCCAATGAGGGCAAAAGTCTTCGTATAGGCGAGCGGACGAAAGAGCTTCCCCTCGGCGGCTTCCATGGTGAATACGGGGAGGAAACTGATGACGGTCGTGAGCACGGCGGTCACCACGGCACTCGCCACTTCGGTGCAGGCGCGGTAAACGACTTCGAGTCGGCTCTCCTCGGGCGGGGCATCGTCCAGGTGCTTGAGAATGTTTTCGATCAACACCACCCCCATGTCGACAATGGTGCCGATGGCGATGGCGATACCGGAGAGCGCCACGACATTGGCATCCACGCCGAAGAGTTTCATGCCGATGAAGGAAAAGAGCACCGCAAGCGGTAACACGCCGGAGATGAGCGAGGCGCTGCGCAGGTGCAAGACCATCAGCACGACGACGATGATGGTGACGAGGATCTGCTGGCGCACCGCATCTTCAAGGGTGCCGAGGGTCTCGTAGATCAGACCCGTGCGGTCGTAGAAGGGGACGATCTCAACTTGGCTGACGGTGCCGTCTTCCAATGTTTTCTTGGGCAGGCCGGGGGAAATTTCTTTGATCTTTTCTTTCACACGTTTGATCACGGCGAGCGGGTTCTCGCCATAACGTGTGACTACCACTCCACCGACCGCTTCCGCGCCCGCCTTGTCGAGTGCGCCACGGCGGAGAGCCGGGCCGTATTCGATCTCGGCGATTTGCTCCAGCGTGATCGGCACGTTGTCGCGCTCGGCAATCACGGTCTTGCGGAGGTCGTCAAGGTTTTCGATGAAGCCCAAACCGCGTATCACGTATTCGACCGCGTTGATCTCGATGGTGCGGGCCCCCACATCCAGGTTACTGCCGCGCACGGCATCGAAGACCTCGTGCAGGGCAATATTGTATGTTCTCAGGGAATCCGGATCGACATCGACTTGATACTCTTTGACGTAGCCGCCGATCGAAGCGACTTCGGCCACGCCATCGACGCCTTGCAGCGCGTAGCGCACATACCAGTCTTGGACGCTACGCAGATCCTGAGGATCCCAGCCGCCGGTGGGATCGCCTTCGGGACTCATGCCTTCGAGCGTGTACCAATAGACCTGGCCGAGCGCCGTGGCGTCGGGGCCGAGCTGCGGAGAAACCCCCTGCGGCAAGGTGCCCGAGGGCAAACTGTTCAACTTTTCGAGGATGCGGCTGCGCGTCCAGTAGAACTCGGCATCATCCTTGAAAATGATATAGATCGAGGAGAAGCCGAACATCGAGTAGCTGCGGATCGTCTTGACCTCGGGCAGACCGAGCAACGCGGTCGTCATCGGATAGGTGATCTGATCCTCGATGTCCTCCGGCGAGCGTCCCATCCATTCGGTGAAGACGATCTGCTGGTTCTCGCCGATGTCGGGGATCGCGTCCACGGGGACAGGATCGCGTGGTAGCACGTCCGACTCCCAGTCGAACGGAGCCACGGCGATCCCCCAGATAACAAGGAGAACCGTGAATAAAATGACAACGAGCTTGTTTTCCAAGCAGAAGCGGATCAGCCCGTTGATAGGATTAGATGAATTATTGGGCATGGCCTTCGTGTCCGTTTTCCTTGGCAGTAATAGTTTCTTTGATTTCTCCGCACTTGAGCATCATTTCTCCGAAATACGGATTTTGGAGTGGCTCGCTGGCCTGCAGCCAGTCGGCACCTTTGTTGTCGTTTGCCATCGGGCAATGCATCACGATCAACTCGCGATCAAAGGCTTCCGGATTCGCTTTGGCTGCGGCGATCATTGCGTTAGAAAGAAGCTGGAAGTAAGGCTTGCGGAAGAGTGCCAAACTCTCGGCGGCCAACATGTCGTGCAGGAGCGCGGGCAAGTCGCCGCTGTGGCCGGTCGACTGCATCATCGCTTTGGCTTCGGCTTTGGCCGCCTCCAAGTCGTCTTGGGCGAGCGCGGATTGCATCGCGAGGTAGGGCTCGGCGAGCGCAGGAGCGATCTCCGCAGATATTTGCAGCACAGCCGCCTCGACGTGCTGCGAATGATCCGTTCCGACCGCTGCCGATTCGCCACCGTGGTCATGCCCGGGCGCGGGGCCTCCGCCTTCGGGGTTCATCATGCTGGGCTTCGCTTGGATCTGCAGGGCGCTGTCGATCTTAAACGCGCCGTGGGTCACCACCCGCTCGCCCGCGTCCAGTCCTGCGGCCACGACGTAGTGGTCGCCCGCCCTCGGGCCTAGGACGATCTCACGCCCCTCATAGGTGGGGCGTTCCGCATTGGGCTTGGCCACATAGACGACGGCACGTTTGCCCGTGCGGAGCACCGCCGATGTCGGGACGATGACCGGGGCTCCTTCGGTCGCGTTATCGACGTAGCCCAACTCCTCGGCGGGCACCAGATCCATGCCGCAGACATCGCAATCGCCGGGGCCGTCTTTGACGACTTCGGGGTGCATGGGACTGATCCACTTGCCCGCAAACTCGGGCGCATAGACTTTGCCGTCTTCGGCCAGCCGCGAGGCCACGATACCACGCACGAACATGCCGGGCTTCAATTTGCCGTCCGGGTTCGGCACATTCACCCGCAGGGGAACCGTCCGCGTTTTCGAATTTACTTCCGGCTCGATGAAGGCGATCTGCCCGTGAAACGTTTCGCCGGGACGCGCTTCGACCGTGAACGAAACATCCTGCCCGTAGCGCAACCAGGGAAGGTCGGATTCATAGGCATCCAGGTAGGCCCACAGTGTGCCGAGATCGACGATTTTGAAGAGCGGCTCGCCGGTCTTCACATAGTCGCCTTCTTTCACGTTTTTGGAGACGACGACGCCACCGACCGGTGCCTTCAGCACAAAGTGGTCTTTGGCTTGGCCGCTTTCGATGATGGCATCGATTTGATCCGGCAACAGATCCCAGAGGCGCAGCTTGTCGCGTGCGGCCTGAGTGATCGAGCTATCGGGGTTGGAGCGGTAGGAGGTCAATAACTCCCGCTGGGCGGAGAGTAAGTCCGGGCTGTACACCTTGGCCAAATGATCGCCCTTCTCGACACGGATGCCTGTGAAGTTGACGAACAACTCGTCGATCCGTGCCGGGAAACGGGCAGTCAGCGATTTCTCCAAGGTCTCCGCATAGGCCAATTGGCCGACGAGGGGGATCTCCGCCTCCGGGTATTCCTGGCGGACGGCCGTCGTCTCGATTTCCGCGAGGGCGCGGGAACTCTCGCTCATGCTCAGAGTGCGCGGGCCTTCGTCGGCTCCGCCATCATTTTCCAGCGGGATGAGATCCATGCCGCAGATCGGGCAATCACCCGGCTCAGGTTGCTGAATCTGCGGGTGCATCGAACAAGTCCAAATAGTGGGCTCTTCGACGGACTCCACCACTTGGGCCGTGGCGGAACCTTCCAGCCCATGGTCATGCCCGGATGCTGTCGGAGCGGTCTTACGCCCTACGATCAGGCCAAATACAAGCGCCAGGCCCGCGGCTCCGGCGACAATTAAAATAGTCTTCTTATTCATACTCTGTAGTTGCGTTGAAAGTCCCTAGAATGGGTTGATTGGCTAAAGTCTGTAAGGTGATGCGCTGCTGCCAGGCGTCCGAAGCGGCTCGCCAGTAGAGCAATTGCAAATCGAGCAGGGAGCGTTCGCTGTCGATCACTTCGAGAATACCGGTGCGCCCGCTCTCATAGCTGGTGCGGCTATTCTCGACCGCTTGCTCGGCCAGGTCGAGAAGCTCTTCGCCGTAGAGTTCAAGCCGGCGGTTGGCGTCCTCCAGCAGCGCGAGGCTGGCGCTCAACTCAGCCCTCAATGCGTTGAACCGATTCGAATACTCGTTCTCGTTGGCTCGCTGGCTGGCCAAAGCTTCGGCACGGGCGGCGCTGTATTTCTCGAACCAGATCGGGATATTGACGGCCACGGTTACGCCCCAGGGATCTTTGCCCGCGTCCGGCGTCATCGGGTTGACGGAAGGGTCGCCCACTTGGATGTAGTTGAGCCCGAAGGTGATGTCCGGGTAGCTTTCCAACCGGGCGATTTCACGGCGCGCTTCGGCGCTGGCGATCTTCCGTTCCAGCATCTTGAGTTCGGGATTGTGCATCCGGATCGACTGCACGAGTGAGGGGCCGTCCGGAGAGACTGCCTCCGGCGCCTTCCAGTCCGGCCAAGACAAAAGCTCCGTCTCGGGGATCGCCAATAGCTCCGCCAGTTTGGCCGACTGCACGACACGTTTCTGCGAGAGCGACTGCAAGCGGTCGTCGATCCTGCCGATTTCCACTTTCAAGCGGAGCAGCGCGTTGATCTCGCCACCCGCCCGGACCTTCTCTTCGACGATCGGCTCCAGCTCTTCCAGCAGTTCTTTGTTCTCACGCGTCAGGCGGATCGCTTCTTCCGTATAGCCGTATTCGTAGAATCTGAGCGAGACCGTGCGGGCGAGCATGAGCTGTTGGTTTTGGTAGGCATACCAGAGCGCCTCCGCTTCGGCGGATGCCGCCGCCTCCCGGCTACTCAATTTGCCGAACCAGGGGATTTTCTGGCTCAGCATAATGATGTTCTCCTGTGGCCCCGTGCGCGTCTGCACGGACTCCACGAAGCTCGTCACCTGAAACATCGGATCCGGCAGCGCGGACGCCTGCGGGATGCGCTGCATGGCCGCCTCATAGCGCTGCTCGAACGCATTGAGTTGAGGATTGGCCGCTTGAGCACGCCGGAGATAGCTCTCCAGACTGCCCAAAGCACCCGGATTGCCCGGAGGCTCCGTTGACTCCACCGCGAAAAGCGCGGGAGCCGCCAGCACACATGCCATGACCGCCCCCGCGCAACTAACCGCACGAATTGTAAGAAGATTTCGACTCATTTGTAGCTCATTATACGCAAGCCGATGCGAAAACCCTCACTTTTTTTTCAGGAAATTATTCTTTTCCCGGAATCGCGATGATTTCCACTTTGATCTGCGGAGATTTGTTAGCCTGACTCGATTAGGCAAATTCATCATCAAAGGTTATGCCAATGCATTGACATGGGGCGATCTTCTCAGAATTCTAATTTAGTTGAAAAATTTAGCATTCATAGTCGACTTGAGTTTCGAAAAGTATGATCACAGTAACACAGTGAAACTATGGCAGGACTTCTTAGCTTCCGAAACCGGCGGAAGCTGGGATCGAGATCAAATATTGAGCCTAATTCAACCAAGTAAAGATAAGTTAGTGAAAGCATTTTCTGATGCGAACGAGTCAAGTTACGCATTTATCGTAATTTTCGGAAAGCACGATTTGGTTAAAGGGGAACTTCCGTGGGCTGAAAACCACATTGTAGCCGAAGGTTTTTCGATCAATCAACGTGACGTTTGTCCTAATTCAAAGCGTACTGCCCCATGGCCCCCGGTCGAATAACTCGGTTCGGCCGATCCGAAAGAAAAATCAGATAACCGCTTGACCTTGTAGTATACTACAGGGTGTAGACTCTACTCCAGTTATGCCATTATTGACGACAGGTAAGGCGGCCGAGGAAGCGGGCGTCGGGCGGGAAACGCTCCGATTTTATGAACGAGAAGGACTGATCGAAAAGCCCATCCGAGGAAACTCGGCTACCGGCAGTATCCCCCGGAAACGATTGCAAGGGTTCGTTTCATCCGCCGTGCCAAGGAGTTGGGTTTCACCCTCAATGAGATTAGGGATCTGCTTGCATTGAGCGACCCGCCAAATGCCGAATGCGCTCAGTTCCGTGCGCATGCAAAATCCAAAATCGAAGAAATTCGTTCCAAAATTGGGAAGCTTAGAAAAGTCGAACGGGCGCTATCCAGCTTGGTCGATACATGCGAACGCAGCGGCACACCTCGGAAATGCCCGATTCTCGATGCATTGGAGGATTAATATGAAGAACAGAAAGGAAAACAATGAGTCACCGTAAAACCATAGAAATCTTCAGTGCAGGATGCCCCGCATGTGAAGAAACCATCCAGTTGGTCAATCAAGTGGTGTGCCCCCAGTGCGACATCAACATCGTTGACATGAATCAGGCCGAAGGAGCCAGTCGCGCCAAAGAGCTGGGAATCCATGTGGTGCCCACCGTCGTCATCGACGGGGAACTATCACCATGCTGCACCCACTCAGGCGTGGACGAGGCGGCACTGAAGACGGCAATCGGCATATAGTCGAGGGTCGATCGCTTGAGCCTACACCATACTACGAAGTGTAGGATGATATCATGAATAAGAATGAGAAAAAGGCTGACAAAGAATCACCCACCACAGACGAGAAAGTTCACGCGGGCAA
>CAZCJJ010000095.1:6044-13698 GCA_964499045.1 uncultured Opitutales bacterium | reverse complement strand
CGGCGTGCGCCTTGCGCTTCATCACTTCTGGGCTTCGCGAATATTTCAGGCTAAATCAAAGACAAAGGAATCTTATGTTTCGTTCTCAATATATAAAAATGATCAGTTTACTGGGCTTGATTGCGGCAGTGGCGATTCTCTCGGGTCTGGCGGCGTTTTATCTGTTCATCCGCCCTCAACTTTCCCATGGGGTGGTTCATGAGACCTTTGTCCAGCAGCTTCAGCTTTCGCCGGGGCAGCGGGAGAATGTGGAGGCCATTGATCGTCGTTTTGAGGCAGAGCGCACCGCTATTCTGCGCCGCTTTGAGGAAACGACCCGACAGCTTGCGGCTCTGCTCGAAAAGGAGAATGCCTACAGTCCGGAGGTGGATGAGGCGATTGAGCAGGTGCATCATGTTCACGGAGAACTGCAGGCTCTGAGTATCCGCCGCTATTTTGCGATCCTGCAGGAACTGCCTCCGGATAAACAATCGGAATTACGCCGGCTTGCCTCGCAATCTCTCAGTCATCCCGAATAAGCCAAGGTGGTGGAAGATCCGGACAGAGCTTTGCTGGAGGCGATTGCCAAGGGCAGTGAAGGCGCCCTGGTTGAGTTCATCGGGCGCCATAAGGAGAAGCTGTTTCGCTTTGCCTATCGTCATGTGCGGAGCGAGGAAGATGCTGCCGAGATTGTGGCGGAAACCTTTGTCCGGGTTCACCGCAAGGCGTCTGATTTTAATCCACGGGCGAAGGTGCTGACATGGGTATATACGATTGCCACCAACCTTTGTCATGATTTTCACCGCAAGGCACGTCGGCACCGCATACTTTCCTTCTTTTCACCGGTTCATGAAACGGAAGGGGGGGGGGAGGGCCGCTCATGGGCGGAAACCATTCCTGACCAAGGGCCAAGCGCTGACGAGGCGGTTCTTCGTCAGGATCAGCTCAGGCAGGTTCGTCAGCAAATAGACCGACTTCCGCCGAAGCTGAAAACGCCCTTTATTCTGCATGTGCTGGAGGAGCATTCCCAGAAGGACTGTGCGGCTTTGCTTGGGGTGTCGGAGAAGACGGTGGAAACGCGCATTTATCGTGCCAGGAAACGATTACAGGCGGTTGTCGACTGAGGGGAGAGGTGTTGAATTTTTGGTAAAAAATTAATTATTTATCTAAAATGAATTCAATTCCTTTTGACCTGACAGGGTGAAGTGCTTGTAATACCTCTTTTATAATGCCTATGGACACTATACAGATTTCGAGTCAAACGGCCTGCAACACGCTTACGCTACGTCTTTCCGGGGCACTTGCCGCTGCGCCCTACATCATTGAGGATCAGCAAGGGAAGGTCCTGGACTGCCCGGTACTGAGGCAACGGGTCCTGTCGACTGGAGAGTCTGAATACCTGTTGGACGCCTCGTCTCTTGCACACTGGAGCCCCGCGAACCCGGTGCTTTACCGTTTGCGGATTGGAGGCGAGTGTCTGGAATTTGGGCATGTGCAAGTGGAGGTAGGCGATCAAGGTATTAAGGTGAACGGGTCGGATTTTTACGCACGTGGCTATATCCGCGGGATCACCGCCCATGAGCATCCAAACCTTCTCGGTGTGGACGACCGTGAGTATTACCGGAAGAATATCAGTCAGGCCAAGCGGTACGGTTTCAATCTGGTACGCTTCCACAGCACGATACCCGACGAAGCGTTTATAGAGGAAGCCAATCGCCTGGGGCTTTTTGTCCATGTCGAATTGGGCTTTGGCTACGCTTACGATGAAGCGGGTAACAAAACGAAAATCCTTTTTGACGAAGAGCGCTGGAAAGAGTCACTGGTACGGCTACGGAATCACCCTTCGGTTTTTATCATTTGTCTGGGAAATGAGATGCATCGGACCAGTGATTATCCGGACGTGGCCAGGATGGTTGCACTGGGCCGCGAATTGGCTCCGGGCAAACTGATCATGGATAATTCCGGTTGGGGCGAGTACGATCGTGAGATTTCCGATGTTTTCATTCAGCATGTCGCCTATTATTTCCCGTTCAAGAAGCATGCAGACATGTTCTTGAAGGATTCCTGTTGGGAAATGGATGGTTCTGTTCACGGACCGGATCTGCGTGGGGCCGGACTTTGTCATGAAAAGGAAACGGCTGTCGCCAATGTAAAGGTACGGCGTGCGCTGGAACCTGTTCGTCCGGCGATGGCGCATGAGTGTCTGCACTACATTGAAATGACGGACTATCAGGAGTTGAGCAGGCGCTTTGATGCCTTTGCTTCGCGGGTGGGGCCTGCCTACCTGAAAGAGCGCGGGATTGAAAAGCCTGCCTACATGACCGCCCTGCCTGAACTGATCAGGGAAAAAGGAGTGGAACCCAGGCTGGAGGACTATTGCCGTGCCTCCGAGCATTTCAAGAAGGTGGCCTATAAAGTGTATTTGGAACGGCTTCGCCTGTCTTCACGCTATTGCGGTTACGAGATGCTTCAGTTTGCGGACACTTTCAAGTATGAGAACCGCAATGGCATTGTAGATATTTTTGATGACGATAAATTCATTGATGCCGATTGGATGCGCCAGTTCAATGACGACTCGATTTTGCTGGCGAACTTCCCCAAGGAAAACTTTTTCAACGGCGAGACCTTTTTGTTGCCACTATATCTTTCGCATTTTGATCCCGCACTTCCCCGCACAGGAAAGCTCCGGGTGTTGTTGATCGACGCTGAAAAGCAGGAGATGGTGCTGTTTGAGGCGGCGCGGATTTCCCTCTTGCCGGGCTTGAACAAACTTCTGGATGTGGAGATGACTCCGAAAGCGAGGCACCCCAGTCAATATCGCCTGCGGGCTGAACTGGAGAGTGACGGTAAATGCATCGTCAACGACTGGGCATTCTGGGTTTACCCCCGATGCACAGGCGTTGAGCGCGCTCCCCTGATCCGGGTCCGTGACGGCAATCTGCAGCAGGCATGGTTGTCTGTGCTCGGAGAAGGACAGCCGGATAAAAATCTGGTTCTGACCGACACGCTGGACGATCAGGCCTTAAGTGATTTGAATGACGGCAAGACCCTTGTGCTTTCTTATCATGCGGAACGTACCGGGCAGGCATACCGGCTTCCCGGAGCCAAAGATCGCTTCAAGCCCTGCATCTGGGACCGTGGTCATAACCTCGGCGGCTATATTCAGGCCCCTGCTCTCGAAGCCGCTTTGGCTTCCGGTCGTTATTTTGACCTCAACGCCTATTCATTGGTGGAAGACGCCTACAAGATCAATCTGGATGACTTCCCGTTTGCCGTGAATGAGTGGATCTGTGGGGTGGACAAACCGGTAAGGGATCGGATGGACGCTTTGATCAAAGGGATTAAGGAGATCCGTCCGGAGCATGTTCTGCGCAACTTCTCCTACCTGTTCAGTCTTTCCGTGGGATCCGGAACGCTGGTTCTTTGTGGATTCAACCTTTCCGATGCGGGACGTGATCCGGCGGCAAACTCCTTCCTGGCCACCTTGATCGCTGAAATAGATTCATTGAAACCGACCGAAAGTATCAGCCCCGGGGCATTCAAACGTTTTCTCGACGAACAGAATGGCAAGACGCCTCTGGAGGAAGGGGTGATGAACCGTTTCTGGCAGTTGGACGACCGTCCGGTCGAGGACAAGCTGTTTTGGGAAGAAGCCAAGGTGGACCTCCGCAAACGCAAGTAAGCTCACCAAAATCCGTAGCCGCGCCCGTGAGCAAAGGCGTGGACAGAAGTGTAAAGATCGAAGCGCTCGCAAAGCTTCACGCTACGGGGTTTGGTCTTCCCGGGCGAGTTGGCGGTAGCCGATATCGCGGCGGAAAAAGGCGCCTTCCCACTGAACCTGATCGCAGACCCCGTAGGCCAGTTGGGTGGCTTCACGCAGGGTGTTGCCGGTGGCGACCACGCCGAGGACCCGTCCTCCGGCCGTGCGGATGGTTCCCTGGTCGTCGCGTGTTGTGCCGGCGTGGACAATGGACACCTGAGGCGGGAGTATTTCCGGGAAACGGATCGGGTCACCCTTGCGGTAGGCATCGGGGTAGCCCTTGGCAGCCATCACGATGATGGCGGCATAGGCATCCCGGACTTTAACCTCGGCGGGTTTGAGGGTGCCACGGGCACAATCCAACATGAGTTTGACCGGGTCCTCCTCAAGCAAAGGCAGTAGTATCTGACATTCGGGATCACCGAAACGGCAGTTGAATTCGACGACCTTGGGCTGCCCGTCCACCACCATGATCCCGATGTAAAGAGTACCCCGGTAGTCGATCCCGTCCCTCTTCAATCCCTCCAGGGTGGGTTCAATGATTTCATGGATCACCTTTTCCCGGACGGCTTCGGTGACCACGGCGGCTGGGGCATAAGCTCCCATACCTCCGGTGTTGGGGCCGGTATCTCCCTCGCCGACACGCTTGTGGTCTTGGCTGGCGGGAAGCATGACATACTGGGTGCCGCTGACCATGAGCATGATGGAGGCTTCTTCTCCCACCATGCATTCCTCAACCAGGATCTCGTGGCCGCTTTCTCCAAAACGATTGCCGACCAGCATGGCATGGGCGGTGGCTTCAGCCTCCTCAAAGTTCTTTGCTATGATGACACCCTTGCCCGCCGCGAGTCCACTGGCCTTGATTACGGTGGGGTAGGGTTCCTTCCGCAAGTATTCCAAGGCCTCCGGCAGACTGTTGAACTGCTGTCCACGTGCGGTTGGAATCTGGTGCCGGAAGAGGAAGTCTTTGGTAAATGTTTTGCTGGCTTCCAGACGTGCTCCTTCCTTTTTCGGGCCGTAGGTGAGTATCCCCTCTGCCTCCAAGGCGTCCACCGCACCGAGAGCGAGGGGAACCTCAGGGCCAACGATGGCGAAATCAACAGCCTCTTGTTTTGCGAGTGCCACGGTGGCCTTTATGTCTTCGACGTTCAAGGAACGGCAGCTTACCTCTGCGGCCATCCCCCCATTTCCGGGTGCGGCGATGACATCTTTGACCAGAGGGCTGGCCAGACAGGCTTTGACAATGGCGTGCTCACGGCCGCCGGATCCAATGACGAGGACTTTCATGTCTACCGAGAAAAGCGAATTCTGAAGGTTTGTAAACCCACAAGCGGCAGCCCGAATTCAGTTCACGGGCGGTTTCTTCGGCAGGGCCATGAGGGTGGTGTTCGGTTTTATTCCCCGTGCCGGACTCTCACGGGTTTGGTGGTGGATGACATGATCTTTTTCGAAGTAAACCGCAATGGTCGAAAACCGGGACCCGTCCCAGGGTTTGGCGAGAATGAAATCATTGACCGTGACGTAGGCCACCCGTTGATTCCCTGTGGCGTCTTCGTCCGCTTCAATGTAGCCGAGGTATTCCCAGACCTCTTCATTGAAGGCGTTTCGGTAGTTGTGCCGGGGAGTGCCCAATGCGATATAAACCATTTCACGCGAGTCGCCGATTCCGATATGGCCTTTTTGGAGACGGGTCTGCTCATCCGCCTCCAGTTCATTGAAATAACTGGCGTACTGCCTGGCCCGATGGGGCTGGGTGCTGCAGGCCGTGAAGAGCGCAATGACAGCGATGACCGGAATGGCCCGGCGCAACAGGCGCAATATGTGAACGGGGAGGAGCATGCGTGAATTTACAGGCTAAAGACGTTCGTCCTTATGCAACTCTTTCTCGTCCGGGGTCTCAATTTCAAAGCCATGTACTTTTTTTGTTTCGTCCGGTGTGGACAGCACCTTGTAAAGGCACCAGATAAAGAGTGCGGTGACTCCACCCACAGACAAGAGCATGATGATCCAGCCTCCAATGGTCATGATAGTTTCTCCTTTCGGGTGGTGAGCATATTTTTAAAGAGAAGGGAATAGCGCATGGCCAGGCCACAGAGCAGTGCGACGCAGATGATGAGGCCCACACTGGCAAGGGCGACAGGATTGGGACCTTGCTCTGCGGTACCAATCAAGTCGGTGATGTGGTAGTCCATCCCTCCCGGGCCAAGGCCAAAGCAGGAAAAGATGAGCCAGGCGAGGAAGATAACCAGCAGAAAGGCCGGGGTGAGGTAGAGGAAAAAGACCCGGAAGAAACGTGGGATGGGGAAAGCGGCTCCCCGGTTGGCTTCGGCATAGCTCTTATCAATACCGACTACCCAGGCGAAGATCACGATTTGAATGAAAGCGAAAACCACCATCAGCAAATTAGTGACCCAGAAGTCGATTGTATCGAGGGCTTTCAAATCCTGACTGAAATAAAAGACAAAGCCGCAGCCGATTGCGGTAATGATAGCGAGGATGATGACGGAGACATGGCGGTTTACCATCAAAGCCTCCTCAATAAAGGCGATACCCGGTTGAAGCATGGAGAGCGTACTGGTGACGGCGGCGAGGAAGAGGAGGAAGAAAAAGAGGGCCCCGAAGAGATGGCCGCCGGGCATGGCGGAAAAGACCATGGGCAAAACATTGAATCCAAGGCCAAAGGTACCCATGCCAGCCAGCCCCGCCGTTCCGAGAAAGGTTACGGCCGCCGGAATGGTGATCAGGCCCCCAAGGCCGACCTCACAGAATTCATTGGCGCTGGTCGCCGCCAGACCGCTGAGAACAACATCGTCGTTTTCGCGCATGTAGCTGGCGTAGGTGATGATCACCCCGAAACCGATGGACAGGGAGAAAAAGATCTGTCCTGCCGCTGCCAGCCAGAGGCGTCCGTTTTGCAATTGCTGGAGAATACCCACTGTTTCAACTGACATTTGGGGGAGGACGGCCAACTGGCTTTCCAACATTTGGTGCTCAGAGGATCCATGGCGGGCAGCGGCCAAATCCGTGACCAGTCGTGCGCGTTCCTCCTTGTTGTTCTTAACGGTCTCGTGTGCCTGAGCCTGTGCGGCTTGTCCGACTTTTTCCATGCGTACGGTTTCGGAGACCCCATCGTCCCCGGGCTGAGTGCTGACGAGATAGACCTTGGTCGGGTTCCACATGAAACCGAGACCATTGTAGGCGTTTTTCTCCGGGTCTTCCGCATTGGCGGGCAGAGTGAGGACGCGGATCAGGATGACAAAGGCCAGGATGGCGAGAGTGGGCATGGCGTATTTGCAGAAGAGTTCGATACCCTTGGCCACGCCGCGATAAATCAGGTAAAAGTTGATCAGGAAGACGATAAGGAGAAAGAGCCCGACCTGCTGAAAGCCAAACCCGAAGGCTGCTCCATTGGCCTCCATCCCGATGAATGTCTGCCACCATTCCCCGGCTTCTGCGACGGTTTCAAAGTGGAGGTTGCCAGCGAGGAAGTTAGCCGCATAGCCCAGGCACCAGGCTTCCACATACATATAGTACATGTAGATGGTGACGGGAACAAGGACTCCAATCATTCCCACCCAGCGCATGGATCGGTGTCGCGTGATGACTGCAAAGATGGCGGGGCAGGAGTTAAAACCGAGTTTTCCACCCATCCGGCCCATCGACCATTCGGCCCAGCAGACCGGCAGTCCCACCATCAAAAAGCAAATGGCATAGGCCAGCATGAAGGCCCCGCCGCCGTACTCAGCGACCAGACTGGGGAAGCGCAGGAAGTTGCCCAGACCCACCGCACTCCCGGCTACCGCCAGAATTACGCCCAGCCGGGTGTTCCATTTCTCTTTGGGGATCCGTGGCATACGTCAGAAAAGGAGCTTAATTACAAGTCGATCCGGACAAGGGCCAGAAAAAAGAGGACAG
>CAZCJJ010000095.1:0-5944 GCA_964499045.1 uncultured Opitutales bacterium | reverse complement strand
GGGCAGGGGCAATCCTGCCGCTTAATATTCATGCTGCTGGACAGGTACATATTTCGCGAATGGTTGAAAACGTTTCTGATGGCGTTGGGGGCGACCGTGGGGATCCTGATGTTGGAGCGGATACAGAACAGCTTGAAGGACTTTCTCGACTGGGGGGCTTCGGGCGGTGACATCCTGCGTTACTACCTGTTTCTTTTTCCCTCTTTCCTGCCAACGGTTATCCCGATCAGTCTACTGGTTTCCTTGCTTTTTATGCTGGGAAACCTGCACCGCAACATGGAAATCACCGCGATGCGGGCCGGGGGCATGCACCTGTTCCGCATTACCCGTTCCCTCTGGTTGGGTGGGCTCCTGCTCAGTGGACTGCTGTTTTATCTGAATGCCGAAATGGTTCCACGTTATGTCGAGCTGAGCCGGACGATTCAGGAAAACCTGCGCTTTGCGGGAGAGGCCCGGGTCCTCGATGAGCGGCAAGTCGGCATTGTTCCCGGCCTTGCCCTGGACAACAGTAAAGACGGCCGTATCTGGTTCATGAACCGCTTCAGCGAATACACCTACGAGGCCTTCGGCGTGAATGTTTATCAGCGTGATGAAACCGGACGTGAAATCTCCCGGGTGATGGCAAGAGAGGGCTTCTATGACGATGTGGCGGGAGAATGGGTCTTTGTTGAAGGACGGGAACTGACCTTCGCCCCCGGCAGCGGGGAAGTCATCCGCTCCCTGCCCTTTGATAGAAAACGATTCCCTGAGTTTGATGAACATCCGGGCATGATGCTGACATTGCAAAAACGGGTGGACCAGCTCTCGCTTCTGGAGGTCCGTGATTTGCTGGGCAAAGTATCGCCGGAGGAGAATCCGAAAATGCTGGCCTACCGGGTGCGTGAAATGAGCCTGCTCTCCAGCCCCTTTGCCTGTCTGATCGTAGTCGGCCTGGCGATTCCCTTTGCGGTTTCCGGAGTGCGGACCAATCCCATGGTCGGAGCCTCCAAGTCGGTTTTCCTGTTTTTTACCTATTACCTGATTGCCAACCTGACCAACCTGCTCGGGAGCCAGGGGGTCCTGAGTCCCATGATGGCGGCCTGGCTGCCGCTGGGGCTGATGGCCTTGTTTGCTTTGTACCTGCTTCGAAGGGTGTCCTGATGAATAATGTATTGCAGTTGAAAAAAGGCCGCCCTGCGCGGGTGCTAAACGGACATCCCTGGGTGTTCTCAACGGAAGTGGAGGCTTTGCTGGATCCCTCGTTCAACGGCCAGGCTGTCGAACTGAAGGACAGTCGCGGACGGTCGCTGGGTGCGGGCTTATACAATGGCCAGTCAACGATTGTCTGGCGCCGCTTTTCGCGGAAAGTGGAGAATCTGGATGCTTCCCTGCTTGGGGATCTCCTGGAAAAAGCCGTGAGGCGTCGGACAGATGATCCCTACCAGCGCCTGGTCTGGTCGGAGGCCGACTTGCTTCCCGGGCTGGTAGTGGACCGTTTCGGGTCGGTTCTGGTTGTGCAGGCTTTGACTCTGGGGATGGAGCAACGCTTGCCTTGGATCACTGACTGGTTGCGGGAACGTTATGCCCCACAGGAAATTGTTTTGCGGAACGATGCTCCGACCCGCCTGCGGGAAGGAATGGAATGTTACGCACGGACGCTGAGTGGCCAGCCCTTAAGCGGAGAGTGGCACCGGATTGACGGGCTGGAGTATTATCTGGATTTTCTTGGGGGCCAGAAGACCGGTTATTATATGGACCAGCGTGAGCAGCATTTGCTGGTAAGTACTTATGCGGAAGGCCGCCGTGTACTGGATGCCTTTTGTAATCAAGGGGCCTTTGCGCTGCATGCCGCCGCAAGAGGAGCAAGCTCGGTTCTGGGCTTGGATATTTCCGGCGACTGCGTACAGGCCGCTTCCCGCAACGCGGAGCGCAACGGGCTAACGGTGGACTTTCAGGAAGCGAATGTTTTCGATTGGATGACGGAGCATCGGGAAGGACAGTTTGATCTTATTGTTCTGGACCCTCCCAGTTTTGCCCGTAACCGGAAATCACTGGCCGGAGCTATTCGCGGCTACAAGGAACTGCACCTGCGGGCTCTGCGCATGCTCAGTCCGGGGGGCATACTGGCGACTTATTCCTGTTCCCAGCATGTGGACAGCAGTTTGTTTCTGCAAAGCCTGTCGGATGCCGCCGCCGATGTCCGGCGCGAAGTTCGTCTGCTTCACCAAACCGGTCAGCCCGCAGACCACCCGGTGGTGATTACCATCCCCGAAAGCCACTACCTCAAGGGCTATGTGGTGCAGGCGGATTGAGGGAGAGAAGGTGAAACGGGGTACTAAACAGCCTTGCACCCGTTTCTTTTTTTCACAAAAAAACACCCATGAAAAAAATCATTCTCATTTTGCTCATACTTGCGTCTTTATTAGGAGGGGGCTGTGCCTCCACTGACCAGCATGGAGTCAGCGTCAACCGCGGTGGCTGGTTTGGCTGAACGTTGTAGGCTGTAGGGTTTTAGGTTGTAGGGGTTCTTCTGAAAATACTGAAAAAAGCGACGGCGCTTTTGCCCAGCCACTGTTGCCACTTTTTGGCGCCGTGCCGTCCTCCCTTGTGGGCCAGCAGGTCGGCGGTTTCCAGGCGTCCGAACATGGCGGCGTAGGTGAGGGGAGTGGAACCGCCGCCATTATCAGCATTGGGGTCGGCCCCATGTTCCATTAAAATCTCCGCGATGCGGGTGTAGCCTTTGAATGCTACGCCGCCGAGGGGCGTCTGCCCCCGGTCATTGCGCCGATCGACTTCGGCCCCGTGCCGCAGCAACATGCTTACGGTTTCCGCCTGTTCATTGTAAGCCGCGAGCATGAGCAGGGAATTACCCTTATGATCGCTCAGGTTGACCGGCAGGCCGGCCTGGATCATTTTCTCCAACTCCACGGTTTCCCCCTGGCGGGCAAAGTCTAGCGCCATGCCCTGTAACTCGGCATAGCGCGCTTCTTCTTCCGCACTGAGGGGAGTCGTGGTCATGGCTGCCTTTTCTGCCCCGCCCGGAGAGCCTGATTACTTCAGGCCCAGAGCTTTGGCAACGCCCTCCGCGTAGGCCGGATCCGCCTTGCGGAAGTGCTCCAGCTGACGGCGGATGATGGCTTCAGGTACACCCTCCATCGCGGCTGCGATGTTGTTAAAGAGCTGTTGTTTTTGATCATCCGACATCAGGCGGAAAAGATTGCCCGGCTGGGTGTAGTCGTCGTTGCCCTCGCGGTGGTTGTAGCGATCGGCATCACCGGAGATCTTCAGCGGTGGTTCGCGGAAAGCATCGCTCTCAGCGGGACCTCCAAAGCTGTTCGGCTCATAGTAGGCATCGGTGGCCTTGGGAGCATCGAAGCGCATCGGACCATCCATGTGGTAGGTGTTGACCGCACAGCGGGGACGGTTGACCGGCAGCATCTCGTAGTGGGTGCCGACCCGGTAACGGTGGGAATCGGCGTAGGAGAAGATGCGGGCCTGCAGCATCTTGTCGGGCGAGAAGCTGATACCGGGAACGATGTTGGACGGGCTGAAGGAAGATTGCTCGACCTCGGCGAAATAGTTTTCCGGGTTGCGGTTCAATTCCATCACCCCGACATCAATCAGCGGGTAGTCGCTGTGGGGCCAGACCTTGGTGACATCAAAGGGATTGATCGCGTATTTTTCCGCATCGGTTTCCGGCATGACCTGGATTTTGAGGTCCCAGCGGGGGAAGTCGCCCTTTTCGATGGATTCAAACAAGTCGCGCTGTGAGCTTTCGCGGTCTTGGGCTACGACCTTGGCGCCTTCCTCATTGGTCATGCACTGGATGCCCTGTTGGGTTTTGAAATGGAATTTCACCCAGAAACGTTCGTTTTGAGCGTTGATGAAGCTGTAGGTGTGGCTGCCGTAGCCGTTGACATGGCGGTAGCTCTTGGGCAGGCCGCGATCGGAGAAGAGGATGGTCACCTGGTGCAGGCTTTCCGGGCTGAGCGACCAGAAGTCCCACATGGCAGTGGGGCTGCGCAGGTTGCTTTTGGGGTGACGTTTCTGGGTATGGATGAAGTCCGGGAATTTCAGCGGATCACGTATGAAGAAGACCGGAGTGTTGTTGCCGACCAGATCCCAGTTGCCTTCTTCCGTGTAGAATTTAATGGCAAAGCCGCGCACGTCGCGTTCGGCATCGGCGGCACCGCGTTCGCCGGCAACGGTGGAGAAACGCAGGAACAGCTCGGTTTCCTTGCCCACCTTGGAGAAAATATTGGCCTTGGTGTAGCGGGTGATGTCGTGGGTGATTTTCAGAGTCCCATAGGCCCCGGACCCCTTGGCGTGTACTGTGCGCTCAGGAATGCGCTCGCGGTTCTGGTGGGCCAGTTTTTCAATCAACTGGTAGTCCTGCATCAGCACCGGGCCGCGGCTGCCCGCAGTCAGGGAATTCTGGTTGTCGGCAATAGGATTGCCAGCACTGGTGGTCATTTGGGGAGGTTGCTTGCTCATCGTATGATTGTCTGGTTGGAATGAAAAAAGGCGGTCAATATAGGCCGGGACCGCCCCAGTGTGAAGTTTTTTGTTCCTCTGCTTACAATGGGAAAGGCCTATGGAAAGCAAAGGAGCTGCTTTCTTTATTTAGTCAAAGAAACTATAACGAAATTAGCTTAAAAAACAACAAAACTTGTTGACTGACGCGTCCGTCCGGTAATGCTGCTGCCTTTATGGAAAAAGTAATAAGGCGTCCGGGTCGTCCGAAGGACCACGGGGTGGCACAGTTCCGGCAGGAGGAAATTCTGGCGGCGGCTGCGCCTTTTTTTGCTGAGGCAGGTTACCGACAGGCGGATCTTCAGGCACTGGCGGACCGGCTGGGAATCGGCAAGGGAACGATTTACCGCTATTTCCCGAGCAAGGAAGCCTTGTTTTTCGCGACGGTGGATTCCGGAATCCGCGAGTTGGTGGAATGCGTCGATTCGGCGCTGGAAGGGGAGGAGGATGTGTTGCTATACATCAGAAAGGGAGTGGAATCGTATCTGGATTTCTTTGACCGGAATCCTGCCCTGATTGAACTGCTGATTATTGAACGGGCTGAATTCAAGGACCGGAAGGAGGCCACCTATTTTGTTTACAAGAAGGAAAATTTCGAAAAGCGGAAAACTTTTGTGCAGCAGGCGATGGAGAAAGGGGTGTTGCGAAGGATGTCAGCGGACCGGATTGTCGGAGTCATCAGCGATGCCCTGTATGGTGTCATTTTCACCAATCACTTTTCGAAGCGGAAAGTCTGTTGTAAGGACCAGGCTGAGGCGATTCTGGATGTAGTCCTGGATGGGATTCTGGCCAAATGTCACCGCATCTGAGCTATTTATTAATCAATTCAAATTTATGCGATATTTAACAAAAGAAACTGTAAGAGCACACGGTGTTCAGCTGGTGCCCGTTCTATTGGCCGGATCTCTACTGGTTGGCTGCGGGGACAAGGGAGCGGAAGGTGGATATGGGCAAATGCCGCCGCCGCCGGTCACGGTGGTTGAGGTGGTTGCCGAACCGGTTTCGGTAGTCGTTGATTATGCCGGCCGCGTTCGCGGTGCACGCGAAGTCGAGGTTCGGGCCCGGGTGGGGGGCATTCTGGAGGAGCGGCTTTACGAGGAAGGTCAGGTCGTGAAACAGGGTGACCCGCTTTTCCGGATTGATCAGGATCCTTACCGGATTGCCCTGCAAAAAGCGGAGGCAGAACTGGCGAATGTGGAAGTTGGTATGAATCAGGCTGAACGGGAGTGGACCCGGGTTCGCGGGCTTTTCGAGCAGAATGCTGTCAGTGAACGGGAACGGGATCGCACGCTTTCAGCGTTTGAGCTGGCGCAGGCGCAGTTAAAGTCCAGTCAGGCCAGTGTTGCTGAGGCCAGGTTGAATTTGGATTACACCACGGTCCAGGCTCCGATCTCCGGCCCGACCGGGCTGGAGCACCTGTCGGAAGGCAGCC
>CAZCJJ010000094.1:0-13742 GCA_964499045.1 uncultured Opitutales bacterium | reverse complement strand
TGTTTTTCAATAGAATATAACCTTCGCCAACAAGCCGGTGAGATATGCGGGTTAGTGCTTGAAATGACGGACCCCCGTGAAGACCATCGCCATCCCCTTCTCATTGGCAGCCGCAATCACCTCTTCATCCCGCACAGAACCGCCCGGTTGAATCGCTGCCGTAGCTCCGGCCTCGGCCGCCGCAATCAATCCATCGGCAAATGGGAAAAAGGCATCCGATGCCACAATACTTCCCTTGAGTTCGAGACCGGCCTCACCTGCTTTCCAGACGGCAATCCGCGAGCTGTCCACCCTGCTCATTTGTCCGGCTCCCACCCCAACAGTCTGCTCATCCTTGGCATAGACAATGGCATTGGACTTCACGTGCTTGACCACATTCCAACCAAAGAGCAGGTCATTCCATTCCGCTTCGGTCGGTTGACGGTCCGTCACCACCTTGAAATCCTGCTTGGTCATACGCTTTTGATCGCGGTCCTGCAGGAGAAGTCCGCCGACAACTGAGCGTACTTCCTGCAAGGTATCGGCCCGTAAATGGTCCTTGGCCACCATCAGCCGTAGGTTTTTCTTTTTGGCAAAGAAGGACTTCGCCTCATCAGTAAAGGCCGGAGCAATGATAACCTCACAGAAAATCTGGCCAACGGCCTCGGCCAAATCCAACTCCACTGTGCGGTTCAACACAATAATACCACCAAAGGGAGCCTGACGGTCGGTTGAATAGGCCTTTTCCCAAGCCTCAAGCGGCGTCAGAGCCGAGGCGACACCACAGGGATTGGTATGCTTTAAAATGGCAACCGTACACTTTTCAAACTGCCCGATCAGGTAGGTGGCAGCTGAAATATCAATGATGTTGTTGAAGGAAAGTTCTTTCCCCTGAAGCTGCTCAAAACATTCGTGGAAGCGACCGTAGAGCGCTGCCCGCTGATGGGGGTTTTCACCATAGCGCAACACTTGGGCCCGCGGAAGAGCCGTGTTCAACTGGGAAGGCAAACCGAGGTTCCCCGGCGATACTTGATTTTCCAGATAGTTAGCGATGGCACCGTCATAGGCCGAGGTCCTTTGAAATACCTTAAGTGCCAGTTCCTTGCGCAGGATTTCCAATGTTGCTCCATCTCCGGACATGGCTTCGAGCACCCGGCCATAATCCACCGGGTCGCAAACCACCGTCACACTGGCATGGTTCTTGGCCGCACTGCGCAGCATGGAGGGGCCGCCGATATCAATGTTTTCAATCGCATCCTCAAACGAGCAGTCACGGCGGGCCACCGTCTCCTCAAAGGGATAAAGGTTCACCACCACCAAATCGATCAAACCGATTTCATGCTCACGGGCCTGGGCAAGGTGGTCTTCCTTGTCCCTGCGACAAAGCAGCCCACCATGAATTTTCGGATGCAGTGTTTTGATCCGCCCTTCCATCATTTCCGGAAACCCGGTGTATGCTCCTACTTCCGTGACCGGCAGCCCGGCCTCACTCAGAAGTTTCGCCGTTCCCCCGGTCGAGAGGAGATCGAAACCGTGTTGCTCAACCAAAGCTCTGGCAAAATCAACCAGACCGGATTTATCACTGACAGAAATAAGCGCTCGTTTAGACATGGCCTCACAATAAACGTCAGGGCCTCCGGATAAATCAACCGAAAAAACATCTACACCAGCCACTGCATTACACTTGAGTCTCCCACGTTTCTTACGTTGAAGAGGACATGCTTATTTTTCCGACCCCGGCCAAACAATCCATCAGCCCCGGCACCTCTGGTGCTTCGTTCAACACAACCCCGTCGTATCAAGTCACAGAGGAAGGCATTGCCCCCGAGGGCTTTCACCTGTCAATTGGTGGTGATAAAATCCTTCTCCGCCACAGGGATGAGGCCGGAAAGTTTTATGGTCTTCAATGTCTGGAGCAGATCCGATCCCAATGTGATGGCTCTCATTTTCCGGAAGCAGAAATTGAGGATGCACCCAGGCTTCCGGTTCGCGGCTTCATGCTCGATATCAGCCGTTGCCGGGTTCCCACGATGGAAACCCTCCAGCGGCTCGTTCGCCTGCTCGCCCTCGCCCGTTGCAACCAACTGCAACTCTACACCGAGCACACTTTTGCCTACAGCCAACACCCCTTGGTCTGGGGCGATGCTTCTCCCCTGACCGGAGAAGAGATCCGGGAACTGGATGCCTACTGCCGTGATCACCACATTGAATTGGTTCCAAATCAGAATTCCTTCGGCCATTTCGAACGTTGGTTCCGTTATCCCGAATACCAGCACCTCGCTGAGTGTCCGAAAGGGTTCAAGCACCCCAGCGGGACTTTCCGACCCATCGGTACCACACTTCGTCCGACCTCTGAAAGCTTGGAATTTATATCGGGACTCTATGATGAACTCCTTCCCAACTTCAGCAGTACCCAGCTCAACGTGGGCGGAGATGAGCCTTGGGAACTCGGTCAGGGTTTCAGCAAGGAGCGGGTGGAAAGGGACGGCAAGCAGGCCGTTTACCTCGAATTCATGAACCGCATCTTTGAACTCGTCTCTGCAAGAGGTAAATCCATGCAATTCTGGGCGGACATCATTCTGGAGTCCCCCGAAAAACTCGATCAGGTTCCGTCCGAATCGGTACCTGTCATTTGGGGCTATGAGGACGACCACCCATTCGAGAAGCAATGTACCCAGGTCGCCGGAGCCGGATTTTCCCGTTTTCTCGTCGCCCCCGGAACCTCTGTCTGGAACAGCCTGACCGGACGCTGGAATATCGCATTGGGCAATCTGATTGCCGCTGTAAACGCCGCCATTAAACATGGGGCGCAGGGGGTTCTGAACACATCCTGGGGAGACCAGGGACACCACTACGAGTGGGCCTACATGGTTCCTCCTGTTCTGGCCGGAGGCGCACTGGCCTGGAATCCGGATACCTTTTCCGAAGAAGGTCTCATTGAGGCCATGAACCGCTATGTCTTTCAGGACAGCACCGGCAATCTGGCCCGGGCTCTCCTCAAAGTAGGCGGGATCGAACCTCTCTTTGGCAACAAGCGATTCAACAACAGCTACCTGTTCATATCACTCATCCACGATGACTCCCATGTGAAAGAACTCTGCAGCAAGCTGAGCAAGGAGGATTTCAGACGAATCGAAAAGCTTTTGGAAACAGAAAGAGGAACCATCCTGACGTCCTCACCCCGTTCTGACGATGCCGACTGGCTGCGGGAGGAAACACTCATTGGGATTGATCTTTCGCTAGCAGCCTTGACCCGTGCTGCCCATCTGGTGCACCCTGAATTGCCTCCGCTCGACCGGAGCCGGATCCGAAAGCTGATCGGACGATTTGAGAACAGTTGGCTCCAGCGCAACCGCCCGGGGGGCCTGTTTGAAAGCTCCCGCCGGTTAAGGCACCCCTATTTCCCGGAGGATAACCTGGTTTCTTGAAAATTCTGGTAAATTTTCCGCCTGTTTTTACCTTCACTGCAGTTCGCGTCCGAGTGGCTGCAGGCGGTTTCGCAGGACGGTGTTGAACTGATTGGTTTCATCGGGGCGGAACTCGTTTCCAGTTCGTATGGTGAAAGCCACATTATAATCCGGAACGATAACCCCGTAGCGGTTGTTCACCATCAACCCGACCCATTCTCCGGTTTTCGAGAAAACAAGGTCACCCCGTTTGGGCGAGAACTCACCAAAGAGTCGGTTGAACAAGGTATTTTGCATACGCATGTAACCACGGTTGCTTTCATCAATACGGAAAGTACTTTCCCCATAGTAGCTTTCCTGACTGTCGATCAAAACGGCCTCGGGGAAACGAAGAGGATCCGTCGCCAGTTTGAAGGGCTTGGGGCCATCCTCTTCAAGATAAGTCTTCGGGAGGCCAACTGCAACCACCCGCGGATCCGCAGCCATAACCATGACCTGTGGCAAACGAAACTGCTTCCCCGCCATCACCAGACGAACTTCCATCGCCCGCAGGTTGCCATTGGTCAACGGTGTGTCCGCCACATGAACCGGAGCGAAGAGGCGCTCACCGTCGTCAAGCAAGAGCGTCCGGATCGCATACTGACGCTTCTGGACACCACCGAAAAGGCCGCTCTCTTCTGTCAGGAAAAGAACTGTCACCCGATTGTTGCGGAAATTGTCAAATATCGCATTCAGGGACTGGGGCTGCAATTGCCTGACATCCTCCTGAATTTGCCGGGTGGACTCTGCCAGAACAGTCACCCCTTCAGTCAGTCGGGAGGTCTGTTCTTGCAATAAGGCCTTCTCGGCCCGGGTTAATTCAATTTCGGATATCGCGGTGTTTAAATTTTCCGACAGAGCCCGGGATTCCGTTCGCGCCACTGCCAGTTGCGTCTCCAGCCCCTGCTTTTCCAACTCCAGTGCCCGCCGTTCGCTTTCAAGCATCTGACTGGTCTGTTCAAAATCAGAAAGAACACGTTCTCTTTCCCGCAAAGCGGTTTCCAGGTTTTGCAGGCGCTCATTGGCCGCGGCACTGCGTTCCCGCCAGTCACCGATATCACGGACCAGAGCCAGACGTTCTTCCTCTGTTTGCTGCAAACGGCTACGGGTCTCCTCATACTGGCGCGCCATCTGCATGCGTTCCTTTTCGGCCCGGGTCTTCTCCTCCTCCAGCCGCTCACGTTCTGCGGCAAGGCGTGTTTTTTCCTCTGCCAGTTGGGAACTTGTCCGTTCCGCCTCCTGCAGTTTAACCTCCCGCTCCGCCAGCAGTCGTGCACGCTCCTCCAACTCCTCCCGCGTCTGGCTGAGTTCACTGTTCAGGTCCACCCGAAAATCACGCTCCGATGCGAGCGAGAGCTGCAGGACATCAATCATGTCCTGGTTGGCCATCGGGTCGTTCAGAGCCCGCTCCATACCCATGGGATCTTCCTCCACCGGCTGGTCAAACCGGGCCAGTGCCAGCAGACTCAGCAGGAGAAAGTCGCAAATAACCAATAGAATGGAGCGGTTCATTATCTGTTATGTTCAAGTAATTGGCAAGGGATAGACTAGCCCGGATGGCACTTAGTTAAGGGCCTTCATTGGGGCCGTTTACCGCAATCGACGGAGCAAGCCCGGCGACTTGTCGCGGTGTAACTCAGTGAAGACGGAAGCCGGAACCAAAAGGAGCGTGGGCATCCTGCCCACGAACTTGGAATAACACGGGCGGGACGCCCGTGCTCCTTTCCACTCTGAAGAAAAATCCTGAATTCTCATTGGCGTCGATTTCGATAGTCCACCTTAACTAAGTGCCATGCGGGCTAATAGCGGTCAGCCTCCATCAGTAACCTGCGTTTTAAGGGGCGTACATGCAGTATTTTAAGGAGGGCCACAAAGATAATACCGAAGAGCGTTGAGGAATAAGCGGCGACCAGACTGGCTTGAACGATGCCTACGGCCAGCATGAGTAGTGAGATCACCGTTCCGGTGAGCCCGACATACAGGCCGGAGTCAAATAGATGCTCTTCGTTTTCCAGCAAACGGATCTTCAAGGCCGAAGAAACCGGCACCCGGTTAATCTGGGAAATCTTGAAAAGGCAGACCGTGTAAATGAAAAGCTGGACTAGAAAAAACACCAGCAGTACCAGCAGTGTGATTTGATCGATGTTGGTAATATCCATGTTGTCCTCCTGAATGTGGCTGGCTTCCGTGGTGAGTTCAAACTCCAAAAACAAGCGCCCCGGTTCGGTGGTCTGCTGGCTGAACAGATAGGGCTCGTTCGCCGAAAGCATCACTACCACGACCAGCAACGCTGCCGCACTGTTCCCTGTCAGCCGCGAAAACCAGGAAATCTGCCCGGTAAAGGGGGGTGCCAGCCAACGGAGTCCGTTGTAGATTAGAACACCCGCCAAACCGTATAAAAGAAGCGATAGCAGGAAGGCCCATTCCGGGAAACGGTAGGCAAAACGGCCGGGAAGCTCCGTTTTCCAGACCGGGAGCCACTCTTTCCAGTCGGGGGGGCGGTACATCGGCAGCATTTCCTCCAGCAACAACTGCAAGGCCCCACTGCCCTGGGCCAAGGCAAAGGCGAGATCCTCATGGCCATAGTCAGGCCAGATTTCCAGATAGTCCGCCACCTTTCCCCCGTCTTCACTCAGAACCACAGCCGAATAGATGGAGTCCAAAGACATACCACCTGCACGCAACAACGAGGCTGTCCGGACAAAGTCCTCCCACTGCCCGTGAGCCCTGACCCAGGATGCCAACTGGACCCAGTTCATCCGCTGCCCCGCCCCCAGCATGGCCAGATACAAGGCTTCCATCCTCAATAGCGCATCCGGGTCCCCGCCTTCGGCACGTTGCAGGAGCCCACGCAACCCACTTCCAAACTCCGGCCCAAGGTGTCCCCCCTGGACCATCAGTGCCGTGATCAGCACTGCCGCCTCATAAGCCTCCCCTCCCGGCTGATCCGCCGGAACAAAGTGTTGCAGTGTGTAAAGGTTTAGAGTGTGCAATACCCGCTGCACCGCCGGATTGCTGGATGCTTCCAGAAACCCCAGCAGGGCCTCACGGTTCACCTGTGTCGCCAGTAGACTGTTCACATGGCCCCCGGAGTCAGCAAGCGGCTTTCGCGGCAACAGATAGATAAACTGCTCAAAAAAAGGATCGGCTCCACCGGAAAGCATATAGTCCGGATGGGCCTCCTCCAAAGCCCGCAGTGCCTCACGCACCGCATCCATTTCCGCCACGACGGAAGGACGGACCGGGACTTGTTCCCAAAGTTCCTCCTGCGCGGCAAGCATTCTGATCGCCGGACCGGGCCGCCCAAACTCTACCTGCAGCAGGGCTTCTTCGGTAAGACTCCGCCCCTCGGCTCCGGCCGCCTCCAACACCCCTGGCGAAACCGCCCTCATGTAGCCAGGTATCTGGAGCCCCGCCCAAAGCATCAGCACAGACAACAGACAAGCTGCTATCCCCAGAAAAAACCATGCAATCCGTTTTATCATTAACAAACCCGCGACAGTAAATCCCCTTCCCCCCTCTTGTACACCCTAATTCGGCGGGGGAGGAGCGAGGCGGGCAATTTATGGATACGGAACGAAGGCTGTGTTATGATTTTTTCAAATTCCACGGAATAAATCACCCGCAGGAGACTCTTTTATGTCAGAAAATCATGACACCGCGCTGTTGCTGCTTTTCATTCCATGAGTATATAAAAAATGAAACTTTGAACTATGAAACTTGTCACGCGATCAAGAGTGACAACTAATCGCAAAAAACGACTGAAAGCATGAATACTACTCTGAACGAAACCAATGAACGGGTCAAGGAGGCGTCCGCATGGGTGCCGCTCCTGCGTCAGGAAATGGGCAAGGTCATCGTTGGCCAACACTATCTGGTGGAGCGCCTGCTGGTCGGCTTGCTGGCTAATGGCCATGTACTGCTCGAAGGCGTGCCGGGCCTGGCCAAGACCTTGAGTGTCCGCACCCTCGCCTCCGCCGTGCAGGCTGATTTTTCCCGGATCCAATTCACGCCGGACCTCCTGCCCGCCGATATCGTCGGCACACTGGTTTATAATCCGCAACGCGGGGAATTCCACACCCGCAAGGGCCCCGTGTTTGCCCACCTGGTACTGGCTGACGAAATCAACCGTGCCCCCGCGAAGGTCCAGTCGGCCTTGCTGGAAGCGATGCAGGAACGACAGGTGACCCTGGGCGATCAGACCTATCCCCTGCCCACTCCCTTTCTGGTGCTGGCCACGGAGAACCCGATTGATCAGGAGGGCACCTACCCCCTCCCCGAAGCCCAGGTGGACCGCTTCATGCTGAAGCTCAAGGTCGGCTATCCTTCCCGCGAAGAGGAACGGCAAATTCTCGACACCATGGCGTCCACCTCACCTGATACCCGGGTTACCGGCGTCATCACCCCTTCCGATATCCTAGCGGCACGCAAGGTGGTGGACACCATCTATGTGGACGACAAAGTCAAAGACTACATCGTCAACATTGTCTTTGCCACCCGCAAGCCCAGCGATTTCGGGGTCAACATGGATGATTTCATCCAGTTCGGAGGGTCGCCGCGGGCCACGATTGCACTGACACTGGCGGCCAAGGCCTGGGCCTTCCTGCAGGGCCGTGGCTATGTGACTCCCCAGGACATCAAGACCATCGGCCTCGATGTGCTCCGCCATCGCGTCATCCCAAGCTACGAGGCCGAAGCCGAGGATGTCTCCAGCGAAACCATCATCACCCGCATCTTCGACACCGTCCCGGTACCGTGAACCCTACAGCCTAAACACCTACAGCCTAAATCATGCCCGACTCTTCTGACAGAACACGCGAGATCCTGAAAAAGGTGCGGCAGATAGAGATCCGCACCCGGCGGATGGTCACGGATGCCATGTCCGGAGCCTACCACAGTGTCTTCAAAGGTCAGGGAATGGATTTCGAAGAGGTGCGGGAGTATGCGGCTGGCGATGATGTCCGTAGTATCGACTGGAACGTCACCGCCAAGATGGATCGGCCTTTTATCAAGAAATTCCGGGAGGAGCGCGAACTGACCATCATGCTGCTGGTCGATTTATCCGCATCGGGGAACTTCGGCTCCTCCCGCGAGTCCAAGCGCGAACTCGCCGCCGAACTGGCAAGCGTACTCGCCTTCTCCGCCGTCCGCAACAGCGACAAGGTCGGGCTCATTCTTTTCACCGACCGTATCGAGGAAATCATTGTCCCCAAGAAAGGCCGCCAACATGTGCTCCGCGTGATCCGGGAAATTCTGTTTCACGAACCCGAAGGCACCGGAACCGATATCCCTCTGGCCCTGACCACGTTAAACCGCCTACTGAAAAGACGCGCCGTCGTTTTCCTGCTCTCTGATTTCCTTCAGGGCCCGGATGGACAACTGCCCGACCCCGATAGCCGCAGAAACGGAAATCTCTTCCACACCCTCTCCCTAACCCATCAGCGGCATGACCTGACAGGAATCGTTTTGAGTGACCCGAGAGAGGAAGTCTTGCCGGATGTCGGAATCCTCACCTTGGAAGATGCCGAAACCGGAGAACTGATTGAATTGAACACAGGCAGTGAGACCGTCCGCCGCCAGTACCGGCAACAAAATATCAAACGCCGGGCAGAGCTCGATCGTGGTTTGCGTCGCAGCGGAATCGGGACTCTGAATGTGAACACCCGCGAGCCCTACCTGACCCCACTCCGTCAATACTTTGCCAAACGAATGCAACGACGTTAACCGGGGGAAAACGCATGAAACTTACAGACCAATTCGACTCCCTTGAGCTGGCTCCCCTGCGTGGCCCAATTCCGGTCACCTTCTGGGAGGAGCACGGCATCTGGCTCATCCCCCTCCTCGCGGTTCTCTTTCTCGCGAGCCTTGCCCTCGCCTTCTGGCTGGGACGCCGTTCCCGCAAGTCCCCTCCTCCCACACCCTACGAACTGGCCCTGCTGGAGCTGGAAGAAGCCAAGGCTTTGTTGAGCAAAGGTACGGACAAGGCCTACTCCAGCGCCGTTTCCAACGCCCTGCGCCATTACCTCGAACGGGATTACGGCCTGAGAGCACCGGAACAGACCACCGAGGAATTCCTTGAGGTGGCCAGGCATGATTCACGCCTCAACGGAGAACCGATTGAACGGCTGGGAACCTTTCTTCAGCTTTGTGATCTGGCGAAATTCGCAAAACAGTCTTTCGGACTGAACGAACGGAAGGAACTCTTCACAACAGCTCACGACTTCATCGAAAGCGCACAACAAAAAAACCAAACTTAAACTTTACTCCTGACCCACCTTCAATGGATTTACTGTTTCACAACCCGCAGCTACTCTGGCTCTTGCTGTTGCTTCCGCTGATCGCCTACCTTAAAGGAAGAACCGGTAAGAATGCGGCACTCATTTTTTCCAGTACCGCCATCGCACGCAAGGTCAGCGGGGCCTCGCGCAACCGGGCCGGACGCCTCCTGTTTGTCCTGCGCCTGCTTGCCCTCGCCAGCCTGATCGTCGCGCTCGCCCGTCCGCAACTGGGAGAACAGTTTACCGAAACCGAGGCAAGCGGGATCGACATCATGCTGGTGGTGGATGTCTCCGGCTCCATGCATGCATTGGACTTCGCCACACGCCGCGATATAGTCAACCGCCTGGATGTGGTCAAACGGACCATCGTCGATTTCATAAAGCAACGCCCGAATGACCGTATCGGCCTTATCGCCTTTTCCCGCGAATCATACCTGGTCAGCCCCCTGACACTCAATCACGACTGGCTGATGCAGAACGTGGAGCGATTAGAGATCGGCATGGTCGATTCAACCGCAACAGCCATCGGTCCAGCTATCGCGATGAGTGCAAACAGTATGCGCGACCTGCCAGCGGATAGCCGTGTCGTTGTTCTCCTGACCGATGGCGAGGACAACGTAAATCAGATCCCGCCGATCACCGCCGCCGAAGCAGCCAAGGCCTTCGGAATCAAAATCTACACCATCGCCGCCGGCTCGCCCGGTCGTGTCCCCATGCCCGCCATGGACCGTTCCGGCAATGTCATGCGTGACCGCAATGGTGACATCATTGTCGCAGGATACATGGATGAGAGCATCGACACCGAAACCCTCCGCGAAATCGCCTCCATCACCGGAGGGCAATTTTACCATGCCACCAACACCCGGGAGATGGAACAAATCTACCGCGAGATTGATCAGCTCGAAAAAACGGAAGTCAGCATCCAGCACTATGCCACCTTCCATGAACTGTTTTTCTGGCCAGCCCTGACCGGGCTGCTCCTGCTCGCGCTTGAGCAGGCACTCGCCCAAACCAAACTGAGGAAGCTTCCTTGATTCCCATACCATGACAGTCGCTGGCATCACATTTCATTCGCCTTTCTGGCTTTACATTACACCGCTGATCCTGATCGGCCTAGCCCTTCTTTTTGCTTACGCCAGCCGCCAGCGGAATAAACAAATAGCGGGGTTTGCCTCTGAACGGCTACTCATCCAATTGCTCCCAACTTTCAGTCCGCAACGGCATAAGGCCAAGCAAATCCTTGTTTTCCTTGGACTCACCAGCCTGCTTCTCACCATGGCCCGCCCACAGTTTGGCTATGAGTGGAGAGAGACCCAGTCGCGGGGCATTGATATCATTTTCGCCTTCGATGTTTCCCGCAGTATGCTGGCTGAAGATATCCGGCCCAACCGTTTGCAGCGGGCCAAACTCGATATGCTCGACTTCATCGGCAAACTGGAAGGGGACCGCATCGGCTTGGTTGCCTTCGCCGGTGATGCCTTCCTCATGTGCCCCCTGACCTTGGATTATAATGCCTTCCGCCAGTCCCTCATGGCAGCGGACACCCACACCATCTCCATGGGAGGCACGGACATCGCCCGAGCCATACATGAATCCGAAGCCGCCTTTGGCAAAAATAATAACCACAAAATCATTGTCCTGATCTCCGATGGAGAGGATCTCGGTGAGGAAGGCATACGCCGCGCACGCCAGGCTGCCGACAACGGGGTGATCATCTACACCGTTGGTGTCGGCAACCCGGAGGGCTCACTCATCCCCATCGCAGGACCAAGGGGAACACACGAATACTTGCGCGACGCAGGAGGCGAACCAGTCCATAGCCGTCTGGACGAAGTCACCTTGCAGGCCATCGCCGAGGTCACCAACGGTTTTTATGTGCCGCTCGGTTCAACCGGACGGGGCCTCGAACAAGTTTATGAGGCCGGATTGAAAAGCATTCCCCGCCACGAGCTTTCCTCCAAACTGGAACAGGCCCCGCTGGAGCGTTTCCAGATTCCGCTCGCTGCCGCACTGATCTTCCTCGCGATCGAGCCTCTGTTCGGCACACGGAAACGATTAGGGAAACCGAAAACTGGCAGGCCGGAACGCATTGTCCGCAACCGCAACAGAAAACAAACCCAGCAGACTCTCGTATCCCTTGCCGGAGCCATGGCCTTTATTCTCCTGCTCAGTCCCGCTCGCACCGAGGCCGCCACCCCCAGCCCACGCGATGCCCGGCAACACTACAATCAGGGAGTTCAACACTACCTCGATGATGATTTCGAAAGCGCCGAAAAATCCTTTTCCCAGGCACTGGACTCCACCAATCTCAGATTGACCGCCGACGCGTTTTATAATCTGGGCAATACCCATTTCCAACTTGGGAAAGCGGCACTCGCTGAAGTCCCTTCCGCTGACGATCAGAAATCCGGTTTCAATCAGGCTCAGGAGACTGGCGGACAGGCCCTGCAACACGGCAATGCCCTGCTGGCCCGGGCCGCTCCGAATAGAATCCCTCCCAATTTGCGCAGCCCGGAAACCGAAGCCCAGGTTGTTCCGCAGGATGAGATCAAACAAGCGCTTCAGATCGCGGAACAGGCGAAGGAGTCAGTCAGTGAGCTTCAGGAGTCCTCCAACTCCTGGGCAAACCAACAGCAACTGGCACTCGCTTCCTGGGACAAAGCATTGAAACATTATAACAGTGCACTCGAGCTGGCCCACGAGGGAGACGATGCCCGCAAAAACAGCGAACGGGTCAATCAACACCACGCGACACTCAAAGAACTGCAACAGAGCCTGCAAGTCCTCAAGGCACAAAATGAGACCCGCCAAAACAAACTGGAACTCCTCATTGAGGAATTAAAGAAGTTGCTTGAAGACGAAGAGAACGAGGACGGGGAAGACGGTCAGGACGGTGAGGACAGTCAGGACGGTGAGAACAAGCAGGACAGTCAGGACGGGGAAGACGGTCAGGACAGTGAGAACGGTGAGGACAAGCAGGAGAGTCGGGACAGTGAGGACGGGGAAGATAGTCAGGATGGTCAGGACGGCCAGAATGATGAAAATAAGCAGGACGAGAAGGACAAACAGGACGGCCAGGATGGAGAGGAGGGTCAGGATGGAGAGAACCGTGAGAATGAAGACGGTGCTCAGGATGCTGAGAATGGGGCCCATGATGAGTCCACTCAACAGGATGGTGCCCCCGAGGTGGAACAGGATGCCGGAGCGGCGGAAGAAACAGAGGGGGCAGAGCAAGAGGGAGAAGCTCTGGCCTTCGCAGCAGAAATGACTGAAGAAGAAGCCCGGCAGTTGCTTGACTCTTTACGGGGGAACGAAAGAAAGTTGCCTTTTAGCGGGCACAGCCCCCAACCGCATATGCAGGATAACCATGGAAGAAGAAAGGATTGGTAATGACCCGAAAAATCAAAATAACAAAAAGACTCCTCCTGTTCCTTCCCCTTCTGCTGATCTCAGGCCTGACTTCGCTCAGGGGACAGGAGATTGCCGTCTCCGCGGATTTTTCACCTCCCATCATCCGGGCAGGTGAGAGTGCTGTTTACCGTGTTGATTTTCAAGTCGAGGGACGCGGGCTGAATCAGTTCCCTTTTGACCCCAATCGTAACATACCGTCCGTTCCCGGTTTGCAATTCAACTACCTCGGACCTTCGCAAAACATCCAGATCATCAACGGCCGTACTTCCATGCGGCTTTCCTACCAGTACCGCGTGACCGCCAGGGAGGTTGGAGACTATCAGATACCGGAGCGGACAGCACAGGCGGGAAAGCATAGTTTCCAGATTCCTGCGGCTTCACTTCAAGTACTGGAACCTTCCAAGGTCACAGACTCCGATCACCTCTACTCGTTGGAACTGGTTCTGCCCCGCGAATCCCTTTACATCGGCGAAGCGGTACCTATTGAAATCAAATTGCTCGTGCGTAGGGGCGTCCAAGCCGGACTGGCGTCTGAGCGCCCAGCCAAAATCGGTGATGCTTTCCTGATTGGAGACATCACACCACCGGTCGAACAAATGGTTCAGCGTGGCGACAACATCTACCATGA
>CAZCJJ010000093.1:12889-14078 GCA_964499045.1 uncultured Opitutales bacterium | reverse complement strand
ACCCCATACACATGCGGTAGCAATCTAACCTTTACCCCTCTTTTCACATAGACATAAGCTCCTCACTCCACAAAACTCTTCGAAGAACCACTTTAACTAAGGCGCGAGAGCAGCCTTTTCAAATAAAGCCGGTCGATCTCGTCTTTTTCCCGGACGGTTTGCTTCGTTTTCAAGAGTAATTCAGGCGAAGCGAACGGAATGCGGACTCCTTCGATCTCATGCCAGTCTATGTCGTCCGATGCTTCTTGGAAATCAATCCCGCAGGCGGAGCCCATCAGATCAACCACCACTTCATCTGCCACCCGGACGACGCCGTACTCCTCTATATCTGTATCCCGCACTTCCCGCACCGCGTTATCCGGCAGGATTGATAATGCCTCGCGAAGGCGCTTTACATTGTCCACAGTCCGGTCGACCAATAAATCGATACCTTCGGTTCCGCGATTGAAACCGTGCAAGACCATGGCCATGCCCCCGATTACGATGTAGCGGGCACCCGCTCGATTCAGCGATGCGCAAATACGCAAAAGATCTCCGGACTCGGGATCCCTTGATTCAAGAACGTCGTCCATAGTAGATTCCGCGGGCGATCCGTTGTCCTTTGCGAAGGGGTCGTAAACTCCGCTGTAACCGATCAAAGCGAACCCAAACGGACAGTTCTCTGGCCGCTTGTTTCGGTCCTGAAACCACTTTCATCGTGAGTTCTCCGGGACTGGGTTGGATCATGACAAAGAAGCGTAAAGCATTGCGTTCCACTGGCAAGTCATTTGAGGGTTGGACGGATATTCACTCACGTAGGATAAATTCGGAGATAAATTCGGGACACCCACAAAAGTGGCCACGAAAATGTGGGTGTCCTGAATTTCTTACTGAATTTCTTCACTCATTTATTACCAGTCTTATGACAATAAGAAGGGCTTCAACTCTCTTGCGGGGACTCACATTTGGAACCATGCATTGGAGCGAATGCTTCTTTTGAGTTGCTTTGTGGCGGATGTGAAAGAGAAAAGCAGGTCCTACCATGGCCAGTACCTACAAAAGCATGTCATCTGATCCCATGCCCGCCATCTCTGTCATCACGCTGAGCCCGTCGGGTATACTGGTTTGCCATGCGGGTGATGGCGCCCTGCACAAAGCCTTTGCGGAGGGTGAGGCAGCGGGCTTGCTGAGTCTGCTACGTAAGGGGGGC
>CAZCJJ010000093.1:0-12789 GCA_964499045.1 uncultured Opitutales bacterium | reverse complement strand
TCCGCCTTTCTTCATAAGTACGCCCCGGACTGGTCGCGGGTGGGCAGGGTCACCGTGCATCTGGCCGAGAACAAGGGCGACGACGCCTATCCCTTTGCCTTCATGGCCAGCTACGCATCGGGAGTGAATGCATCAGGTCGTCTTCGTCAGCTTCCACTCGGCAAAGCTTTGCAAGAGTATGGTGGGACGGGAGACCGGGCGGTCCTGCTTAAACTGCTGGAGCCGCTCCACCGGGCTTCTCAGACCTGTCCATTTATGGCAGGGTTGGTGGAAAGCGGAGATGTTTACCACCCCTTGGCATGGACACCGCAGGAGGCTCACGGCTTTCTCCGCTCCGCTTCTCTCTATGAAGATGCCGGCCTGCTCGTGCGCCTGCCCAACTGGTGGCAAAAACGCGCCCGTCGTCCAAAAGTTTCGGCGACTCTGGGTGAAAAGAAAAAAGGCAAAGTTGGTCTCGAGGCACTGCTCGACTTCAAATTGGAAGTGCTTATCGACGGTCAGGCACTCGGGCCGGACGAGTTGGCGGAACTGTTGACCGGGGACGATGGACTCGTCTTTTTCCGCGGCCAATGGGTGGAGGTTGATCGCGACAAGCTGCAACAAGCTCTTGACCACTGGAAAGCACTGGAGGCGGAAGGCGGACTTTCCTTTGCCGAGGGAATGCGCCTGTTGGCCGGAAACTCCGAAGACGGTGTCGGTGAAGATGAGGATGACGGAGAACGTTCCTGGGCCTATGCCCGTCCCGGTACATGGCTTGAGGAAACCCTTCGCCAACTGACTGCCCCCGGGGAAAGCCAGCCCCCGGCAGGCCTCAGGGCTACGCTGCGTCCCTATCAGGCAAAAGGGTTGGAGTGGTTGTGGTTTTGCGCCAGCACCGGCCTCGGTGCCTGTCTTGCCGATGACATGGGTCTTGGCAAGACGATCCAGGTGCTTGCCGCCTTGTTGAAAAGAAAGGAAACCACCCCCGGTGGACCACCCTCTCTCCTGGTCGTCCCGGCCTCCCTCGTGGGCAACTGGAAACGCGAAGCGGCCCGTTTTGCCCCGGAACTGCGGATCCTCACCGTCCACCGGTCAGAGGCGGGCGGCAGCCTCGACAAACCCTCGCCAAAGGCGCTCGCTGCCACCGATCTGGTTATCACCACTTACGGCATGCTCACCCGTCTCAAGTGGCCTGCTGAGATTCGTTGGGCCTGGGTCGTGATCGATGAGGCCCAGGCCATCAAAAACTCCGGCACCCGCCAGAGCAAGGCCGTGCGCAAGTTGACAGCCGAGGTCCGTTTTGCCCTGACAGGCACCCCGGTGGAGAACCATCTCGGCGACCTCTGGTCGATCTTCGACTTCATCAACCCCGGCCTGCTCGGCACACGGAAGCAATTCGACGACTTCATTAGGGGCCTGCGTGAACGTCAAAGCGGACACTATGCACCTCTGCGCCGCCTTGTCGCCCCCTACATTCTCCGCCGTCTCAAGACCGACAAATCGATCATCGACGACCTGCCCGAAAAGACCGAAATGAAGGTCTATTGCGGCCTCAGTACCGCCCAGGCAAAACTATACGCACAAACTGCGGCCCGTCTGGAGCAGGAACTGGAGGGGACTGACGGCATCAAAAGACGCGGTCTCGTTCTGGCCTACCTCATGCGCTTCAAGCAAATCTGCAACCACCCCGACCAACTCACCAAAACCGGAGACTACGAGCCTTCCGCCAGCGCCAAGTTTGAGCGTCTCGCCGCCCTCTGCGGGGAAATCGCCTCCCGTGGCGAAAAAGCCCTCGTATTTACCCAGTTCCGCGAGATGGCGGAACCTCTGGACAACCACCTCGCTACCGTCTTCCGGCGCAGCGGTCTCACCCTCCACGGAGGTACACCGGTCAAAGCGAGGCAGAGCATGGTCGAGCATTTCCAGCGCGACGACGGCCCGCCCTTTTTCATCCTTTCGCTCAAAGCCGGCGGCACCGGGCTCAACCTCACTGCCGCCTCCCACGTCATCCACTTTGACCGCTGGTGGAACCCGGCCATCGAAAATCAGGCCACCGACCGTGCCTTCCGTATCGGTCAGAAGCGCAACGTACTTGTCCACAAATTCATCACAACCGGTACGCTGGAGGAAAAAATAGACGCCCTCATCAGTGAGAAGCAGGGTACCGCCGATGCTGTTCTTGGTGATGGCGGTGAAAAAGCCCTAACGGAAATGAGCAATAAGGAATTGCTCGACTTCATCCGCCTCGATCTGTCACAAAGCGAACAATCCTTATGAGTTGGTTTTACAAACCCTATGTCTCCGTAGCCGAACGCCGCCGCAAGGCGGATAAAAAAGTCGCTGCCCTCCAAAAAAAAGGCCAAAAGCTGGAACCTGTCTCCGCTGCCACGCCGCGTGGAAAAATCGCCACCAGTTTCTGGGGACAAGCCTGGTGCGAGCACCTCGAGTCTTACAGTGATTTTGCCAACCGCCTGCCCCGTGGGCGTACTTACCTGCGCAACGGCTCCGTCCTGCATCTCGACATCGGGCCCGGGCGCATCCAAGCCCTCGTCATGGGCTCCAGCCCTTATAAGCAGACCATCCGAATCGCCACTCTGCCGAAAGCCAAATGGGAAGCCGTCAAAACAAGGTGTCGAGGTAAGGTTGGTTCCCTCGTTGAACTCCTGCAGGGCAAGCTGTCCGGCGAAATTATGTCCGTTGTCACTGACCGCAAGAACGGCCTCTTCCCTTCCGACCGGGAAATTGAGATGGACTGTTCCTGCCCCGACTGGGCCGGCCTCTGCAAGCACCTCGCCGCCGTGCTTTACGGCGTGGGTGCCCGCCTCGACACAGCCCCGGAACTCCTATTCAAGCTGCGCGGGGTGGACCACACTGAACTGATCCAAGCCGATGTCAGTACCCTCGTCGAGCGTCAGGGCAAAGGCCGCCGCCTCGCATCCGCCGCCCTCGCGGATGTCTTTGACATCGACCTCGACGACGAAGCCGCTCCCCCCAAGCCCACTACGGTTCCACCCAAGGCTCCCGCCCCACGGAAGTCCCGCTCTCCCAGCAAAAAGGTGGCAAAAAAAGCATCCCGGAAGGCCGCCCGGAAGACCCCGAAAAAAAACGCCCGACGAGTTACGAAAAAAGCCGCCAAAAAAGCGGGTGTACGGAAAGCCCCTGTCAAGCGACCTCCCTTTGAACGGACTGGTACCAGCGTGGGTCTCTCCGCCCTGAAAAAACTACACAAAAGACTGAAAATCGAAAGCTGACAACGTCAAGGTCTGGCAAGGCGCGCAAGTCCCGCAGAGCGGGATTGTCCAGCACCGACTGGTTCTGATTTTCTCTCACAAAGATCACAGAGACATTGCTTTGTGAGAGGAGGTTTCCGTGCTCCCTGTATGCTCCGTCAGAGACATCATAATCTCCTGATTTGGCACCAAAGCAGAACACCACAAAATATGGATGTGCAGGCTATATTAGAGGTTCCTGAATACATTGTCCACAGTCCGGTGAGATATGCGGGATTGTTCACTCACGACGGTTTAAATGGGATCAATGTCGTCAGGCGCCGGATCAGGAAATCCGGCTGATCCTCCTCTTCTGCGATAAACCACTGTTGACCATCACGCATGACAAGCCGACCATTCGTGTAGCCTCCCCAGTTGGCCAACGTCACCCGGCCTGACCAATCGCCCGCGATTACCAGAACAGCATGATTTCCTCCTAAGGTGCCCCGGCGCTTATCGAAAGGCCGCACGGACAGAATCCCGGAGCGATAACCACGCGTGATATTCAGGAAATCATGCGTCTCCAGTGGAGAGTTTTTAATTTCAAAATGAATGCGTGTATCCTGATTCCCGCTGTCTTTCATGATCTCATCGAGAGCCACGATGAGTTGCAGTGTGTTGGTGCCGCCTGCCCGGGTACGGCTCTGGCGTTGTATGTCGCGAATTTTGCGGTCAATCTGCTGGAACTTGAGCTGCTTGTAACGCTTGGGATCTGAATGCCGGATCGTCTCCTTGATTAATCCATATTTGGTGTACCAAAGGTAAAGGTTTAGCAGTGCAGTCGGTCCACAACCACTTTCGGGCTCCGGGTAATCGCCCTGCGATTCAGACTGAATATGTCGGCGTGCATCGGTGAGAAGCTGAACTTCAGTGCCATGCATGCCCTGGCGATAAAAATCATAACGCTGGGCTTCCCGGTTCCAGCGTTTCTCCGCCACATAGAAAGGAAAATCGCGGTTCGTTTCCTGAAAGCCGACTTGCCGGTAAACGGTTTCCGGTCTCACGGGGGCAGCCGTAGGTGAAGGAGGGGGCGGGAGGGTAGCCAACTCCCGCTGCTGTACGATTCTTGGACGAAGAACGACAGATTCCTCCCGTTGAGGCGGGGGAGGAGGCGTTTCCCGAATCACAGCAGTGTGCTGAGGCCCGGTTGGCCTGGGTGGACTCGCATCTCTCAGCACCAGATAGCCCACAAAAATGATCCAGAGACCGATCAACACAAACACCATACAATCAACCAGCCTGCTGCAACTGCGGCCACAACTCATACAGCGTGTTTCCCCATCCCTCAGGATACGGTTGCAATAGCGGCAATGCTTCTCACTGTTTAGGCTCACCAGCCCACCACTCTGGCAAACTCAATAAACTTGAGAAGCTCTAAATGGGCCTGCCAATAAACCCTGAACTTTCTCCTTCTCCTGAAAATCCGGGACACCCACAAAAATGGCCATGAAAAATGTGGGTGTCCTGAATTTCCCTTGTGGATAGCGGGTTAGGCTGTAGGGGATTCGGTATTTTGCAGATTCGGATTTTTGGTATTTTGGGTAACAAGTATTATCGAAATCCAAATCCAAATCGATTGCTGGAAGATCAGAGAGTATGCGCGGCGATTCTCACGCCAGTAAAAGTCTGACAGAAAGACAGTTTTCTCTTTCGTGCTGGATAAGAGGATTATCTTCTCACCAAGGCACAGAGCCCACGAAGAGAAATTCATGGGTGTCCTGAATTCACTCCCCTCGAACCTCATCCCTCCGGAACAAACTAAAAAGCGGCGTGGTGTCACGCCGCCTCCATGATCTCAAAGATCGTCGCAACCCCGCCCCCTTTGCGCCTTCGGGTCTTTGCGTGAGACTCCAGCGTTGCCTCTCCGGTTTCCCCAAAACCGCAAAACCCCTACTGCTTAAACCTCAGCCCTATCTTCTCACTAAGGCACAGACAGCCCGAAGTCTGGAGCGCAACCGGGAGGAGGTATTGGCGCCAGGGGAAGAATTCGGGAGGAAGAATTCGGGACACCCACAAAAATGGCCACGAAGAATATGGGTGTCCCGAATTTCCGTCCCGAATTTCCGTCACCGAATTTCCCTGAATTTTCAGTTTCTGGAAAATTTGCCGTTATTGTGTTGAAAATATAACAGTACGTGAGATAATTTCAACCATGATTGTGCGATTTCAAGCCAAACTGTTGAGTGAGATGCTGGAGATCTTTCCTGTTGTTGCGGTGATCGGGCCCCGGCAGGTCGGAAAATCAACCTTGGTGACCATGCCGTCGATTGGTGAGGGGCGTGAATACCTGAGCATGGACGACATCAACCTGAGGAGTGTGGCTGAGTCCGACCCGAAGGGATTTCTTGGACGTCCGGGCCCTATAACAGTGGATGAGGTTCAGTTGGTGCCGGGATTGCTCCGGGAAATCAAGCGATTGGTGGATCACGACCGGCAGGCTGGACGCTTTTTACTGACAGGTTCGGCTGACTTGGACCATTGTGCGGATTTGTCGGAGGTACTGGCTGGCAGGGTGGGGATTTTAAGACTGCCGCCCGTCACTTTGTCGGAAGAAACAGGTGTGACAGGGTGGCGTAGTTGGCTGCGGGCGGATAATGTTGGGGAGCTCGATAGTGCTTTTTCGGGTAAATCCGGCCAGGTGTTCGATTTCTCCCGAATACTGAGGGGGGGCTTTCCATTAAGCATTGCGGCGGGATCCGCGAGAGCCAGGCAACTCTGGTTCGAATCCTTTCGGATGACCTATCTGGAGAGGGATTTGCGGAGGATCAGTGATATCAGCCATTTGGCTGAGTTTAACCGACTCATGCAGCTTACGGCCTCAGTCACGGGGAATTTGTTAAACCAGGCTCATTTAGCCCGGGATGCGGGGATGAGTCCTGTTACCGCGGGACGCTATCTTTCTGTTCTGGAGGCCAGTTTACTGGTTCACCGCATGGTACCCTTTTTTGCCAATATAGGTAAACGCATGGTTAAGTCACCCAAGCTCTACTGGGTGGATACCGGACTGTGTGCGTATTTGCTCGGAATCGAGGATGTGGAGGATTTGGAGCGAAAGAGCATGCTCAGGGGGTGTCTTTTTGAGACTTTTGTCATGATGGAGGTGATGAGTTTGCTGGCTGTGGAAAGTCCATCGTCCCGGCTTTATCATGTCCGTTCACATGATCAACTTGAGGTGGACGGCCTTATCCAGCACGGCCCCCGCGACATCCTTTTTGAGGTAAAAGCATCCCGCACAGTGGGTTCGGGGGATGCCTCCTCTCTGGAGAAATGGATTCGGCTAAGAGGGAAAGGGGGATTTGGCATCGTTATTTACGCGGGAGAGGACTACCTCCATTTATCCGACAAGGTCAGGGCAGTACCTGCTACGGTGCTCTTTGGCCAAAGCAAGGGGAGCTGATTACGCCAAGGAATGAACTTGCAGGATACGACGTTTTTTAAATGTGTGCGAGTAGGGGGTACATCGGTTATACAGGGCGTGTTGGGGTCGTGTTGGATAGAGTTTTTTCTCTCACAAGAGCACGAAGATCACAGATGCGTTGCTTTGTGAAAGGATGTCTCTGTGGCCTCTGGCTCAGTGAGAGGCTTCTTTTGTTCCGGTAGCAGGTTGAAGGTATGGGAGGCTTACGGGTGCAAAAGGCCGGAGAAATCAACTCACTTCCAGTGCCCTCAGGGCTTGGCGGGCGCGGTGACCGATAAAGGCGACAAGAGCGACCACGAGGAGGAATCCGCCGTAGAGAGGTAAGTTGTGCCAGTGGGATGTTTGAGTGTCTACGGTGGCATGGACAGCAACTACCCCGACATAAAGGGAGGCTGCGGAAGTGGGGATGGCACCGAGAGTGCTGAGAAGGAAGTGACGATATTTAATCTGGGTGGTGCCGAGTAAATAGGTCACTGGCGAAAGCGGGACTGGGGACATGCGAACTAGCGACAGCAGCCGGAGATTGGCTTTGCCTACCAGTGAGTGGAGAGTCCGGGCTCTTGGGTAATGATCCAGTTTGCTCAGTACGAGTGCCTTCAGCCAGGTATGGCTCAGAAGGAAAATCAAACTTTGACTGAGGAGAATGCCCAGGGACATGTAAAGCAGCCCCGGCCAGAATCCGAAAAGGATCCCACAAAGAATAAACAGCACGTCGAGGGGAAAACAGAGGATGCTCAGGACGGTCAAAAAGAGGATATAATAGACCGGAGCCATCATCCCTTGTCGCCCGATCCATTCTTCCATGGTATGGAAGTGAGGCTTCAATTCTTCGCCGATCAGCAAAACGAGCACAATGAGGAGGCCTCCCGCCAGTACGCGGGTCCAGGTGACGACAGTCGGTTTTTTCAATTTCATGGGAAATGGATTGAAAGCATGATCAGAAAGGAAATCCGATGGCGACTTGAAAAGTGCCTTGGGGGTCTCCGGCACGCGGGTTGAGATTGTGTCCGTACTCGAAACGCAGCGGGCCGACGGGAGTGCGGATGCTGAGTCCTCCTCCGGCGGAGCTGAAAACTTGTGAAAAGGGATAATCACCGATGCGGCTGCCGATCCCGACGGTATCGACGAAGGCGACAAGGGAGAGTGAGTTGGTCATGCGTTGTTCAAACTCGACCTGCCAGAGGACGTAAGTGGCGGCTCCGATTTGGGTCCCCTGTGGGTTGATAGGAGAGGCTTGTCCTCGACGGTAACCACGGACCGTATTTTCGCCTCCCGGGAAAAACCGTTTGTTGACCGGGATGTTTTCGTCCACCCGCCCGAAGGTATTGATGATGCCGTGTTTGAGTCCGGTGTGAAAGACCAGCCCTGAGGCAATGGGGATGTGATAGGCCCCGCCGATTTCAATCCGCTGGTACTCGACCTGACCTCCAAGTTGCGGTAACGCCACTTCAAATGTTCCGAAGATCTGGTAGCCACGGGTCGGATAGAGGGGATTATCCAATTGATTATGGGTGAGCCGCAGTTCGATGCTGGAGGCAGTCGCATGGTCTATGCCCGGCGCAGTGCGGAACTGGGCCTTCCGGGCATCCAGCAATTGATATTTGTACAGCAGCGCGGCCCCGATGTTAGGCTGGGGAAAGTAGCGCTGTAGCCCGGCACTGAAGCCATACTCTTCTCGTGTGAAGGAAATTTCCTCGCGATTCAGGTAGTTCAGTTGACCAAAGAAATCGATATCCTCACCCAGTACCTGGGGGATGTTGTAGGTGTAATCGGCGGAGGTGGATTTGAAGGACTGAATCGCAATCAGACGGGTGCGGTGGGCCAGGCTCCACAGGTTGTTCTGCTCCAGCTCAAAGCCACCCCGTACGATGTCGTAACTGCCGACCCCTGCAATCAGGCTGACTTCTACCGCAGGTTTGGGAGTCAACTCATAGGTGACATCCCAATTATCGTCTTCACTCTCATCGTATTCCAGACGCACACTCTGGAAAGCATTCAGTTTGGCAATCCGGTCCCGTCCGCGTTCCACCGCACTGAGATCCAGAGGTTCTCCGGATGTTAAGTCCGCCTGGCGCTCCAGAAGACCCGGGCGTGTTTTTTTGTCTCCCTCAAAGTGCACATCCCCCAGTCTGACAAAGGGCCCCGTGCTTACCTGAATGGTGAGGTCCAGATAAAGGCGGTCATCGGCCAACTCCCGTTCGGCATCGCTGACATTCAGTTCCACTTTCGGGTATCCACGGGACTGGTAGTCCCGCCGGATCTTTTGCAGGTAATTCAGGAACCAGGCCGGGGTGATGATCTGATTTTCCACCGTTTCGACTGTGGATTCCTCCGGAGTGACCAAGGTTATCTTGCGGGCGTAGAAACGTGGGCCCGTTTCAAAGGTGGCTTCGAAGCGGACGGCTCCGGTTTCGTCATCCTGCTCCGTCCCGGTCCCGATCAGCCTGACCTCGCGAAACCCCTGATCGCGAAGGTGCTGCATTGCGTTACGGACTCCCGCCTGCGCCCGCCCCGGGGTGTAGTAACGGTCTCCCCGGTTGATGAACAGGCGGTCGGTCGCGTAGAAGAATGCGTTGGTTTCGTCGTGATCGAAACCGGGGTCCATTCCGTGGAGGGTGATTGCCTCGAAGTAGTAAAGCGTTCCGGGCCTCACGCGAATTTGCATTTTGTCAGCTTCCAGGGGATCGGGTAATGGGTCTTCGAAGGTCTGGTTCCATGTCGATTGCCAAATGATAGAGCTCCCCCGAAGGAGCGTGATATCCAGCATCGGATTTAGATAGCCCCTGGCCGAGACCTCCCCGCCAATAATCCAGAGGGCATCCTCAACATAAGTCCGGTCTAGAATCTCCCGTTCTGTGTCTTCTGATTCCAGAATCTCCAGACTTCGCTCCAGATGGAGGTTACCAGAGAAACCAAAGCCCGAAATGTCCACCAGGGAATGACCGAGCCAACCGAACAGAGTGGCTGAAGTGGATTGCGTTGAAGTCAGCAACAGCGTCAGAACGGGCAGGAGGCACCCTAAACAGAATCGGAAAACCCATCCGCTGCTCATCGTGAATAGATCCTCCATTTGACGTTCAAGTTGTAGGCGTCAAAACGGTCGTATTCACCGATAACCGACCAGGAGTCGTTTATCCGATACTCGACATCAATGGTGTCCCGTCCAAGATCCGTAATGTCCTGCCCAACCCGTACCTGCAGGCGATCATCCAGAGGATCAATCAACCCGAGCTCCGTCAGTATGTTGTTGCCGATGAAGACGCCCAGCCCGCCCAGACGGCTTCCGGCGGATCGTCCGTCTCCGGTGTCAGGAAGTCTCCCTGCGGTGACCATAAGGAGGATTTCAGATGAATCAAGCGAAGGGGTGGAGGAAAAGACGATGGCGGGGTCATCGGGGGTACCGCTGACCCGCATGGTCAGGTCATAGCCATAGGCCCGGGTGGTGGCAAGCAGGTGGATTTTGGGGCTGTAGGGATCGCTTTGCTCCAGAGTCACCCTGCCTTCCCGGACTCGGAAGGCGGCAAAGGGGAAAAGGACGACGCCTCGCTCCAAGGTGGCTTGGCCAAAGGCAAAGGGCTCCAGCAGGGTTCCCTGCAATTGCATGTCTGCCGAAACGGTACTCTCAAAGACCGGGGTTCGCACCCGCAGGAATTCGTCACCCTTGACGGCGAGTTGCAACCTCCAGCTGGCCATGGGCTCTTCCGTAATCGAAAAATAGGGGGGGCGTGTTTCAGGAGAGGCTCCTCCTCCTTGCAGGGCGGTGAAATCGAGCATGAAGAAACTTTCGTTCAGTATGATTTCACCGGAAAGAGTGGTGATGCCCTGGGGGTCGGTTTTTAGCTCCATGGTTGGGCTCCCCCGTACAATTAGCCCCGGTGAGCGCACAAAGGGCACCCTTTGACCTTCCAGCCGGAGGTCGAACCGGGGCTGGAGCTGGTCATCCAAATGGATCTCCCCCCCCACGATGATTGGGCGATCACCTATGTCGGCCCGCAGGTCAACCACCTCAAGGGTTGTACCGGCGAAACGAAGGTCGGCCCGGATGTTATTCACTGTTCCCAAGGGCAGGATTGGAAAGGTTTCCGCGTTTTCCAGTAAAAGCCCTCCGCTGATCTGTTTGCCGGGCTGAAGGCGAACGGAGAACTCGAGGTTTCCCCGGGGGCGCAGGGGTGGCGGAATGAATTCCCGGAAAACTGCCAGATTCGACTTATCCAGAGTAAAAAGGCCCTCGGCCTCAGACCAGTCCGGGAGTTCCCGTTCATTCCAGAGCTGCTGCCATGAACCCGGGCTCATGGGCAGAAAGGCCTCTGCCCGCAGTGAGTGCTCTGCCACCCGGATTTCCCCCTGTACCAAGCGTAGACCGGTTTCAGCTATGTTCAGAGACAGCGTCAGCTCATCAATTTCCGGAATGCCTTCGTGCAGAGCGAGACCATCCGTCAGCCGGATTTGCCCAGTCTGGATGCGAATGTCGCCGGAGGGGGCTCCCAGGGTTCCGTCCACCCGGATCGCAAGAGAGGGCGAGACCATTTCCAGCCCGCTCAGGGCATTGAGCAAAGCCCAGTTTCCGAGAGCCTCGGTGGTGTGAATGTCGAGATGTAATGGCCTGTCCAGTGAAAGCGTCCAAGGTTTTTCCGGAATCCCCGGGTGGAGGGCCAGAGGAAACTGCCCCTCCCCTTCGAGTAGGAGTAGGCCTTCCTGTCGGGCACTTAGCCGGTCAAGGTATAGTATTTCCCGGTCCGTCCTCAGTTTCAAATGGGTCGAGAAGGGTGCCTGACCGTCCATTTCATAGGATGCCCGGCTTTCCAGGGTGCCTGTGAGCGATTCCTCACCTTCCCACTGGGCATGGAGGTCCAATTCATCAAGGCTTACCGGGGGTGTTTCCGCCGCCAGTTCCAGCCAGGGCTGCAACCAGACTGTCCGAAGATCCCGGAGAGACAGGGAGAAATCGCCCGCGTCCGGCCCGGCCTGCCTTATTTCCAAGCCTACTGCAGGACCGGGGATATCGTCAGGCATGGGTTGCCAGTTGAAATGGGCGATCGAAAAACGATGGGTGTCCCGATTTATCTCTGCCGTAAAAGGATGTTTCAGCTCCAGTCCACCCGACCCGGTCGGAGTAAGGTCAAGCCGGGTGACTTCGGCATCAAGTTGAGAGGCTCCCGGATTTATTCCCAGTGTGGCTTCGGTGTGGAGGGTCAGTGCGGGGTGTTCCAGATGTCCGTTGATTTCGAAGCGGCTCTTCTGGCTGCCTGAAAGCTCCAGCGAGGCTTTCCCCGGGCCGGAGGGTACCAACCCGGGAATATCGAGACCTGTGGTTTCCACGATTAATTGACCGGAGAGGTCGGGCCACTCGCCTTCCAGTGTTCCCTGCCCATGAATGGTATCCCAGTCAAAGGGGAGGGATTCCTCTCCGAGAAGGAAAAGCAGGCCAGTTTGGAGATCAGGGCCGGAAGTAAAATCGAAGGTCAATTCCCCGATTCCCATGGATTCCATCTGAAGACGCCCCCGGGCATTCACCTGTAGTGTCCCCTCCTGCTCAAAAGTGACTTTTTCAAGGTCCAGCCACGGCCATTCCAAGGTCCCGGCTGAAACAAAGGACACAGACGGGTGGTCCTGCCAACTAAGTCCCGATGCAGTGACATCAAAGCGGGCCAGAGGGTATGGATTCTGTCGGAGATCGGGGGGAGGGCGTAAGAGGATCTCTCCCTCGAGTATGCCCTGAGCCTGGGCGACGGGAAAGGCGGCGAGGTCCACGCTGAACGAGAATGGGGCTGCTTTCTGCCAGGTTTTCGGATCTGCGAAATCGACCTGCAAAGGGGTTTGCAGGGATGATTTCAGACCGGGGCCTTCCATGATGAAACTGACAAGGGTGAAACGCTGCTCATCCCCTTCTCCCAGAATATGAATATCGATCGGAGGAAGACCGGAATCCCCGCCATGCGGGCGTGCCTGTAACCGCCATTCGGCCTCGTAGCTTGGCCGATCCCAATCCGCATGAAAACTTAGGGTTGGCTGTTGGTAGCCCTCGAGTGTAACGAGATTTTCCGGAAAAATAAAGTGGGACGCTTCGGTCAACACTGAGCGCTTTCCCCGTAAAGGGATTCACCGCAAGCGTTGAAGGCGAGA
>CAZCJJ010000092.1:0-14182 GCA_964499045.1 uncultured Opitutales bacterium | reverse complement strand
ACCTCGCCAACCCGGGATCGAAATCGCTATCGAAATCGGGTCTCGTATTTTTAACATGCTGGCAAACAATGAATAAGAACCTTCGATTTCGATATCGATATCGATTTGGATTTCGTGGCGCCCTACCTTAACTAAGTGCCATTCAGGTTAGAGCTGAAAGGAGCACGGAGATCTTGCCCGTGTTTTTCCAAGTTCGTGGGCAAGATGCCCACGCTCCTTTTGTTCCGGCTTCCGTCTTCACTGAGTTGCGCCGCGACAAGGCGCCGGGTTAGGCGATCCGTGTAGAGGAAGGTACTCAATACGGTATTGCATTCTGGACACCTGCAGTTCCTTTTTTCATATAGACAACATTCATGGCGATGAACCCGCAGTTACTTTATCTCGTGCTCGATGCCAGCAGTCTCAAGGTATCGACCGGACTGTGGCAGGCGGGTGAATGGATTGCTTTCCGGGAGACCCCCCATCAGGCCCTGAACGGTCTTTTTCAGGGAACCCGGGATTGCCTGAACGAAGCCGGGGTCACTTTGAAAGCGGTTCAGGGCTTCATTCACTGTGAAGGCCCCGGATCGGTACTCGGGGTGCGCCTCGCCGCCATGGCGATTGAAGGCTGGAAAGCCCTGCCCCCCTGGAAAGCCTGTCCCCTTTTCGTGTATAACCGGCTGGTATGGGTGGCTGCCGCACTGGACGAACCGGAGCCGTTTCATCTGATCTCGGAATCCCGGCAGGGGCGCTGGAATGTTTATCACAGTCAAAGCGGGGACATGACATTGGTGGAAGATGCCTCGCTGGCCAACCTGCCGGGTAAGTGTTTTCACTTTCCCCAGCGCAAGGGATCTCATCAGGCTCCCGAAGGTATATCCGTGGTGGATCCGGAGATCGGAAAACGTCCGGAACTGCTGATGACACCGGGGTTACTCCGGGCATCGGAGCACCCCACAGTGTACTCCCCGGATCAGCCGAACTACAAGACCTGGATCCCGGATCGCCACCGCAAAGCTCCCCTTCCCATCTCATAATCATGACACCGGAAAACGCACACCGCTGCTGGGCCGAGATCGATCTGGCCGCGCTGGAACGCAACCTCGGGCGTATCCGGGCAGGTCTTCCCCGCCACATCCGTTATGTCGCGGTGGTCAAAGCCGATGCCTATGGGCACGGGATTCACCAGACCGTCGCCCGCCTGATGCAGTGCGGGGCGGATGCCTTTGCGGTCGCCAATGTCCGGGAAGCGGTGGAAATCCGCGAGATCGGAGCCGGCTGGCCCATCCTCATCCTCGGCCCGGTACTAGCGGAGGAGAGTCCTTATCTGATCGACTACGACCTGGTTGCCACCGTCTCCACCGAATACGAAGTGGACATGCTGGAAACCCTCGCCCACCAACGGCAAACCAGGATACGGATCCACCTGAAAATCGATACGGGGATGGGGCGCCTCGGAGTCTGGCACAGCGAAGCCCTCCGCCTGTTTAACCGCCTTGTCGCGTCCCCCCACCTACTGCTCGAAGGGATCTACACCCATTTCTCCAAGGCGGACAGTGACCCGGAATTCACCTTGCACCAGCGACAGCTTTTCCTGAATACCCTCCGCACTTTTTCACAACCCCGGCTCGAACCCCTGTTAATCCATGCGGACAACAGTGCAGGCCTGGAAACGGTCTCCCGCGATACCCCCTTCAATGCCGTGCGGGTGGGACTCCTCCAGTTTGGCCATCACCCCTACCCGGCCTCCCTGCTTGCGACCTTAAAAGTGGAACCCGTGCTCAGTTTTCATACCCGGATTGGGATCACCAAAAAACTGCCGTGGGGTTGTTCACTCAGTTACGGCGGCACTTTTACGCTGAAACGGGATTCCCGCATCGCGGTTCTCACGGCAGGATACGGAGACGGCCTACCTACAGCCTCCAGCAACCGGGGAACTGTCCTGGTGCGTGACCAACGGTGCCCGATACTTGGCCGGGTGACGATGGACCAGACTCTGGTGGATATCACGGACCTGCCGGAAGCCCTACCCGGCGATAAAGTTACGTTGATTGGGCGACAAGGGAACCAGCAAATCAATTTGGCCGAGTTCAGCGAACACGCAGCCTGTATTCCCTGGGAGGCACTCTGTTCAATTACCAAACGGGTCCCGCGCCTTTACCGGACCAGCAGGATAACGTAGAGCCTGTCACCCAAGCCGGTCATTCTTCAAAGTCGAAAAACGCGAGGACGCTCCGCCGTGATCGTTCAAGTTGGTGGGAAGGAACCACTTTCGCCGAGGCTTTCGTGGTCGCAGTGCGGATCAAAGCTGCCTGAATCAATGGCGGCGTTTCTTTGCCAGTTGCTGGGCAATGGCAAAGCGGGCGACTGCTTCCAGCCTTTCGACTTCTGATGGGTCGAGGTTTTCTTCCTTCGCCTTGCGCAGGGCTTCCTCTGCCCGCTGCTGGGCTGCTTCCACTGAAGACAGGTCGATCTGCTCAACATTGATCGCCGCCTCCGTGAGAACCGATACAATATCCCCCTGTATGCGGGCAAAACCTTTGTCAATGGCAAGGAACTCGCGGCCATCCGCCGAACTGGCCTGGATTTCTCCGGGAACCAGCATCGTCAACAGCGGCTGGTGACCCGGCAGAACATCAATCTCTCCGTTCCGCGTGGGCAGAACGACATCGTTGACCTCTTTGGAGTAGGCCTTCTTTTCGGGGGTTACAATTTCCAGCGTCAGGGCCATGTCAGGCAATTCTGTTAGGCTTTCGCCGTTTCAAGGACTTCATCAATTGAGCCCTTCATGTAAAAGTCGTTTTCGTTCACGTGGTCGAGTTCGCCATCGAGGATCATTTTGAAACCTTTGATGGTGTCGGCAACGCTGACATACTTGCCGGGGAATCCGGTGAAGACTTCCGCCACGTGGAAGGGCTGGGAAAGGAACTTCTGGATCTTGCGGGCACGGTACACAGTCTGCTTGTCCTCGTCAGACAACTCGTCCAAGCCGAGAATCGCAATGATGTCCTGCAGGTCCTTGTAGCGCTGAAGCACACTCTGCACCCCGCGGGCCACTTTGAAGTGTTCCTCACCGACCGTTTCCGGATTGAGCGCGTTCGACACCGAACCCAGCGGATCGACCGCCGGGTAAATCCCCAGCTCGGCGATACGGCGCTCGAGAACAATCGTCGAGTCAAGGTGGGCAAAAGTGTTGGCCGGAGCCGGGTCCGTCAAGTCGTCCGCCGGAACATAAACCGCCTGGAAGGAGGTGATAGACCCTTTCTTGGTCGAGGTGATACGCTCCTGCAGGTTACCCATCTCGGCGGAGAGGGTCGGCTGGTAACCAACTGCGGAAGGTGAGCGGCCCAGCAGCGCGGACACTTCGGAACCGGCTTGGGAGAAACGGAAAATATTATCGACGAACAGGAGTACGTCCTGGTTTTTCTCGTCGCGGAAATACTCGGTCATGGCGAGGGCGGAAAGGGCCACCCGCATACGGGCACCGGGGGGCTCGTTCATCTGACCGTAAACCAGGGCCACCTTCGATTTGGAGATGTCCTTCTGGTCGATAACGCCAGCTTCACTCATTTCCCAGTAAAGGTCATTCCCCTCACGGGAACGCTCACCCACACCTGCGAAAACAGAGTACCCCCCGTGGGCCTTCGCGATGTTGTTGATGAGTTCCATGATAACCACGGTCTTACCCACACCGGCACCCCCGAAGGCACCGACTTTACCGCCCTTGACGAAGGGACAGATCAGGTCGATGACCTTGATCCCGGTTTCCAGAATGGTCGATTCCGTGTCCTGATCCACCAGCGGCGGCGCCTCCCGGTGAATCGGATAACGTTTTTCGGTTTCACAAGGACCGAGCCCATCCACGGTATCACCGACCACGTTGAAGATACGGCCCAGAACCGCTTCGCCAACCGGAACGGTGATGGGGCCTTCGGTATCCACGGCATCCATGCCCCGGACCAGACCTTCAGTCGAAGACATCGCCACGGCGCGGACCATCCCCTCGCCCAGGTGCTGCTGGATCTCAAGGGTCACCTTGTTATCCTGTCCCGACACCTGGAAGTTGACAGTGACGGCGTTGAAAATTTCCGGAATATTGTTTTCGGAGAACTGAATATCGACCACGGGGCCGATGATTTGGACGATTTTACCGATATTACTCATGAGACGCGGTTTATTTAAGATTCAATGTAAAGAAAAGTGGTCGGACAGCCGTTACCCATTGGCAGAGGCGGCGGAGGCCAGTTCCAGGATCTCCTGGGTGATCGCCGCCTGACGGGCTTTATTGTATTCAAGCGAAAGGTCATCCACCAGATTCTTGGCGTTGTCGGTCGCCGCCTTCATCGCCACCATCCGGGCACTGTGCTCGGAGGCCTTGGCTTCCAGTGAAACCTGATAAATGATCTGTTTGATGAAAAGTGCCGGTAGTTCGTTGAGGATATCGACGGCACTCGGTTCAAAAATCATCTCACGCTCGTCACTGGTGTCTTCCGCCAGTTCGACCTTGAGACGTTTCTTCAGCTCCTCCAGTTCATGCCCCAGTGCCTTCATGGGGGCCAACTGCAGCACCTGTGCTTCCTGCACAAGGGTGTTCACGTAGCGGGTGTAGAGAACCTCGATCGTATCGATCCGCTTGTCCAGATAGGCCTTAATCATGAACTCCACCACTGCCCGGATTTCGGAGAACTGGACATGGTCCGAGAGCGGGAAGTCGGCCAACAGCTCCCGTTTCGTCCGGCTGAGGAACTGGCTCGCCTTGCGCCCGATGGAAACATAGGCGGCCTTGTCCTTGATCCCGATGATCTGCTTGAAAAGGTTCGCGTTGAGCGGACCGCAGAGTCCCTTGTCGGTCGATATCACCAGAATACCCCGGGTGGTCACCTCGCGGTTTTCAAGCAGCGGGTGCTTGAGGTTACTGGCATGATCGATCAAGGAGGCAAGGATTTCGGCCAGCAGAACCGCATAGGAGCGACCCGCAAGGGCACTGTCCTGCGCCCGCTTCATCTTGGAGGCGGCCACCAACTGCATCGCCCTGGTAATCTGGGCGGTGTTCTTGACCGCTTTAATGCGGGTCCGGATGGCTTTGGTTGAAGGCATGGATGCTTAAATGGCTGAGTGTCTTTGCTTCAGTCAGTGCTCAGGCACCGGGTTTGAATGTCCGTTTCCACTCTTCCACCCCAGCCTTCAGTTCGGCTTCCGTGGACTCGCTCAACTTCGCTTCCTTGCGAATGGTGTCGAGCAACGCGGACTTTCCGGTCTGGAGGAACTCCTGCAGCTGGGCAATCCCCTCCGCAACCTGCTTTACCGGGACATCCTTGAAAAAATCATTCTGCACCGCCCAGATCAAGCAGACCTGAACTTCCGTCGGCTTGGGCGAAAGCGGGGGTTGCTTGAACAACTCCACCGTGCGGTCACCACGCTCCAGAATCGATTTTGTCTGGGCATCCAGGTCCGAACCAAACTGGGCAAAGGCCGCCAGCTCACGGTACTGGGCCAACTGCCCTTTAATCTTACCGGCCACTTGCTTCACCGCCTTGATTTGCGCGGCGGAACCCACACGGGAAACCGACAGACCCACGGAAATCGCGGGGCGGATACCTTGGTTGAACAGGTCCGTCTCAAGGAAGATCTGACCGTCGGTAATCGAAATCACATTGGTCGGGATGTAAGCGGACACGTCACCGGCCTGGGTTTCAATGATTGGCAGTGCAGTCAGCGAACCATTCCCGTTTTCCTCATTCAGGCGGGCCGAACGCTCCAGCAGGCGGCTGTGGAGGTAAAAGACGTCACCAGGATAAGCTTCACGGCCGGAGGGGCGCTTCAGGATCAGGGAGATCTGACGGTAAGCCACGGCGTGCTTGGAAAGGTCGTCATAGACAATCAATGCGTCCATACCGTTTTCCATGAAATACTCACCCATGGCGGCACCGGAGAAGGGGGCCAGGTATTGGTTGGCCGCGTTGTCGGCCGCAGGAGCCACCACCACAGTACAAAATTCCATCGCGCCGGCAGCTTCCAATGCCTTCACCGTACGGGCGATATTCGACTGCTTCTGACCCACCGCAACGTAGATGGAATACACCGGACGGAATTCCGGATCGCCGCTGGCCAAGCCCACACGGTTGATGTTGGCCTGATTGATGATGGTATCCATCGCAATCGTTGTCTTGCCGGTGGCACGGTCACCAATGATCAACTCGCGCTGGCCACGACCAATCGGGATCATCGAGTCAATCGCCATGATACCGGTCTGCAGCGGCTGGCTGACCGATTTACGGGGCAAGATACCGGGGGCAATCTTTTCAACCGGATTGTACTGCTTGGCCTCAATCGGACCCTTGCCATCGACCGGGAATCCGAGGGCATCGACCACGCGGCCCAACAGTTCCTTGCCGACCGGAACGGACAGCAGACGGCCCGTGGTCTTGGCTTCATCACCTTCCTTTAGGTGGGAGACATCCCCGAGTACCACGACCCCGACTTCGTCTTCTTCCAGGTTAAGCGCGATGCCGAAGACCCCGCCGGGGAATTCGATCATCTCGTTGTACATGACCTCGGAAAGGCCGTCGAGTTTGGCCACACCATCATAAACACTGGTGATCCGGCCCACGTTGCTCTTGACCGTCCTGGTCTCGAGTTTGGTGATTTCCTGTTGGATTTGTTCAAGAACGGAGCTCATCGCTATGGTTTCAGCTGTTTGTTAAAGTTGAATAAAGGTTATCGAACGGCTTTGGCCAGTTGGGCCAGACGGTTGGCGACAGAAGAATCGTAAACATCGTCACCAATGGATACCCGCACCCCGGCAATCAGTTTCTCATTGGGCCGTTTGGTCACCGTGACCGGACGCTGATAAATTTCGGTAAGGGACTGGCGCAGGCTTTCCAGCGTCGCATCCGGAAGTTCTCCGGCATATTCCACCACCGCTTCCGACTTGCGGATCTCGCGACGCAGAAGGGAATGATATTCCCGCAACAACACCTGGAGACGGCGGGGGGGCTGGCTTTGCAAGGCACTCAGGATGGCCTCCACTTTTTCAGGAGACACCTGCTGCCCCTGCTCATCCAGCGAAAGCTGGACGAGTTTGCGGGCGAAAGACCGGATCTGCTTGCTGCGCTGCATCGTTAATTCTGGCTGTACAACTCTTTGGAGGCGGCTTCGTTAAAGCGGCTCTTCTCATCCAGGCTCAATTCACGGTCGAGAACACGGGCAGAGGTCTGGACAACCAGCCCGGCCACTTCCTTGCGGATATCGGCCAGCATCTGCTTGTGCTCAAGGGCCATGGCTTCCTGCGCCTTGCGGGTGATTTCCTCCGCTTTCAAAGTCGCTTCCTGAGTCCGTTTTTCGAGGAACTGCTTGGCGTTGTCCCGGGCCTCGCGGATAATTCCGGCGGCTTCATCCGAAGCTTCGCGCAGTTTTTCCGCACTCTGCTTCTCGGTGTCAGCCAGACGGGTCTTCATTTCCTCCGCATACTGCAGGCCGTCCTGGATTTTCTTCTGGCGCTCGTCGATCGTCGCCATGACCGGGCCGAAGGCAAACTTCCAGAGCAGGAAGGCCACAACGCCGAAGTTGACGATCTGGGCAAAGATGAGCTGGGCATCAATGCCAAACCTTCCGAACAGGATGGTTATCGGATTCCCCTCGTCGGGCGTCACGCCTGCGGCGGCCAAAGTAATCAAGGTATCGAACATGGCGTCTATGCTGGTTTAATTAAGGATAGGAAAAGAAAAAGCGTGCAGCCGGCTCACCTCGGCAAGCCGGCTGCACCGGTCAAAACTTATCCCTGGTAGAGGAAGAGGGCGTAGAACGCGACCGCTTCAGCCAGCGCCATACCAATAATGCTCTGCACGAGCACCTTACCGGAAGCACCGGGATTGCGGCCGACGGCTTCAACAGCCTTCGTACCAACCATGGCCACGCCGATGGCGGCAGCAAAACAGCCGAGGCTGGCAGTGAGTCCGCGACCGAGGTCGCCCGACAATTGTGCAATAATATCGATGATCATTTTTCTTGTGGTTTGTGTTTTGTGTTTGAATCAGAAACCCGGACGCCCACACATCTTTGCGGCATGGTCCCGACCGGGAAAGTGGTCAGTTGTTGTCAGCCTGGAATATTCGCGAAGCCCAGAAGTGATGAAGCGCAAGGCGCACGCCGAATCTGCGCGGAAGTGCACTCAAGTGCATGACCAAGCAGATTGTAGGGGTGCAACGCAGCGATTCGCGCTTGTGGGCGAGAGGATTGTGCGAAATTGGATGGTAAATAAAATTTCATTACGAATTAATCCATAAATAGTTTATAAAAAATAACTTAAATCACTTTTCGCACAATCCGGTGAATATTTCAGGTCAGTGGTGCTCGCTATCATGCTCTCCGGAATCGTGGTTACAGATCAGCCCGATGTAGACGGCCGTCAACAGCGTGAAGACCAGTGCCTGAACCAGGCCGATCAACAGCTCAAGGAAGTAAAAGGGAATCGGGATGGCAAAAGACAGTATCGGGTGCAGGGTCAGCATGTTGGTCAACAGGTTCTCCCCCCCGAAAACATTGCCGTATAGACGGAAGGACAGTGAAACCAACCGCGAGAGGATGGAGACGGTTTCAATCAGGCCTACCAGGGCAAAAACCAGAAAAAGCGGGTAGAATATATAGAGGGGCACTTCCTTCTTGTCCGCCTTGTTGCCAAACACGTCATAAATCAGTGCCTTCAGCCCCGCATAGCGGAGAACAAACCACATCCAGGCGACAAAGGACACCACCGCCAGCGCAATGGTCATGTTCATGTCCGCATTACTGGGACGGAAATAGTAGCGGAACACCCCATCCTCCGTGATGTGGCCGAAAGAACCGACACCGGGAATCATCCCGCTCCAGTTCATAATTAGAATGAAAAAGAAAAAGCCAATCAGCAGGGGAAAGGTCGGGCGGATCATTTTGGCACCGACGATCGGTTCCATCGTGTCACGCACTCCGGTCAACACCGACTCGACCACCGACTGCCCCCGGGCCGGGACAAGCTTGGGAGTGCCGCCGATGGCGAAACGGACGGCCAAAATCAGCAGGATCGAAATCACCCACCCCGTCACCATCGCATTTGTCACCGGCAAGCCCAGGCCGGGAATCTTAAAAAGTTCGTAGGCGTAGGGACTCACACCACCGGACCCCGCGGCAAAACTGCTCGAAGCCGGGGCCAGAAACAAAAGGAACCATATCAGTTTCCTGAGAAAAAACATGAGTTTTGGTGTTCGCTTGAAAATAAAAAAGAAGTTGCCGTACGGTAGGGAACCGAACTTGAAAGGCGTAAGGTTGTGGCCACTCTTTCCAAAGTCGTCAACCTAGAAATGGGGTCATTGGGGTAGAGCACTAAACTTTAAAGGGTGGAAATAAGCAAGCCTACTCTCAGCGTAGCCCTGCCAATACCATTTCGAATAGCCTTTACCCGCAGGAGGGAAAGGTTATGACTTCTTTCCCATGCCATCGCCAAAGGATATCACCGGTGCCCTGTCCAACTGGAAACCGCCTTCCCCGGTTTCACAGGAGATGCCCGGACCCGGACAGAAGCTCCGCCCCGCCATGCGCCGGATGCGTTTCGACAGCTTCTCCTGGCTAACTTACTGGATCCTGGCCTTCGCCTTGGCGGGACAATTCCTGCTTCTTTTCAGCCTCGATCTTTTTTGACCTGACTCATTCACCTGCAAATCAAGGAGCGGGGGGTGACCCCACCCCCCGTAGCCCCCCCCCGTTAGCAAACCAACAAGCGGCGTGGGGTCACACCGTCTCCATGGGCCCATAAACCGCCACAAACCTGCACTTTAAACCATTGAGCTACCAACAGGACAGATGGAATCACGCCGCGACCAAATCAGACCCCGCCTCCACCGGCAACTGCAATGGCAGGAACTGGATACCAGCTATCTCAGGCAACTGATCAGCCTCGCTCAGGCCGAAGACCTTGAGGGGGCCGGCCTACTCGAAGTGCCACGCAACCCGGGAGACCCCACTTCGCTCATGCTGGATCCTGACCTGACAGGCCGTTCCCGGCTTGTGGCGCGTCAGCCCATGACCGTATGCGGTCTCGGTCTGGTCCCCCTCGTCTTACAGGCGTACGATATTTCAGGCGTCTTTTCGACTCAGGCGCACGATGGACAGCAGGTGCTGGGCGGCGCCATTCTCGGCACCCTGGAGGGCCGGGTCGCCCCTATGCTTCAGGCCGAGCGGGTCCTGCTCAATTTCCTGCAACACCTCTCCGGTATCGCCACCCAGACCCGCCGTTACGTTGAAGCACTGGGCCCCAGCCATACGCGGCTGCTCGACACCCGGAAAACCACCCCGGGGTTTCGCATTCTGGAAAAATATGCTGTCGCCTGCGGAGGAGGCTGGAACCACCGCATGGGTCTCTACGACCGCATCATGCTCAAAGACAACCACCTCGCTTCCTCGGGATCAGACCGGGAGAATGCCTTGACCGCCCTCATCCGGCAAACACGGCAACGCCACCCGGACTTGATCGTTGAGGTGGAAGTGGACCATCCCGAACAGATCCCTCCGGTCCTTGAAGCAGAGCCCGATGTCATCCTGCTCGACAATTTCAGCAATCAGGCCCTGTCCGAGGCCGTCCGCCTGATCGGAAAACACGCCTACACCGAAGCCAGCGGCGGTATCACCCGCGAACGCCTCCCCTCCATGGCAGGCCTCGGCCTCGATTTCATTTCCTGCGGCAGCCTCGTCCACCAAAGCACCTGGCAGGATATCGGCCTGGACTGGGCGATTGTTTAGGTGTTTAGGAATTTCGGTGTTTCGGGGTTTGGTCGTTGAAGTTCCGCCCCGATTCTCAGATCAAATGCTCCAGGACCTTTAACTACGAAGAACTCAAAGCAACTTAAACCTGAAAACAGCAGTTGAATTCACCACGAAGAGCACGAAGCGAGGGACTTACCAAATAATGAAAACGTCTGTACTTTCACTTTTCGGATGAAGGCGTGTTGTTGCATACTCTTTTTTAAAGTGCTTTTTTATCAGCACCTTGTCTTCGTGTTCTTCGAGTCCTTCGTGGTTAAACTGCGGAACTTAGGTTAAAGACAAGATATTCTCTCACTTCGTGGTGAATTCAACTTCTGGCATTTCAGGACACCCATTGTTTACACCGGAATGGAACACCGATTTCATGAGTGCCCGGAAATATTCCCGTTCCTTGACATCCCCCTGGAGATGGCCATGTTGGCTATATATGATTTCCTCTACCATATCCCACACGAAGAACCACCTGAGTGAGCTGATCGCAAGGGTCCGCAAGGGTGAAACATTGATCATTATGGATAGGAAAAAACCGGTTGCCCGGGTTGAACGGATTGAGTCTCTGGAAGATCATCCTCATTTGAATCCACCTGAAAAACCATGGAATCCACGGCGAATTCTTGATTTGCCCCTCGCTGAATCCGTCGGGGAGAAAGCTTCTCTTTCACGTGCTCTGGCAGAGGAAAGGGAGTCCGGATGGTAAGTTACTGGGACAGCTCGGCCATCATCCCGCTCCTGATCCGGGAGCCGGACACTGAACAAAGGGAAGCGGAGTTACGTAAAATTGAGCAGATGGTGACATGGTGGGGTTCGAGTGTTGAAATCACTTCAGCCCTGGCGAGGCGAGAGCGAGAAGGCATTCTGGCCGACAAGCAACTGGACCAGGCAAAAATCCGTTTGCAAAGGTTAAAAGAACAGTGGACCCGGGTGATGCCGGTGGAGGCTGTTCTCCGCAGAGCTGAACGTCTGTTGTGGCTTCACCCACTGCGCTCCGCGGATGCGCTGCAACTGGCCGCCGCCCTTTGTGCCTGCCAAGAGAACACACAGGCTGCTGCTTTTCATTGTGCGGACCTTCGTCTTCTCGAAGCAGCTGGCAAAGAAGGCTTCACCCTCTTCAAGCCAAACAGAGGCTGAGGGATCTTCGATAACCGATATCCAAATTACGATACAATAGAAACGAAACAATAATCCATCCCACTCGCCTTCATTTCATGAGTGCCCGGAAATTACAGTTGTTTCGGGATTTCGGTGCTTAGGAATTTTGGTGTTTCGGGGTTTGGCTGTTTGTTTTTCTTTCTGGGCAGAGTCCGGATACTGTTGCCATCCACCCAGCGACTTTCAACTAGGCTTATCTTGGGTGAATCGGGAATACCCCTCTCATTACGATCAATCTGAGCGGTTACCAAATCGATCACGGCCGCACCAATACGTTCGGGTTGCTGATCAATGCCCGCGTAGGGCAGGTGCATTTCCTCACGGGTTGGTAAATCAAGGTGAGCATAACCAATATCGCCGGGAAGGGAATAGCCAAGCTCTCCCAGCCATTGGGGGACAAGGGTGTGCAATGCCATAACCACGTCCGGCTTCTGTTCCTTCAGCCAGATCTCAAAATGACGGCGGGTAAATGACGGCGGGTCGGGTATGAAGGGTTTTATAGCCTCGACACCCTGACATTCATGGATTGTGGCGAGATAGGCTCCAAGAAAAAGGCCTCCCGACCGGGCATTGGAACTTCTGGGAATCGCCAGACCCATACGACGATAACCCCGGGCATAGAGATTTTCCATGCAGAGCGTAACGGTATGAAAATGATGATTGGCAGCCCTGTGTATTTGAGGTTCGGACAGAGAATAGGCGATCGTACCCAAGGCAAAAGCCTCCCAGTTTAATTCAAAACCTGAAAAGTCCTGATCCAAAGGAGCCAAAACCACCCCCTGAATATTGCGGTTGTACAAAATCGAATTAACACGCCTTGCTCCCAGGGCCCGGTAATCAAACGCCTCCAGATGATAACCTCTGCTTGCCGCACGCGTACGGGCTCCATTCCAGTAAGCGCGGAGGATGAATCGTTTGGGATCATTTAACAAAGCGTCCACTCCCCCTTCATAATTAACCATATAGGCCAGTGTGGCATAATGACTGGTATGCTGGCCTCGTCTGACATGAGACAACCAGGCTGAAACCATTGGATTCGGCTTCCATCCCATACGCTCAGCCACTTCACGCACCCGTTGATTCATTGTTTCCGAGGTATGGGGCCGCCCCCTCAGAACCAAGGATACAGTTGACAGGGACACCCCGGCTTTCTCAGCTATTTGCCTGAGCGTAGGTGGGGATTCGTCTTGGACTTCGTCAGACATGGGTAGCAGTCTGGATAAGGACTTACCCCCCTGCCTACCCCTTTTCAAGTCAGGATCGCTCATAACCCCGGTTCCCCGTTTCATCGATAACATCCATCAGGATTTCTGATACCTTGCCTGAGCAATGATCCCCTGCGATTCTGCTCAATTGCGCCTCATTGACATTAAACAGCGCCAATATACCCCGATCCGATGCTGTTTCTTCCAAGGATCCTTTTATCTCCAAACCATCAATCCGCACCCCCGTCGCATTTGCAATAATGACATGGTGCCGGGCTTCCAAGTACAATGGCAAGCCCGGGTCCTCCTGCATCCGGGCGGCTCCCCGCGGTTTAATGGTGCTGATATCCGCCGTGTTTAAACAGCAGCGAATGCTTTTCAGAACGAGATCCTGAATAAGGGCGTGCTGGCGACCTTCGATAAGAATGCGCCCCCCACCATGAATATTCAGTTCGCTGAAATTCAAATGACGAATGGCTCCCGCTCGGGAAACCTTGTCCGGCCAGCGGGGGCGATTGTCCACCATGACCGCGAACTCATCATGCCCCGCGACATAAATTCGCCGGAATGTAAAATCCTCATAAAGACCTCCGTCTTTCATGTAAACACCGATCGCCAGAGCCGGTCCCTTCGGTACCCCCATATCCGGGATGCGACAATCGCTGACCATGATCCGCCGGATCGGGGCCAGGGATTCCGTCCCCACTTTAATCGCCCCATGCCAGGTACGCAGCTCGCAATGACTGATCTCAATATCTTCACAGGGCTGATTACAGGTGGATTTCATGACAATGCAGTCGTCTCCTGTCTCCACGACACATTGCCGTATCTTAACCCTGCGGCAACTGTCCGGTCCGATACCGTCGGTGTTAACCCGATCATAGGGGTTGCGTATGAGAATACGCTCCACCAGAACATCCTCACAGCGTAACAGATGAAGTGTCCAGAAACCGGCATGCGTCAAATTCAACCCCGAAATTTCGAGCCTGCGGGTATCCCGGAAAAAGCATAGCCTCGGACGAAACCCATCGTAGGGTAATGACTCCTGCGGAAGT
>CAZCJJ010000091.1:9190-14192 GCA_964499045.1 uncultured Opitutales bacterium | reverse complement strand
CCCCTACAATCCGCTTGGTCATGCACTTGAGTGCACTTCCGCGCGGATTCAGGGCACGCCTTGCGCTTCATCGCTTCTGAGCTTCGTGAATATTCCAGGCTAAGCGGCGTATCTGGTTTCAAATTTCCCGGCCAATTGCCCGTTCAATCAAGGGCAGCATCTGACCACGACGGAAAAGGGTGACGGTTCCGGTACTGGCGGAAACAACAATCGCCAAACTGTCGGCTCCAATCGAAATCGACAGACCCGCCGCATGGCGGGATCCAAGCCCGCTGGGCAGGTTGGCATTGAATTCGGGAACATGAATCAGACTTCCCGCTGACTCAAGAGTCCCGTCTCCCTGAATAATAAAGGCTCCATCCAGCGAGGAATACTCCTTTACGGTTTCATCCATGAACGGATTGAGAATATTCCGCTCCTCCTTTTCGTAGCCATAAAAGGGGTTAAGCACCAATTGCTTGATGAAAGGCTTCACCTTGGAGTAATCGCCGAGAACAAAAAGACACCCCACCGGACGCCCCTCGCGGCCTTCGACAGCCAACTCGGTGGCAATCCCCAGAACACGTTCGAGAACTTCCGGTTTGACCGAGGAGGGCAACATATCGGTTTGGCGGGTAAAAACGGATTGAAACTCGCGCTCAACATCCACCACCACCAAGGTGTCGAACTGGTTGCTCTGGGGGATCCCGCCAACACAACACAGGCGTTCATTGTACTTGATGATCCCACGCGTCAGCCCGATCAGGACTGCGCTGCGAAGTTGCGAAAAACGGTTATTGGAAAAAGAGCGGACCGGAATAACGGCATGCACCTGATTTCGTTCACGGGCAATTTCGGAAGCCGACTGAGTCACCAGCAATGTTTTGAAATCGGCAAACATTCCGCCGAGATCGACCCCGCCAGCAAAGGTATCCCCAAAGACCATAATGGCAGAACACTTTGCACCCTTGGCCACCTTGACGGTTTCGCGCAGGATCAGGCGGTTGAATTTGTTATCCTTCCCCTGCTTTTGCTTCTCGGACCCTCCGAAGGCCTTGGCCACATTCTGCCGCAGGACATTAACATCCTCCGCCTCTGTCAGGGATTCAATCACCGAGCCCTCCTGGAAGGTCCGGGCCAGCGAAGCCAATACATTCAGATAGGATTTTTCGTTTTCGGATGCCAGCAGCAGAAAGACCAGACGGATCTCTTGGTACTCCTTGTGCCCCTCAAACTCCAGTCCGTCCGGACAACGTCCGATGGCAAAGAGATAGGGGCGTTTGATCGGTATTCTCAAATGGGGAAGCGAGATGCCACTGCCGAGATAAGTGGTCATGGTCCGCTCCCGGTCCATCAATTCCTTTAATAGCTCTTCTTTGTCAAACTGCCCCTTTGGCGTCAGCGTACAGACCTCCAGCAATTCGCGCAGGGCACCCTCGAAATCGCGATTAACGAGATCGATGATACGACTTTTGGAGATGTAACGGTCAAGACGCATGGAGATAGGGGAAACGGGATGCAAAAAGGACCGCGCACATCTGGCGAGCGGCCCTTCCAAATTGAATGGGGTCGGTGACTGAAGTCAGAAAAGAGAATGGACGGATGGGGGTGGAGTTTAACGCTCCCACTCAAGTCCTCCTTTCTTGATTTCATAGACCAGGCCAAGGGTGAGAATGAAAATAAAGAAAAGACCAGGCAACAGAATCGGGAGGCCCACAGACAAAAATTCCCGGAACACCAGCACCCAGGGGATGAGGAAAACAACCTCAATATCAAAAAGGATGAAGAGCATCGCCACAATGTAGAATTTCACACTGAAACGCGGGTGTACCTTACCCTCGGCCCGAAGTCCGCATTCATAGGCGGCATTCTTGATATAATTGCCTTTCGCCCGTTGCCCAAAGACATGACTGGCAACCAGGATGGCAATCCCAATCCCCACAGCCAATATAACCTGAATCAAAACAGGCAAATAATCCGCAAGCGTCATAACCCTAATAGGATTAGCATTGGAAACATTGGCAAGATGTTTTTGGAAAATAACGCAAACGCCCCCGCATCAGGATCCGGTTGCCTTCTCCCCGCCCGCCTTCGAATCGTTATCCCCCTTCACCGGAAGCGATATTTCCGCCTCCTTCTCCAGGGTCTCCCCGTTGACAATCCGGATCGGGAACGGGTCCGTGACCGAACCGGTGTAAAGCGAGCGGTGGGGGAAGGGGATTTCAATCCCTTCTTCGTCAAACCGCTTCTTGATGTCCGCCATGATCGAGTTTTTCAGATTGAGGAAGTTGCTCCGCTCAAACCACATGCCCATGAAGAATTCCAGAGCCGAATCCCCGAAATTGTTGAAAATAACCACAGGCGAGGGCTCATCCAGGCAGTAGGGATTCTTGTCCGCCACATCCTTGAGCACCGCCATCACATGCTCCACATCCTCCTTGTAGGCCACCCCAAGGTTGAGATCCATCCGGCGGATTGGGAAACGGGTAATGGTCGTGACCTGCGACTGAATGATCGAGGTATTCGGAACCCGGATGAAGAGATTGTCCAGCGTCCGCAACTTGACCGAAAGCAGGTCGATGGAAAGCACGGCCCCACGGGTGTTGTTGACCAGAATCATATCCCCCACCTTGAAAGGTTGCTCCCAGAGAATAAACAGACCGGAGATCAGATTGGACAGACTGGTCTGGGCGGCAAAACTGATCGCCACCGTGGCCACCCCGGCGGCACCGAGAACCGCAGTCAGGTTGAATCCCAACTGCAACAACACCGTCATGAGAACAAAAATAACACCAACGTAGTTGATGATTTTTCCGGCAATGAACCCGCCTTGCACCGTATGCCGCTTCGTCACCCACTTGCGCGCCAGGCGGGAGCAGGCAATAACAATGGTAATTCCGATCAGGAGAACAACCAGCGCCCGGATGCCATCAATCCAGTCGAGGGTACTCCCCCCCTGCTCCACCACCACGGTGGTTCCTTCCAACTCAGCCGAAAGTCCGGATGCAGACGCAAAGAACAGGAATAAAACGACACAATAACGGAAGATGCTTTGCATGGCTAAAAAGGTTAACGGGTGAAGCTGAGGGCACGCTGGGTGAAGGTTTCCTGAGCCTGAGGCTTACCCGCAGCAACTTTGACCGGAGATTCCAGATGCTTCGGCGGGACCGAGGCATAGGTGATGATGTCTTTCTTGTCTTTGCCCAAATGTTTTACATCGATCTCGCTCGACCAGATAGCATCCCCGTCACGGTAAAAATCCACATGGGCCAGACGCAGGCAAAGCTTGTCACATACGATGGAGCCGCCGCTCATGTTACGTAATAACAAAGGAGAAACCACACGGTAGGGTTTGGGCTCCAACTCCTCGATATCCCGCCGGGCACGTGTTTTGAGCGAATAACAGAATTCACCGGCAATCTGATCCCCATACCAAGTGTCGGACATCACGACCGTCGCAATCGGATCGATCTTCAGCCAATCGCCATCCGCAGCATCCCGGGAGGGAGCCACCTCCATCCGCACTGAAACGGGGGTGGAAACATAGAAACGCAAATCCACTCCGGCAGGGATGTTCAGCGGAGTCCGGGTCCGGACCAACACCGGACGGGAGGGCGGGCAGGGACAGAAACGAATCACCGGACGCTCGACCCCAAAGGCCCAGCGCGAGGGGGAAAGTTTAAACGGAATCGAGTCGATCGGCTCCACCCGGGCCGACTGGTCCATGTCCAGGCGGTTGTACTCCGTTGCCACAATCCAGTCATTGCCATCTCTTTGGATGTAAAGGGACAAAGGTCCCCCATGCCACCGAAGCCCCTCCCCATCCTGAAGTTCATGAGTAGACCACAAATCGTTTCCAGATCCCATACGTTCGTTCTTTGCTTGTGAAATGCTTCTTTGTGAGTCGAGAGGAGCACGGGCGTCCCACCCGTGAAGGTATTCGTATGCGGGCAAGAACCACCTTCGCCGAGGCTTCTGCGGTTGCTGTGCCCGCGCTCCTTTTGCTAGAAAAGAGCTGTGGCGAGAACACCCACCGCCGTGATCGGGCCGCTGTCATCCAGACGCCCGACCGCGCTTTCAACCTTGGTCAGCGTCCCCTGGACCTGAATATACAGACCATCGTCCGCCAAAAGACGTCCCAGCGAGTTGTTCGGATCATTCAGTTTTTCGGTAAAACTTTCCACATTGGCGATACTGCGCCTGAGATTATCCGCAGCCTCTTCATCATAAAGCAGAGCTCCAATGATGCCCTTTCCGGATTTAATCTCATCCATGATTCCCCGGCCATCCTGCATGAAGCTGCTGACACCGTCCGCCGCCTCCTGAATATCCGTTGCCGCCGCCAGTAACTGCTCATAGGCAGCATCATCACTGATCAAGCGCCCGAGAGTCCCCTTGCCTTCCGCGATTTGCGTACTGATTTGCTGAAAATTGGTCAGTGTCACCTCAATCCGTTCCCGGTTCGCGGTAATCAGCTCATTGATGTTGTTGAAAAGCTCACCCGGCCCTTCGCCGCCAGCCAGAATCTCCAGCGCATCATCCACCTTATCAAACACCCCGTCCAGTTTCTCACCAAGCCGCCCGACATCGGCAATCACTTCATTCAAACCGGGAGTAACAAATGAGTTGATTCCATCGCCATTACCAAGCATTTCCGGGGACTCCCCTGCCCGAATCGCAATGTAGTTGGTCCCCAAAAGACCTGCCGTCAGGATCGTCGCTTCCGAGTCCGCCGGTATCCCGTATTTGCTTTCCACAAACAAAGTGGCCACCGCACGGGTACCTTCGAGGTCCGTCGCCACCACATTACCGATGCGTACCCCGGCCATCCGCACTTCGTTGCCGACCTGCAACTGCTGGAGATTCACAAAGTCCGCCCGCAGACGGTAGCCGTCACCACTGCCAAGACGGGAGTCCGTTAGCGTGGTCCAAGCAATCCAGATCATTGCCACACCGACAATAAAAAAGAGAGCCACACGAATGGATTGAGATGTGTTGTTCATAAGTAAGTATTTAGGTGTTT
>CAZCJJ010000091.1:0-9090 GCA_964499045.1 uncultured Opitutales bacterium | reverse complement strand
GATTTGGATATTAAACGTATAGTTGTCATAGGTTAGTGCTTAAACTTCATATCCGTTCATTCCGAAAACGGGGCTTCTCGATATCAATCTTTGGATTGAGAAATTCCTGCACGCGCTGGTCGTCCGACTGTTTCAGTTGGTCCGGCGAATCCATCGCGATGATTTTGCCTTCATTCAGCAGGGCAACCCGCTGCGCCACGGAAAGGGCCAGGTCACGGTCATGGGAAACCACGACGCTGGTCACGTTGTATTCTTCACGCAAAGTCCCGATGATCTCGGTGATATTGGCGGCCGTTACCGGATCCAACTCACTGGTCGGCTCGTCATAAAGCAACAACTGCGGCTCCATCACCAAGGCCCGCGCAATCGCCACCCGCTTGCGCATACCGCCCGACAATTCCGACGGCTGCTTGCGGGCCGCATCCGCAATATTCAAAATCTCCAGAGTCCGCTCCACCTTTTCGCGTAGGGTCTTCTTGTCATAGAGACGGTGCTCCCTCGGATAAAAGGCAAGATTGTCGAAGACCGACAGCGAATTGAAAAGTGCCCCTGCCTGAAAGACCAGCGCCGAACTGATTTTACGGTGAGTTTCCGGCTGGCTCGCATCCAAACCGTTCAAATGAATACTTCCCTGGTCCGGTAACTCCAGACCCACAATGTTCCGCAGCAAAACACTCTTGCCCGCGCCACTGGGACCCATGATGACAAAGATCTCACCGGGCTCGACGTCAAAAGACACCCCATCGAGGACCACCTGCTCGCCATAACGCTTGGACAGGTCCTTGACCTCAATGGAAACCGCTTCCCGCTCTGTTGTTATTGTCGCCATAGTCACATCAAAATCTTGGTCAGAATGAAATCGAGCAGCAGCACCATGAACATCGAAGCCACCACCGCCTTGGTGACAGAATGCCCGATTTCACGGGGTCCCCCCTTGGTCATCAGGCCCTGGTTGCAACTGATCAGGACAACCACCAGTCCAAAAACCTGAGCCTTCAGCAAACCGTTAAAAACATCCTTGAAACGTGTGACTTCCTTCAGGTCAGTCCAGTACAGCGTCGGGTCCAGATTGATAAAGGCCACGTTCGCCGCCACCAGCATGCCGCCATACCAGCCGATCAACACCGCGATAATCGTCAACACCGGCATCATCAGGAAAATCGCCACCAGGCGCGGCATGACCAAAATACGCTCCGGTGGAATGTTCATCGTCTTGAGCGCATCCACCTCCTGATATACTTTCATCGAAGCGATCTCCGCCGTAATCGACGACCCCACCCGGCCTGCCAGGAGGAAGGCCGTGATCAGCGGAGCCAACTCCCGCGCAACCGACAAGCCGACGATCCGGCCCAGCAGGCTTTGCGCGCCGGCAATTTCACCCAGACTGTACCCGGTCTGCAAGGCCAGCACGCCACCGAGAAAGAAACTCAGGACCGCGACAATCGGAAAGGTCTGGTAGCCGATTTGATAACAGTAATCAAAGAGCCGGCCCCACTGGCGGGGAAGCGTCAAGAGATAGCGCACCGCACGCATCAACAGAATCAGGCAATTTCCCAAACCTTCCAATATCGAAAGAAACGTTGTCATAAGGCAGCATCAGCAGTCCGGTGATCCGGCGTATGGCGGCTTGAAAGCCCGGTCCGCATCTTGCGGAAGTCATTTGTGCATAGCATGTTCACTTTTAAAAACGAAGCCAGAATATCTCGTATTTTTTTTCGTCACCGTCCCGCTCAAAACCAAGCAACCCCCGCAGCAGCGAAAAGCGCGCCCGGTCAGGCCCGGTTTCATGTTTGAATAGTGGTCCAACTTCAAACTCCAAAGTCTCCTCCGTCCGCGTTTCACGAAAGAGCCCCCAGAAGGCACTCTGCTCCGTCACCCCGGTATTCAAATCCTCCTGTTTGCGAAACAGTGCAAACAGGGGGCTATAAAGCAGTCGGAAGGATTCGCGGTGGGGGAAAAAGACTTCAAAGGGGCTGAACAGCTGGGACTGACGCAGGCCCGCCCCATTATTGTAGTATGAGAGGAGTGGCCACAGGTGGACCATTTCCGCCGCTGGCAAATCCGGGTTGGCGCGGCTGACCTGAGTTTCCCTCCAGTACAGGAAATAAAAGAACTGGATGCGCCGGATCGCCAGTTCATGTTCATAGAGCGTACGGTCGCGGTAAGCGGGCCACATTATCCAGGTCTTGTCTGAAGCGCCCACCACCGAGTGGGTGTAAAAGGGAGCCCAACGGTTGGTGTAAACACGATCCCCTTCCGCCTGCACGAACAGGGGCCAGAAATAACGGTTTTCCCGGTAGTTTCCTTCAGCCTCTCTCCGCCACCCGAAAAAGGGCCAGCCGATAGTTACATCCTCCAACCCGGGGCCATGCTGCAGCGCATAAAAGGGCAGAAAGCCGCGGGCCACCGTCGGCTCCTCCGCCCGCAGATCACTTACCTTGCGGTAGATCAGCGGCCACAGTAAAAACTGATTATCGTAATCCTCTTCCTTCCAGAAATGCCCGACCAGGGGCCACAAGGCTCGCCCGCCCGCCCCGGGGCCTTCCTGCCACTGCACCACCGGCCAGGGAAACCCATAACGGATAGTGCTGCCTTTCTGCGTCTCTACGGCCAGCGGAAACAAGCCCCACGACAAACGATCGTAACCGAATAAATTCAGCATTGTCCCCCCCACCGGAAACAGGCCACCAGTCCTCTCCGGCGGATCACCGGGTTGTTTATAATAAAAAACAAAGGGGAAAATCATGAACCGCTCCCGGTCCCCGCCGCTGGCCATATGAATATTGCGCCACTGGATTAGATCAAAAATCGCCCAGCTTTCATCAAAGGGATTGTTGTGATACTTGAACAGGGGGGGCAGCAGATAAAAGGCTTCCGTGCCTTCTTCGCGGTTTTCCTGTTTCAGGAAAAAAGGCCGGAATGTGCCCATTGTGCGGGTGTAGCCCGCTTCCTCCGGCTGATCCGTCGCCTCCGCATCCCAATACCAGCGCTGCTCAAACAGAGGCCCCATCGCCTGCCAATGCCGCTGCCCGGGAACTTCCGACTCCTTCCAGAAAGGCGTCCAGTCCGTATCCCCCACGGCCGCAACCGCAGTCGGGCAAAGCATACCCCATAAGAGCCAATGTCGTTTCAAGAAATTCACAAAGTTAAGCAGAACGGGTCACCATGACCAAAAATCATTCGATGACGATATTTTTTTGCAGAGAGGGCGGAGCTGTGATTGGTTGATCCGAACATGCGAATAACCGGAGGATTAGCAAGAGGCATTCCATTAAAGGCCCCCAAGGGAGAAGCCACCCGCCCGGCCACCGATTACCTGCGCGAGGCCTTGTTTTCCTCCCTCGGACCGCTCGACCCGGACACCAACACTCTCGATCTGTTTGCCGGAACCGGCGCCTACGGTCTCGAAGCCCTCAGCCGCGGTGCCCTCAAGGTCACCTTTGTCGAGAAACATTCCGCCACCCTCCGCTACCTGCAAAACAATCTCGCCGCCGTCGAAAAATCCCTCGCCCGTCAAGCCGCCCCACGCAGCACCGAAATAGCAGAACGTGATGTCTTCCGCTGGCAGCCGGAAGTCCGCTTCGACTTGATTTTTGCCGACCCGCCCTACCCGCTCTGGGAAAGTCAGGGCGATGCCCTCCTCGCCCATATCGGCCCCTGGCTCAATCCAACCGAAAACGCCCGCCTGATCCTCGAAGCACCCGGTAACTACACCCCTCCGCTGCCGCCGGGCCTGCATCAAATCAAACGTATCGGCAAGGGCCCCCACCAACCGGGATTGATCATCCTCGGTGTCAGCTGACCCAGATGGGGCAATTGTCCTGCCGTTAACCCCGGGTTAACGACGACGGAAGGCTTTGCCGTCCAAAGGATTGAACCCGCGGTTTCTTTTTTTGCGCACCGGAGCCGCACTCGTTTCCAACAAAGGCTCCGTGCGATAAGCAAATGCTTCCAACTTCCGGCGGGGGATCTTCTGGCCTATATACTTTTCAATTTCCGCCAAATGGGCGGTTTCATCGGAAGAATAAAGGGTGTAAGCCTCGCCCTCTTTGGAGGCCCGGCCGGTCCGTCCGATACGATGGACATAGTCCTCCGCATGCTGGGGAACATTGTAATTGATAACATGGGTGATTCCGCTGACATCCAGTCCGCGTGAGGCGATATCCGTTGCCACGAGGATCTCGTACTGGCCCTTCTTGAAACCATCGAGTGCCTCCTTTCGCTCGGACTGACTCCGGTCGGCATGCATGACCGCCACCGAATGATCGTGGTCGATCAGCCAGCGGGTGATTTTGTCGGCATCCACCTTGGTCCGGGTGAAAATCAGCACACTGGCAAAATCCATTTTCTTCAGCAAGGCCAGCAACAGGTCATACTTCTGGATTCCATCCACCGGGTAAATCGCATGGTCCACCGTCTCTGCCGGTGAGCGCCTGCCTCCCACATCAATTTGCTCGGGCGACTTCAATGCCCACTCGGAGAGGTTACGGATGGCATCCGGCACCGTGGCGGAAAACAGCAGGGTCTGCCGTTCCTCCGGACACCAACGGACGATCCGGCGGACGTCGTCTATAAAGCCCATATCCAGCATCCGGTCCACTTCATCGAGAACCAGCAGGGAAATATTTTTCAGGGAAAGGTTTCCCTGCTGCACATGGTCGATCAGCCGCCCGGGAGTCGCCACAACGATATCCGGCTCATCGGCCAGCTGCTGCAATTGGCCGCCGTATTTGACCCCGCCGTGAATCAGAACCGTCCTCAGATCCAAATGTTTACCGTAGGTCAGCAGGTTTTCCTCCACCTGTCCGGCCAGTTCTCGGGTGGGCTCCATGATCAGGACCCGTGGTCCCACAGGCTCATGACGGGCCAGAATGGACAGAAGGGGTAAGGCAAAAGCGGCCGTCTTTCCGGTTCCTGTCTGTGCAGACCCGATAAGGTCTTTCCTGCTTAAAATAACGGGAATTGCCTGTGCCTGAATCGGGGTCGGGTTTTCATAACCCTTCTCCGCGACCGCCTGTGCAATTTCCGGAAGTAGTCCGAGATCTTTGAATGTCATAATCTAAAGCGGTAACCTATTAGCTTGAAGCAACCCGATGAACAAGCCTTTTACTTGGAATATGGTTTCAAGCGAATACCGTGGCCGGATCGCCCCCACCCCAACCGGACTCCTGCACCTGGGGCATGCCTCAACCTTTAAAACCGCCCACGAACGCTGCCGGGCCGCACGGGGTTGTATGATTTTTAGAATTGAGAACCTCGACCCCCAGCGCTGCAAACCAGAATTTATTGAGCCCATCCGCGACGACCTGCACTGGCTCGGGATTGACTGGGATGAGGGTCCGGACTGCGGGGGTCCTTTTGCTCCGTACACCCAGAGCGAACGCCTGCCCCGCTATCGGGAGGCTTGGAAACGCCTGAAAGACGGTGGCTGGATATACCCCTGCCGCAAATCCCGAAAGGATTTGCAGGAGACCGTCACCGCCCCGCACGGGGAAGACGAAGACCGGGAGCCCCTTTACCCCACCGAATGGCGACCGCCAAGGGGAACGGAAAAAAACTACTGTGATCCGGGATCCGTGAACTGGCGTTTCCGGGTCCCCGACGGACGCTGCCTCTCCTTTAATGACGGCCACTACGGTCCGCAGCAATATACTGCCGGAGTCGATTTCGGCGACTTCCTGATCTGGCGCCGCGATGGGGTCCCCTCCTACGAACTGGCCGTGGTCGTGGATGACATCGCCATGCGGATCACAGAAGTGGTCCGGGGAGCCGATCTCCTGAAATCAACCGCCCGCCAGATTCTACTGTACGAAGCACTGGGAGCCGCCGCGCCCGCCTTTTACCATTGCCCTCTGGTTCGCGATGAAAAAGGACGGCGTCTGGCCAAACGTCACCCCGGACTCACCTTAAAGACACTGCGCGAGCAAGGCGCGGACCCGGCCACGCTAACCTTTCGATAAACTCTGGGCGGCGAGCTCAGCTACGTGTCAGTGGATTGGTAGCTGCCTTCGTATGAAGGTGGTTCGTGGTGGGAATGGGTCGTTGGACCACGCTTTGACAAGCGCGGCTACCGGCTACTGGAGCCGTTCAAAGTAGTTCGAGGCTTTTTTCCCGGCCTCGGCAAGGGTATCAGCCAGTACACAGAAATGACCCATCTTGCGCCCGGGCCGGGGTTCTCCTTTGTCGTAAAGATGCAGGGTCACATCGGGATCTGCCAGCAGGCGGCTCCAGTCGGGGGCGTTCCCTTCCTTCCACTGGTCACCCAGTAAATTCACCATCACCACCGGACGATTCAGCCTTGGGTTCCCCAGAGGGAGCCCGCAAACCGCGCGGATGTGCTGTTCAAATTGACTGACCTGACACGCATCAAGGGTGTAGTGCCCACTGTTGTGCGGACGCGGTGCCAGCTCATTGATCAATACGTTACCCTCTGCCGTGACAAAGCACTCGACAGCCAGCAGGCCGACGACCTCCAGCGATTCCGCCAGTGCCAGCGCCAGTTGCTCCGCCTCCCCAACAACACCCTCCGGCAGGTCTGCCGGAACCGAGGATGTGTGCAGGATATGGTGACGGTGACAGTTCACCGCCGCCGGGAAAACTTTCGACTCCCGGCCGTTGCGGGCCACAATAACAGAGCACTCCGCCTGAAAGGGCACCCAGGCCTCCAGAACTCCCGCCGGATAGCCCAGTTGACCCCACAGCTTTTCCCAGTCCTGATCCGCCTGCTCCAGTTTCAGTTGTCCCTTACCGTCATAACCAAAATCCGCCGTTTTAAGCACGCAAGGAACCCCGATGGCCGCAACTGCCTCCTTCAACTCCGCCGCCGAGGTCACCACCCGGAAATCCGCACAGGGAAAACCCTGGCTCCGCAAAAACTCCTTTTCCCGCCGCCGGTTCTGGCAAATATGCAGGACCCGGTGGGCCGGAAAAACCGGAGCCCATTTTTCCAAATGACTGACCACCCAGGCCGGAATATTTTCAAACTCCAATGTTATCACATCCACCGACCGGGCGAAAGACTCCAGGGCCGACTCATCCGCCCAGGGGGAGGCCCAGTGGCGATCCGCCAAGGCAGCCGCCGCACAGGTAGGCGAAGGCTCGTAAACATGAAAACGATAGCCCATGTGCCGTCCGGCCAGAATGCTCATCCGGCCCAACTGGCCGCCACCCAGCATTCCAATCATTGCACCGGGTAAAAACTGTTTCAGCGCCGCAGCCATTCCTCAGGGCAATTGGGTGTTCAGCACCGTATCGGTCTGCTTGCGACGGAAAGCCTTTAACCGCGTCCGCAGTTTTGCGTCGCTCAAGGCCAGGATCGCGACGGCACTCAGGGCCGCATTAACCGCACCCGCCCGGCCTATGGCCAGGGTCGGAACCGGAATACCGGCAGGCATCTGAACAATCGACAGGAGCGAATCCATCCCGCTCAGGCTCTTGCTCTGCACCGGGATCCCCAGCACCGGCAGCGTCGTGAGAGACGCCACCATGCCGGGCAAATGAGCCGCTCCGCCCGCACCCGCAATAATAACCGACAAGCCACGTTTCTCCGCCGACTGCGCATATTCAAACAGCTTCGCCGGTGTCCGGTGAGCACTGACAATCTCCTTTTCAAAAGACACCCCCATATCCTCCAGGATGCCGGCGGCATGGGACAGGGTTTCCCAGTCCGATTGGCTGCCCATGATCAAGCCCACCCGGGGCTTCCCTTTCACTGTTGCTTGCTTTTTCGCACTCATTGCTGGTCGGTTGTTTGACAATCCTGATAACAGAAACGGTACCGTTGAAAGGCACCTGTTTCCCGCAGATGCTCGGTCAAGGACCCCGCCACGTCAAAACCAAAGTATTGTCTCCCCTGCTGTGTTAAGGGGACTGGGATCACGGATGGAGAATGAATGAGGGGAGTCGTGCTCTTTGCGAGAGAAAAAATCTATCCACCACTACTCCAACAGCCTACCCTCCCGAGGCGCGGGCGCGATCCTGGTTCCAATCCTGAATACCCGTGCAGACCAGGCGGCACAGCTCCGGGATCGTTTCATCAACAATGCGGTAATAGACACACAAACCTTCCTTGCGCCGCGACAAAATACCCACCCGGGCAAGCGTCTGCAAATGCCGCGAGGTATTGGCCTGCGTTGCGCCCGTCGCTTCCACCAACTCCCCCACCGTCTTCTCCCCTTCCATCAAAACCTTTAGCATACGCAAACGCATCGGTTCCCCCAAAACCCGGAAACGCTCCGCCACCATCTCCACAAAGATGCCGTCACCCCCTAAAAAATCAGGCATTTTTTTTGATCCGAAAGAGGTTGACTTTCCATTTTTATATGATTGCTTACTCATATAGTTTTATGCTTTTAAAGTAATGAATTGCGACAACATCGCATCATTCCCCTGAAATGCAACTTATTTTTAACCGAATCCAATCAAACTATGAAAAGTGAAAACTTCATCCGCATTCTGGCCGGCAGCATGGTGCTGCTGAGTCTTATTCTTGGCATCACGCTCTCCCTTTGGTGGTTGCTGCTGGCCGCCTTTGTCGGGGCCAACTTAATACAATCCGCCTTCACCGGCTTTTGTCCTCCGACCCTCATCGGGCGTAAACTGGGCTGGTTCAAGGAGGGTGAAACCTGCTGCGGCATTCTGGAACGCAAGAACAAGGAAAAGTAAGAACAAAAGGAGCGCGGGCATCCTGCCTGCGTTGCTTGAAAATCACGGGCGAGACGCCCGTGCTCCTTTCATAATTGAGCTCAGTCCCGCCCCATTTCTCTTTGCCTCTCATCATTAATCTAACTCCTCCTTTAAGATGAAACAGCGCATCAGACTAACCGTGATTCTCTCTGCCATGGCGGTTTCCTTGCTGGCGGCAGCGGATGCCACAGACACCGAATCGCGGGCCTGGACGCTCGCTGCCGCCATGGAGGAAACCCGCGCGAACAATCCGGACGCCGCTATGGCACTGGAACGTCTGGAAGGCGCCCGCAGCTTGATCGCCGAGGCCGACTCCGCCTGGATGCCTCAGGTCTGGCTGAGAAGCGGTTACAGTCAGACGGACCAGCCCTTAATGGCCTTTGGAACGATTCTCAACACCGGAAC
>CAZCJJ010000090.1:0-14295 GCA_964499045.1 uncultured Opitutales bacterium | reverse complement strand
AAGCAGATTAACAGAAATGGACCCCAAAAGCCAGATGTCCAAATTGAGTGCTTACGAAAAATAGGCTTCTACCCTATTGAGAAGAGGCCTTTTCAGTGAATTCCATGCCGTAGCCGTAATCCACCTGGGTCTGGGAGACGCAGCCGCCGACCGCCAGAGCGACGAGGGTGAGGAGCAGGAGGGTGCATGTTTGTCGGAGGCTCATAATAGGGGGGTGGGGGATTTAAAGTTTGTTCAGCGCCTGTTCCAGATCGGCCAGAATATCCTCGCAGTCCTCAATGCCAACGGAGAGGCGGACATAGTCATCCGAGACGCCGCTGGCCTTCTGTTCTTCGGGAGTGAGCTGGCTGTGGGTGGTGCTGGCCGGGTGAATGGCGAGGCTCTTGGTGTCTCCGATGTTCGCGAGGTGGCTGAAGAGCTGGAGGCTTTCAATGAATTTCCGGCCGCCCTCCAGACCGCCCTTGACTCCGAAACCGAGCAAGGCACCAAAGCCGTTGCCGGTGTATTTGCGGGCGAGATCGTGGCTTGGGTGACTTTTCAGGCCGGGGTAGTTGACCCATTGTACCTTGTCGTGGGCCTCAAGGAATTCGGCCACCTTCATCGTATTGGAGCAGTGGCGTTCCATCCGCAGGTGCAGGGTTTCAAGCCCGAGAAGGTGTACCCATGAATTGAAAGGAGACTGGCAGTTGCCGGTGTCGCGCATGTACTGCAGGCGCATTTTCAGAATGTAGGCGATATTGGCACCTCCGGCGGGGGGGAAACTCTTGAAGGCATCCCAGTAAACCAAACCATGATAGCTGGGGTCGGGTTCGGTGAAGCCGGGGAATTTTCCATTGCCCCAATCCATGTTGCCACCGTCGATTACCATGCCTCCTATGGAGGTACCGTGTCCCCCGCAGAATTTCGTCATGGAGTGGATGACCACATGAGCTCCCCATTCAATCGGGCGGCAGAGTACGGGAGAGAGGATGGTGTTATCCAGAATCAGCGGGAGCCCGTGCTCATTGGCGATTTGGGCAACCTCCTCAATCGGGAACATGTTCAGGCTGGGGTTGCCCATGGCTTCGCCATAGAGTGCTTTGGTGTTGGGTTGAATGGCCTGCCGGAAATTTTCCGGGTCATTGCCATCCACAAAAGATACCTGCATGCCCATCTTCGGCAGGGTGTAGTGGAACAGTGTGTAGGTGCCACCGTAGAGCTGGGAAACCGAGACGATGTGGTCCCCCGGATTCATGATATTGAGGAGGGCATTGGTGATCGCGGCCTGGCCACTGGAGTGGGCGAGTGCGGCGACACCCCCTTCGAGGGCAGCCATGCGGCTTTCGACCACATCGTTGGTCGGATTGTTAAGGCGGGTGTAGATGTGCCCCAGTTCCTTTAGGCCGAAAAGATTGGCCGCGTGTTCGGTGTCGCGGAAAACAAAACTGGTGGTCTGGTGGATGGGGACCGCCCGGCTTCCGGTGGCGGGATCGGGCTGCTGCCCGGCGTGAACGGCTTTGGTTCCTAATCCTTGCATCGGGATGTTTGACATGCGGTACAGATTGATAACTAAGAAGAATATTTCAACCCGCAAACAACAATCTTGCCTCTTGTTCGTTTAAGACGGATAACCGGAGTATTATGTCTCTCCGCTTTTCTGAGGAAATCCTGCTGCTCGCGCTTGACGATAAAACCGGCAAGCTGCTGCCTTTGCCTGAACGTGCCCTTGATCTCGCCCTTTCCGGTGGGCTCTTGATGGAGCTGGCCTTTGCCAACCGGGTCGATACCGATCAGAAAAACTTCATGGTGGTCAGTCGCGAATCCACCGGTGATGTCATCCTCGATCAGGTACTTGCTTTGCTGGATGAGGACAAGCTCACCATAACCAGGGCCCTTTCTCTGGTTGCGGCCAAGTCCGACCAGTGGCGCCGTCATCTCTTTGCCGACTTGATCCGCAAGGGCGTTTTGGCGCAGGAGGAACACCGTTTCCTTTGGGTCCTGAAGGAACGCCGCTATCCGGTGATCAATAACGAGGAGGAAGAGGAAGTGAAAAGCCGTATCCGGACCGTTGTCATGGACCCGGAAGCGATTCCAGACCCCCGTGATGTTGCACTGATTTGTCTCATGAAAGCCTGCGATTTGTCCTCGGCGGTCTTTACTGAGGAAGAGCTGGAGAAAGTCGGACCCCGAATCGACCAACTTTCCCGCATGGATTTCATCGGCCAGGCCCTGGCCCGTGCAATCAACCAAATTCAGGAAGCCATCCTCGAGGTCATCGCCTATTCCGGAATGTGAGGGGGCGGGGATCCGGTATATCATTTGGATATGGTAGCCGCGTTCGCGAGCAAGAACGCGGACTGCGTTGCTATATAGCTATTCTGCATGTTTAGGTTGCTCATTGCGGCAAGCTACCTCACGGTGCCCCCTTAAATTTCAAAACAATCATGCGAATACGAATATCAAGGGACGAGGAAATCGAAATCCCTATACTGAAACTTATCTGGATTCCCATCGTGGCGGTTGTCGCCCTGCTCGGAACATCTATGGTCTATCAAGTCGATGCCGAGGAAGAGGGCGTCCTATTCCGTTTTGGACGTCATATCGAGACGGTGGGGCCGGGCCTTCATTTTAAAATGCCCTATCCGGTGGAACAGGTAATCAAGGTTCCCACCCGTTTGGTGGATGTCCTCGAAATTGGCTACCGGAGTGGGCGCAGTGGCACCCGTGGACAGGGGTTTGAAGACGAATCCTCCATGCTGACCGGTGACCTGAACATCGTCCTGGCTGGCTTCGATGTCCAGTTCTCACGGGAAGACCCGACGGCTTTTCTCTTCAATGTTAAAGATCCGGTGGAAACGCTGAGGGATATCTCGCAGTCTGTCATGCGTGAGGCGATGGGAGACCGGGCCAGTATTCCGATCCTGACTGTAGGCCGTGCGGAAATTCAAATGCGGGCCCGCGAATTGATTCAGGATTATAGCGATCGTTTTGGCATGGGGATCCGGATCAACGAGGTGAATCTGATTTTTGTCAGCCCTCCACAACCCGTCCAAGCGGCATTCAATGACCTGAACAAGGCAGAGCAGGATGCCGTCCGTTTTCTTGAGGAGGCATCGCGGGAATACCAGGAAAAAGTCCCGCAGGCCCGCGGTCAGGCCGAACGCTGGGTTTTGGAGGCCGAGGGCTTTCAGGAGCGCCGCGTGCGTACCGCCCGCGGCGAAGCCGACCGCTTCGAGAGTATGCTGAAGGCTTACGAATCCTCGCCGGAAGTGACGCGCCAACGCCTCTATCTGGAGAGCATGGAGCGTCAGATTCCAAAATTAAAAGAAGTGATAGTGGTGGATGAGCAAATGCCTGGCTTGCTGCCATTGCTCAACCTCAAGGAAGGAGGTGCACAATGATTTTACGAAAAAAGCAATTAATCGATACTGTGGTTGACCGGGGAAGTGCCGGACTGCCGCTGATGTTCTTCACTGTACTTGTTTTTGTCGTTGCAGCGGTGGGATCCACCTCCCTGTACACCCTGAAAGAATGGGAACAGGCCGTAATCACCGAGTTCGGTGAGGTCATCGGAGACACCGTCACAGAGGCAGGCCTGCATTTTAAACTGCCTTGGCAGAAAGTGGAACGCTACGACAAGCGACTTCTGCGCTGGGATGGGAGCCAGACCACCACCATTACCCGCGATCGGCGGACGATCAATCTCGATGTCACCGCCCGCTGGCGTATTGATGATGCCCGTCTTTTCCGGGAAACGATCCGGTCCGTCAATCAGGCCGATGCCCGGCTTAACGGGATCATCGAAGGGGCCGTGAAGGATGAGATTGCGAAGGTGGACCTCTATCAGGTGGTACGCAGTTCCAACCGTATTCTCGATGACACCCATGCCGAAATTACAATCCAACTCGATAATGAGACGGCGGAATTTGATGCGGATGAACTGGCCACGCTTGGTTCGGCTCAGCCGCGTCTGCGTGTGGGTCCGGACGGGGCATACGAAGCCGGCCGTCCGATTGTCCTGCAGGGGATTCTAAGGGAGGCTCGCCGCCGGATCGAACAGGTCGGGCTCGGGATCCATCTGGAAGATGTCTTGATTATTCAGCTCGGCTATATTCGGGAGATCGAGGCCAATGTCTATGCGCAGATGAATGCCGAACTGCAGAAAATCGCTGCCGGTTTCCGGTCCAGCGGCCGTGAACGGGCCGAACAGCGCTTGGGGGAAATGGAGCGTGAACTGTCTATTATCCAGAGCAGTGCCATTGAACGGGCCCAACGGATACGGGGCCAGGCGGAGGCGGAATCCACCGCGATCTATGCGGAGGCCTTCAACAGGGACCCGGAATTCTATCGTTTGCTCCGCAGCCTGGAAGCCTACGAGAAAATATTGTCCGGGAACACGACTTTGGTCGTCGGCACTGACAGCCCCCTCTATGAACTCCTGAAAGCCCTCGAACCTTTAAAATGATAGTGCGAGCCCCTTTTTTCTGGCTGGAAACCCCATCCACCAGGGGGTAATCAGGGAAAACCGGAGCGAAATTGGAATTTATTTTGCAAAAAGAAGTTTTTTCGCCTTGAAAAGTATTGACGGCGCACCCTCAGCTTACCAGTTTCCTACCCTTTCCGTGTTTTCGTCTGGTTTCACGACTAGGGGAAGTGCACGCCCCGGTAGCTCAGTTGGCAGAGCGCGTCCTTGGTAAGGACGAGGTCGGCGGTTCAAATCCGCTCTGGGGCTCCACTTTCTGAAAACACACGTACAAACACAACATTCCGAATTAACATTCAATGGCTAAAGAAACCTTCCAACGCACTAAACCCCACGTCAATGTGGGAACCATCGGTCACATTGACCACGGTAAAACCACCACGACCGCATCGATTTTGAAAGTGCAGGCCGATAAAGGTCTGGCCACTTTCAAGCCCTATGCTGAAATCGCCAAGGGCGGTACCGTTCGTGACGAAACCAAGACCGTGACGATCGCGGTGGCTCACGTGGAGTATGAGACCCCGAATCGCCACTACGCACACGTCGACTGTCCCGGACACGCTGACTTCGTCAAAAACATGATCACTGGTGCGGCGCAGATGGACGGCGCGATCCTGGTTGTTTCCGCTGCTGACGGCCCCATGCCGCAGACCCGCGAGCACATCCTCCTTGCCCGTCAGGTCAATGTTCCCAATATCGTGGTTTGGCTGAACAAGGTCGACCTTCTGGACGACGAAGAACTTCTCGAGCTGGTCGAAATGGAAATCCGCGACCTCCTCTCCAAGTACCAGTATGATGGCGACAACATCACCATCGTCCGTGGCAGTGCCACCGCCGCCCTCGAAGGCAAGCCGGAAGGTATCGAAGCCATCGGCAAGCTGATGGAGGCCATCGACAATGACATCGCCGAGCCCCAGCGTGAAATCGACAAGCCTTTCCAAATGTCGGTTGAAGACGTGTTCTCCATCACCGGTCGTGGCACCGTAGCCACCGGACGTATTGAACGCGGTATCGTCAAGGTCGGGGACGAAGTTGAGATCGTCGGCCTGCGCGACACCCAGAAGACCACCGTTACCGGTGTTGAAATGTTCCGCAAGAACCTCGATCAGGGACAAGCTGGTGACAATGTTGGTCTTCTCCTCCGCGGGGTTGACAAGGATACCATCGAGCGCGGTCAGGTTCTGGCCAAACCCGGTTCCATCACCCCCCACACCGAAGCCAAGGCTGAGATTTATGTTCTCACCAAGGATGAAGGTGGCCGCCACACGCCGTTCTTCAACGGCTACCGTCCGCAGTTCTTCTTCGGCACGGCTGACGTTACCGGCGTGGTCAACCTCCCCGAAGGTGTTGAAATGGTCATGCCTGGTGACAACCTCAGCATCACGCTGAGCCTCCAGAAGGCAGTGGCGATGGAAGAAGGCAAACGCTTCGCAATCCGCGAAGGTGGCCGGACCATCGGTGCGGGTCGTATCACCGGCATCATCAAGTAAGTTGTTTATTTTTCACGGTGCCGGGAATCCTGATTTCAGGGTTCCCGGCTTTCGTGCTCAAAGTTCAGAAATTACAGGGCAGTAGTTCAATTGGTAGAGCGTCGGTCTCCAAAACCGAAAGTTGGGGGTTCGAGTCCCTCCTGCCCTGCCATTTTTAATAGTATTGATTCCCGCCTGAAAATGTGATCGGCTCTCCGCTTTTTCACATTGTACCGCGACCACTCCGCACTCCTCATGAATCCATTTCGTAAAATTCGCATTTTCTACGGCGAAACCGTCACCGAAGTTTTCAAGAAGGCCCAATGGCCGACTTGGGCGGAATTGAAGGAATACACCATTGTCGTCATTATTGCGGTGGCGATTGTCGGGTTCTATGTGAGCTTGGCGGACTTTGCGCTCTTCAACGTTGTCGATCTTTTCACCTCATTGGTCCTTCCCTCGAAGGGACTTTGACCGCCATCCCATCTATCATCGGGTCGTTCCATGTCGAAAACATACTCTCCCAGCTCATTTCAATGGTATGCGGTACAAACCCTTTCCAATATGGAGGGGAAGGTGAAGCGCTACCTCGATAAGTTTATCGAAATCGAGGAAATGGAGGACACCATCAAGGAAGTCCTGATGCCGACGGAAACAGTTACCGAGGTCAAGAACGGTAAAAAGATGACCAAGGAGCGGAAGCTCTATCCCGGCTACGTCTTCATTCACATGCGCCTGTATGACGAAGACGACAAGGTGTTGCAAAAGCCCTGGTACTTCGTGCGCGGAGTGCAGGGAATTATCGGCTTCATTGGCGGCGACCATCCGACACCCTTGAAGACCGATGAAATCAACCGTATTCTGGATCAGGTTTCCGCTGCTCAGGGCAAGGAAGTACCGAAAATCCAGTATGAAGTGGGTGAAGAAGTCAAAATCACCGATGGTCCCTTCCTCAATTTAACCGGCCGTATCGACGAAATCGATCTCGAGCGCGGCAAACTCAAAGTATCAGTATCCATCTTCGGTCGCTTCACACCGGTCGAACTTGAATTCTGGCAAATCCAACGCGCGGAAGATTCCTGAACAACAGGACTCGCTAGGACCGCAAACCAACCATGGCAAAGAAAGTAGTAGCACAAATCCGTCTCCAGTTGCCTGCCGGTGCCGCTAACCCGGCACCTCCCGTTGGCCCCGCTCTGGGCGCCAAAGGGGTCAACATCATGGGCTTCTGTAAAGAGTTCAACGCCAGGACCAAAGACCAGGCAGGTATGATCCTGCCCGTGGTTATTTCCGTTTTTGCGGACAAGTCCTTTACCTTCATCCTGAAGAGCCCTCCCGCCCCCGTGCTTCTGCGCAAGGCTGCCGGGATCGCCAAGGGATCCGGGGTTCCCAACCGGGACAAGGTAGGCAAGGTGACGCGGAAGCAGATCCTTGAAATCGTTGAACTGAAAAAGAATGACCTGAACGCCAGCGACCCGCAGGCTGCGTCCCGTATGATTGAAGGGACCGCCCGCTCCATGGGCATCGAGGTCATCGACTAACCGCGACTGGAGAAACCTGATATGTCATCATTAAGCAAACGTATGAAAGCCGCCCTTGAGGTTGGTGATCTTCATCGAACCTATACCCTTGAGGAGGCCATTGAATTCATGGCCAAGTTTCCCAAGGCAAAATTTGACGAAACCGTTGAACTCTATGCCCATCTGGGCGTGGACCCGAAACAGTCCGACCAGATGGTGCGCGGCACCGTCTCGCTCCCGCATGGCAGCGGCAAAAAGGTCGTGGTCGCCGTCTTCACAGAAAAACCGGAAGAAGCTCTCGCCGCTGGCGCTGATTTCGCCGGTCTGGACGATCTGCTGCAGAAAGTGCAGGAAGGTTGGATCGGTTTCGATGTCGCGGTTGCCACCCCTTCCGCTATGAAAGAAGTCCGCAAAGTGGCCCGTGTACTCGGACCCAGAGGCCTGATGCCGAATCCCAAGTCGGGAACAGTCACGGATGATGTGGCTGGTGCAATCCAGGAAGTCAAAGCTGGCCGTGTGGAGTACAAGATGGACAAAACCGCCAATCTGGCAGTTGTCGTCGGCAAGCGCTCTTTCAGCAACCAGCAACTGGTGGAAAACACTGTTAGCGTGATTGACAGCCTGCAGCGCTCCAAACCGGAGAACTTCAAAGGCTCTGCCTTCATCCGGAGCCTGACCATCAGCTCGACCATGAGCCCGGGCGTCAAGGTTGACATCAAGCAAACCCAATCAAACTAAGGACAGGACGATGAGACCCGAAAAACAATTTCTCGTCGACGAAGTTTCCAAATATCTGGAAAATTCCGAGTACGTATTCCTCACCAACTTCGAGCGCGTCACGGTTTCCGACACGCAGGATCTCCGTGGTGCCCTTGCCAAGCAGGGAGCCGAGTTCCATGTGGTCAAAAACAGCATCCTGAATGTTGTGGCCAAAAGCCGTGAACTTCCGGATTTGGAAGATGCTCTCAGCGGTCCAACGGCGATTGTCGTCGGTGGCCCTAATCCTTCGGATGTGGCCAAGATTCTGGTCAAATTCTTCAAGGACAAAGAAAAGGTTGACCTCAAGAAGGGTATTCTGGGTGACCGTGCCCTGACCCGGGAAGAGGTGATTGAACTCTCCAAGCTGCCAAGTCTGGATGCCTTGCGTGGCCAGTTGCTGGGTCTGCTCAACCAACCGGCATCGATGGCTGTACGCGTTCTCATCGCGGGACCGCAGGGGCTCCTCAATGTCCTGCAGGCCAAGGTGGACAAGGAGAATCAGGCTTAAACTTTTCAAGGAGTTTGCCCGGTCTTTGCCGGGCGGGCTGCTTGTCAAAAAACAAAACGAACCAATATCTATTAACCATCAAAATCTGATGAAAAAGACAGGGGGATTCTCCCTTAAACATCCGCTAGGGTGCCTGCTATTCACGGAATTATAATATGGCTGACATCACAAAAGAACAAGTAATCGAATGGCTCTCCAGCCAGTCGGTCCTCGAAATCGCCGGTCTGGTCAAAGACCTCGAAGAAAAATGGGGCGTATCCGCCGCTGCTCCCGTAGCAGTGGCTGCTGCTCCTGCTGGGGGTGGTGACGCAGGTGCCGCTGCCGAGGAAAAGACTGAATTCGACGTCATTCTCAAGAATGCCGGCAGCAACAAGATTGCTGTCATTAAGGAAGTTCGTGCCATCACTGGCCTCGGTCTCAAGGAAGCAAAGGAGCTCGTTGAAGGTGCGCCGAAACCTGTCAAGGAAGGCGTTTCCAAGGACGAATCCAAGGAACTTTCCGAGAAACTCAAGGCAGCTGGTGCCGAAGTTGAAGTTAAGTAATTACTTAAATCGCAACTTTGCTCCACCGTCCCTTTTTGCAACGCAAGGCTTCGGATCCCCTCAAAAAGGGGATCCAAGCTTCTGCGTTTTTCTGCTTAACAAAATCTTTCCTTTTTCCGGGTGACTGGCAGCAGTTCCCCGGAAAGCGGAAAACCACTTTTGTTTCCGCCAAACCAACAGAGTAAATCCTGCCAACGAGAGGTAACGACCCATGTCTGAACGCATTAATTTCGGGAAACTCAAGGAGGTTATTGAGCCTCCACACCTCATTCAAAATCAGATCACTTCCTTCAGGGAGTTTTTGCAGCAAGATATTCCGACTGCCCAGAGAAAGCCTTACGGGCTGGAGGGGGTTTTCAGTGAGGTCTTTCCCATTGAAAGCTATGACAGCCGCTGCCATCTGGAGTATGTTTCCTACGCCCTGACTCCGTCCAAGATGACCGAGATGGAGTGCATCCGCGAGGGCATGACCTACTCGATTTCCCTTTACGTGAAGCTGCGCTTGCGTGAAGAGGAATCCATCAAGGATGAGGAGATCTATATGGGTGAATTGCCCATGATCACCGAGCGGGGGTCTTTTATTATCAATGGTGCCGAGCGCGTGGTAGTTTCGCAGTTGCACCGCTCGCCGGGAATTTGTTTCGAGGAAACACCCCATACCAGCGGCAAAATCCTGCATTCCTTCCGCATCATTCCTGACCGCGGTACCTGGATTGAAGTCCAGTTTGACCAGAATGACTTGCTTTACGTGTACCTTGACCGCCGCCGTCGTCGCCGCAAGTTCCTCATTACAACCTTCCTGCGTGCCTTGGGCTATGGCAGTGACTATGATCTGCTCAACCTCTTCTACAAAATTGAGGACCTGAAGGTGGCTCAGGCTCTGAAAATGGACAATGTCTCCAATCTCGTTCTGGTTGAAGACATTGTTGATGCCGAACGTGGTGTTGTGCTGGCCCGTTCTTTCGAACCGCTGACCAAGACCATCATCCGCTCAATTGAGAATTCCGGACTGACCGATGTCAAAGTCATCGACACGACGGTGGACGACGGTGCCATTATCCGGTCACTGAAAAAGGATCCGACCCGCAACGAGGAAGAAGCCCTCAAAGACATTTACAAGCGCCTGCGTCCGGGCGAACCTCCAACGGTAGCCAATGCCAAGGCATTGTTGAAACGTCTTTTCCAGGATCCCAAACGCTACGACCTCGGTCGGGTAGGGCGCTATAAGATCAATCAAAAGCTCCACTTACAGACGGACATTGAGGAGCGTACGGTCAATGTGGAAGACGTGGTTGAGGCAACTCGCTATCTCTGTAAACTGAAGCGTGGTGAGGGTGTTATAGATGACATTGATCATTTGGGCTCCCGCCGTGTCCGTACCGTGGGCGAGTTGCTTGCCAACCAGTGCCGTATCGGCCTGGCCCGGACCGAGCGTCTGGTGAAGGAACGGATGACCCTTTATGACCAGAGCGTGGATTCCATCACCCCGCAGAAACTGATCAACCCGAAGGCATTGAGTACGGTTATCCGTGATTTCTTTGCCCGCAGTCAGTTGAGCCAGTTCATGGACCAGATCAACCCGCTGGCGGAACTGACCCACAAGCGCCGCCTCTCCGCGCTGGGACCGGGTGGTCTTAACCGTGAACGCGCCGGGTTTGAAGTCCGTGACGTACATAATTCCCATTACGGACGAATTTGTCCCATTGAGACACCGGAAGGGCCGAACATTGGTCTCATCAATTCACTCTCGATTTATGCGAGAGTAAATGAGTTCGGATTCATCGAAACCCCCTACCGCGTGGTTAAGAAGGGCCGGGTAACCGACGAAGTCCGCTATCTGACTGCCGATGAGGAAGAGGGGCATGTGATTGCCCAGGCCAATTCGGGGGTAGATGAAAAGAGCGGCAACTTTATCGGCCGTATTACGGTTCGCCGACTGGACGAAGTCTATGAAGCGGAACCGGAGGAAGTCGATTTCATGGATGTGTCGCCGAAGCAGCTGGTTTCCGTGGCAGCCGGCTTGATTCCCTTCCTTGAACACGACGACGCCAACCGTGCCTTGATGGGCTCGAACATGCAACGTCAGGGGGTACCTTTGCTCAAGACGGAGGCTCCTTTTGTCGGAACCGGGATTGAGGGCCGCGTGGCGATCGACTCGGGTACGGTTTCCCTCGCGGAGGCCAATGGAATTGTTGCGGCGGTTGATGCCCGCCGGATTGTGGTGACGGAGGACGGTGTCCTGCCGAATACAAGAAATCTCAAGTCCGACCCCAAAAAAGGCATACACGTCTATCAACTGCGCAAGTTCCTCCGCTCCAATGCGGCAACCTGCTTCAACCAGAAGCCCATCGTCAAGAAGGGTCAGAAGGTCAAGAAAGGCCAGGTCATCGCTGATGGTGCGGCAACCGACAATGGTGAGATCGCGATTGGCCGCAATGCCCTGGTCGCCTTCATGCCTTGGAACGGTTATAATTTCGAAGATGCCATTCTTATCTCCGAGCGTCTGCTCCGGGATGATATCTTTACTTCAGTCCATATTGAGGAATTTGAGGTTACCGCGCGGGATACCAAACTGGGGCCGGAAGAAATCACCCGCGATATTCCGAATGTCGGGGATGAGGCGCTTAAGCACCTCAACCGCGATGGCGTCATCCGTGTCGGTGCTGAAGTCAAACCCGGCGATATTCTGGTCGGTAAGATCACTCCCAAATCGGAAACCGAACTCGCCCCGGAAGAAAAATTGCTGCGAGCGATCTTCGGTGAGAAGGCTGCCGATGTAAAGGACACATCTCTTATTGTTCCATCCGGCATCTACGGTATCGTGATGGATGTCAAAGTGTCCAGCCGGACGGACAAGGAGAAGGAGAAGCTTTCTCCTTCAGACCGCCGCCGTCAGCAAAAGAAGATCAACGAGGAATACCGCTCTCAGGCAGACCGACTCCGTGAAGATCTCACCGAGGCCCTTTCCAACATTCTTCTCGGAGAAAAGATTCCGTTGGATGTGATTAATTCCGACAATGGGGAAGTGATTATTCCGGCCAACCGCAAGATCACCAAAACCCTCCTTCGCCGCTTGGCCGCTGTGTCCCGTAACATCCAGATCGATCCTTCGCCGGTGCGAATCAAGATCATGGAAATCGTGGACAACTACCAGCGCCGCTTTGATGAGCTGGAAGATGAGCGGGAACGGAAAATCGATGGTATTGAATCGGGTGATGGCGTCGAACCGGGTGCTATCAAAAACGTCAAGGTTTACGTCGCTACCAAGCGCAAGATCCAGGTGGGTGACAAGATGGCCGGACGCCACGGTAATAAGGGGGTAGTGGCCAAGATCGTTCCGGAAGAGGATATGCCTTTCCTCCCGGATGGCACACCGATTGAAATTGTGCTTAACCCGCTTGGGGTACCTTCCCGAATGAACGTGGGACAGATTCTGGAAACCCACCTTGGCTGGGCTTGCAGCAAACTAGGCATCAAGGTGGCAACCCCGATTTTTGACGGGATTCCCGAGCAGAAAGTGCGTGAGTATATGCAGGACGCCGGATTGCCGGAATCCGGCAAAACACCGCTCTTTGACGGGCGGACCGGAGACCATTTTGACCAGGAGGTTGTGGTAGGGCGAATGTACATGCTCAAACTAAACCACTTGGTGGCTGACAAGATTCACGCCCGTGCAGTGGGTCCCTACAGTCTCATTACCCAGCAGCCACTGGGAGGTAAGGCACAGTACGGTGGCCAGCGTTTCGGAGAGATGGAAGTCTGGGCACTCGAAGCTTATGGTGCCGCTTATACGCTGCAAGAGCTTCTGACAGTTAAGTCCGACGATGTACAGGGCAGGACCAAGATTTACGAGCAGCTGGTCAAGGGGGACAACACCCTGCAGGCCGGTACACCACAATCGTTCAATGTTCTGATGAAGGAAATGCAGGCACTCTGTCTCGATGTCCGCCTGGGCGATGCCGAGACCTTTGCCTTCAAACAGCAATCCGTTTAATTTAGGGGAGGGTAGTAACCATGAGCAGTTCTGAAATTCGCGATGTCCTCGGTCTGGAAAAAGACCAGAGTTTTGATCAAGTCAGCATTACGATTGCATCTTCGGATACAATCCGTTCCTGGTCCAAGGGGGAGGTAAAAAATCCTGAGACGATTAACTACCGGACTTTCAAACCGGAGCCCGGCGGGCTTTTCTGCCAGCGCATCTTTGGTCCTGTCCGTGACTATGAGTGTGCCTGTGGCAAATACAAGCGCATCAAGTTCAAGGGAGTCGTTTGTGATCGCTGTGGAGTTGAAGTAACGGTGGCCCGCGTCCGCCGCGAGCGGATGGGCCACATTGAGCTGGCAGTTCCCGTCAGCCATATCTGGTTCCTTAAGTCCATGCCCAGCCGCTTGGGCTTGCTGCTGGACATGACCGCTCGCAACCTTGAGCGGGTCATTTACTACGAGAACTACCTCGTTGTGGATCCGGGTAAAACTCCGATGGAGCTGAAGCAGTTGCTGACCGAGCAGGAATACCTGCAGGCTCAGGATGAGTATGGGGAGGATGCCTTTGTCGCCAAGATGGGAGCAGAGGCACTGGAGGATGTTCTTAAATCACTGAATCTCGAAGCCGAAGTGGAGGAATTGCACGCTCAAATGCATTCCACCCGGTCCAAGCAGATCAAAAAGAAGCTGGCGAAGCGTTTGAAGGTTATTCAAGGCTTCATTACTTCAGGCTCCCGTCCGGAATACATGGTCCTGCGCGCCTTGCCGGTAATCCCCCCGGACCTGAGACCGCTCGTTCCGCTGGAAGGCGGACGCTTTGCGACTTCGGACCTGAATGACCTGTATCGCCGTGTCATCAACCGGAACAATCGTTTGAGAAATCTTCTTCAGCTGAAAACACCGGACGTGATCATCCATAATGAGAAACGGATGCTTCAGGAGGCGGTTGATGCTCTCTTTGACAACGGACGCCACGGGCGGGCCGTAACCGGTGCCGGAAACCGACCACTCAAGTCACTCAGCGACATGCTGAAGGGCAAGCAAGGCCGTTTCC
>CAZCJJ010000089.1:0-14524 GCA_964499045.1 uncultured Opitutales bacterium | reverse complement strand
ACTGCCTATTAGCACCACGTGAATTATTCAACTGAATGTTTTCAATACCATTAGGGCCACCGCTTTCCTGCCAGAAGGCAATATTCCCGATCGTTTCCGTAATGGCCTCGTCATTGCTATCCAATCCACTGATCGTTAATGTTGTCTTTCTTTCGGAGAAATCAAAAACATAGTCGATTGTGTAATAATAACCTTCCTTCACCGCACTAGCACCAAACTTATCAATCGCTACACGGTTGGTCGATGAATCAAAACTACCAAGGTTATTGTAATACCAACCCATACTCGCCTCAAATCCAACTTCCAATGGGGTATTTGTATAGGTTGTACCGGAGTTGTTTAAATTAATGCGAAAAGGGAGCCCAGCACTCGTGCTCAATGCATCAATAGCTACTTTAATCTGCACACCTATCAGAGATCCTTCAACCAAGGTAATATTGTTCTGTATGTAGGTCCACTGATTGCCTGGACTGGGACTCTCCTGCGTTGACCAAAGTCTCAACACCTGATTCCCGCTACCAAATGGGTCTGTAATGATACCAGCATCACTATCATTACCCGAATCGATTCTCACAGCAGACCAACCATTCTGCCCAATCACAGTTTGATTATTGATATATTGAGATGAATCAGTAAAATCCGCCGACCAGCTGGCAGAGGCACAAGTACTGGATACGAGGACAGCAACGGCAATAGCCACAGTTGTTTTCAGGGTGTTTTTCATTGTTTTCATATCAGTTTATTGATTTGGATTAATTTGGAACTAAGTCTGTTACTCAGTTAGTTTTTCGAGATGGTTTTTTCGATCTTATCTTTTACGGTTACCTTGCCTCCTCTTGCCGACAGCTCGCGCGCGGAACTACGCTCGACCACAGTAGGCGTAATATAAACTTTCCTGTAAGCGGCATTGGGATGCAAAAAGCGCTCGAACATCAGTTCGACGGCCTGCTCCACAACCTCACGCTGCTGATGATCAATTGTGGTTAAAGCAGGATTCGTAAACATGGAAGCTGAGGTATTATCGATACCGAATAAACTCAACTCCTCCGGCACTTTGATTCCACGCTCCTGACATGCCCGCAGTACCAGCAGAATCATGTGGTCGTTCCCCAGAACAGCAGTCGGACGCTCATTTTCGGGTAAGGCCAACAGTGTCATTAAATGGTCGATATAATCAGGAACTCCTGTAACCGGTACCTCCACCAACGACGGGTATTTTTCCAAGCCCGCGCATTCGTACTCCATATAGGCACGCGTGCGCATCTTCCAAAAATTGCTTCTCGATGGCACCGTAGGAATAAAAGCGATGCGGCGATGCCCACGCTTCGTGAGATAGTCCAAACCCAAAGTCACCGACTCCTCCAGATGGGAGGTTACCGCATCCGCCTCAACGATCATATTACGATTAACCTGAACCACCGGGTAGCGTTCCGCTATCCACTCCAGCAGTTCCCTGTCAGAAGCATGCCAGAATACCCCGTCCACGCCCCACTCAACCAGCCAGTGAGTCAACTCCGTGGCATGCGTATAAGGACGAACCACCACAGAGGCCCCCTTTTTATAGGCTGCCTCGACGAGCAGATTCTGAATCCTGTCATAATACTCATCATAGGCATCGTGAATCCAATGCTCATGGTGCCCACCCCTTTCCACATAAGGCCGGATATAGCCAAAAACTTTATTCTTATGCGTGCTGGTACGGGGGTTTTTCCTGCGCGGCACATAGCCCAGCTCCTTGGCCGCCTGTAGAATACGCAAACGCGTCGACTCCGCTACCTCAGCCTTGGAATTGCTCAGCACCAGCGAAACCAGCGTCTGAGAGGAATTGGTTTCTCTGGCAATATCTCTTTGAGTAGAGTTTCGCCGTTTCATAAAGATTAGTAATTATTACCATGCAAAGAAAGTCAACCCTATTTTCATTTCAAAAGCAAGGAATCGCTTATCTTAAAAGCCTGAAGAGCAATAAGCGGCAAAGCCTCCCATTCTATCAGCCTGAATTAGACAACTCGCTCAATATTTCTGATTTGTTGAACAAGTAACCCAATACCTCATTACGCCATACTGAAGAAAGAGCTTGACGCATTTCGGCTAATTTTTATTAGCTAATAGTCATGAACCCAAAGCGCCCCACCCAAAGCGCAATAGCCAAGGCAGCAAATGTCTCCCAGTCACTGGTCTCACTGGTATTAAACGGGAACCGCGAGATCGACATAGCCGAGGAGACGCGCAGCCGGATCTTACAAGTTGCCAGAGAACTTGGCTATATACGCTCCTTTGCCTCGGATGAAGGTTTTCAACGGGCTAATCAACGTATATTAGCTTACATCCGGCCCGTGGTTGGACGCAATGACCACAATGAGCACTGGATCTACGACTCCTACAGCGATTTCTACAATAAACTTCAGGCGGAACTCGTTGAGCAGGGCTACAAGGCGGGCTATACCCTGATTGTGCGTCCTTACTCAGCATCCATGGAACTAACCCACTGGTTGCTGGAATCAGGAGCCAAAGGCGTTTTCTGGCATGCCCGTGATGACAGCCTCCTGCGCTGGATAGCTAATCGCTATCCCGTGGTCGAAATCAACCGGAGGTCTTTGCCCAACTCCGATGCTGTCTCCGTAGATCAGGAGGCCATCATCGCCTTGTCAATGGATTATCTGCGCTCCAAGGGACACGAGCAGATTGCCTACCTCCCCAATACCCCTCTCAAAGACAAGTTGTGGACTTTGCGCATCAAAGCTTATCGTGAATACACTAAAGATGCGGGACTTCACTGTTGGGACCAATTTCTCAATGATGGGGAAGGCGGAATGGAAAGCTTTGCGGAATGGTATTTGACTGAACGATTGCGGGGCAGCGAAAACCTTCCTACTGCAGTATTGGGCACGGACCACAGGATGCTCCTGGTCATGAAAACGTTGCGTGCGCATGATGTAAAAATACCCCAGGAATTAAGTTTTCTGGGGGTTGATAACATCTCGGCCTGCAACTATGTGGAGCCCCCCCTGAGTTCGATTGAATCCCCAATGGAGGGACTGGCCAAACAAGCCATCGACATGATGATCAGTAGATTAAAAGACCCCTCTTTGCATTACCGAAAAGTCGCTATCTCGACACAGCTGGTTGAACGGCAATCCGTTGCCCATCGATCAGCATCTGCAAGCACTTTACCCCACCCGGCTCCTAAAGCCCATTTGGGGAAACAACAGATAACATAAAACACCAGAAATATGCTCAAAATAAAAGAACATCGTAATGTTTTCAATCATATCACTCTTTCACTATGCATGCTGACTTACTCCGTTTCAGCAATGGCGGATACACCAGTCACAAATGCCTATCAATACGGGCAAGACCCGAAAGATGGAACCCGCATTCTCCAGCAGGCTATTGATTCTGGAGCCGAGGTGGTATTCATACCCAATCCCGGAGAACCTTGGATAACCGCACCGCTTAGCCTTCGCGACAACCTGACGCTGATATTTGAGGAAGGCACCGTAATCCAAGCCAAGGAAGGTGAGTTTAAGGATCTGGGAGCCAACCTCATATCAGCTCGCGACAAATCGAATATTACCATCATAGGTAATGGTGCCATTCTCAAGATGAATAAGGAGGAGTATCTCGGCGACGATCACAAACAAGGCGAATGGCGTCACGTAGTCGGACTCTATGGATGCAGCGACGTTTACATAGAGAACATCACTGTTCAGGATTCCGGAGGCGACGGTTTCTACCTCGGTAGTGGACGTTGGACACCCCGCGGGCAGCCTGGTATCCCCGGCATGCCTCTCTACTGCAAAAACATTACCATACGAGGAGTTGTTTCACAGAACAACCTCAGGCAGGGAATCAGCATTATCACAGGAAAAAACATACTGCTCGAAGACTCCGTCCTCAAGGATACCTATGGTGCCGCCCCCATGGCAGGGATCGATATCGAACCCAACAACGCCAATGACATTCTGGAAAACATCGTGATTCGCAATGTTGAATCAATCAACAACCATGGTTCTGGCTTCGAGATACATGTCAAAAAACTCAATGAAACTTCGAAGCCAATTTCCATTCTCTTCGAGAACTGCCGCGCCATCGACAACCATGGCGATGGTTTTTCTCTCCACGGGCCGGGGAGCAAACTCCAGGGCTTGGTTGAGCTGGTTGACTTCACCGTTGAAGGCTCAGGGGCTGCTGCCATCAACGTACGCGAGAAGCCTGCAGAGAGCTTTGAACTCCACTTTAAACGGGCTTATTTCTCGAACGTTGCCAAAAGAATGGAAGCCCATTCCAAACACCCGATCTGGTTCCAAGTCAGACAAAAAGAAACGGACACACAGGGGGGTATACTGTTTACCGACTGCGTACTGGAGGACAATGTGGATCGCCCATTTTTTGTCGCAGAAAGACAGGGAGATGGAAATTCAATTGGCATTTCAAACATTGAAGGTAATATCACAATCATATCCCCCTACAGGCCAGAAATCCAACTGGGATCACTGGCTCATAGCGTCAACCTGTCCGTCCATTATGAGGAATAAGCAGCACCTGAAGTGCTCTTTGAATACTTCCATAGCTCGGGGCAAGGCCCCGGACTATGCTATGCTATTAAGGACTGCCGGTGCTCAATTATCACAACCCTGATATAGGTACGTCCTCGCCAGCGCCGCGATGGGACAATGCTTATCAGCAAACCCCTAGCCTGAAAAATTCACCGGATTGTGCGAAAAGTGGTTTAACTTGTTTTTTATAAAGTATTTATAGATTAAATCGTGTTGAAACTTTATTTACAACCGAATTTCGCACAATCCTCTCGCCCACAAGCGCGAATCGCTGCGTTGCGCCCCTACAATCCGCTTGGTCATGCACTTGAGTGCACTTCCGCGCGGATTCAGGGCGCGCCTTGCGCTTCATCGCTTCTGAGCTTCGTGAATATTCCAGGCTAAACTCTCTTAAATTCACATCCACTCTCATCATGATATCAGAATCAAGATTAGTCAGTCCCGCGAAACTCCGTAAAACCCTCATTGGCTTCGGTATGCTCTCTGCATGCTTGATCGCGGGGCTAACCACTCATGCCCATACGACTCATCATAGTGACATCCTGTGGCTTTCTCATACTAAGGGTAGCAAAACAGAACAGAATATCAAAACCCTTTACCCCGAACGCATTGCTTTGGGTAGTCCGGGAATGTCGCTTGCAGACAGCGAATACGATGCTGCGATTCTCTACGATGGCGATAATCGACCGGGGTTGGTCGCTGAGTTGGAAGCATTTGCGCAGCGGGGAGGAATCGCGGTTCTGGATCTAAGCCTTTATGCGGATCTTCGGAGACTCCAGGCTACTGAAAGCATTGGGAACGACGAACCAAGTATCATCATCATGGCAGAGCACCCCGTCACCCATGGGCTGGTGGCAGGTGATGAACTTCCCTGGTACCGGGAGGAAGACGGTGCCTATATTCAAACGGTGGTCTCCGGAGCCGAAGCAGAATATGTGCTGGCTGAATCCAGTCGCGGCGGAGCCTTGCTTATTTTAGAACCCCATGGACAAGGATATATTTTGGCCACCGATTTAAGCGGCCTGCGAGAGCCGTCTTGGCGCAACAGAGGCGAGTTTAATAAATACCTGTTTTTGGGCAATGCCCTGGGCCAGACCGTTCACTTTGGGCGTCATTACGCCAAACGCTACCCCTATGCCGAATTCATCGGCATGATGGCAGAGTTGGCAGAAACATATCCCAACGTACAGATGCGTGATGAAGGCGACGCATACGGACATGATCGCATCTATAGTCTCGTTCTGGGCGACACCGAAAAACCAGCCTTCTTAGCCTACGCCGCCGTTCATGGAGGAGAGTGGGAACCTGCCTACGGATTATTAAGACTAGCCGAAATACTAGCCCAGTACCCGGATGCGAATCTCTTTAACTTTAACCAATATCACCTCGTACTAGTGCCAATATTCAACCCCTCCGGATACGACGCATTCCAGCGAAATTCCGTTGCGGGAGTGGACCTGAACCGTCCCTTTGGACGCGCGGCTAAAGAACCGGAGTTTGATACGTACAAGGCCATGCTGGAGCGCATTAACCCTCTTGCGATTTTAGACTTTCACAATAACGCAGGTGGGGATGGCTACAATCGGCTTTTCATACTGCCCAGGACCTTTGCCGACCGGGACCAAGCCTTTAAAAACGAATATATCGCCCGAAAAGCTGCCGCATACCTCAATGAGGCCATCAAGGATCGCTACGTGGTACATGAGTCCAGACGATCCGGGGTCGAACAGTTTAACATCGAGTCCATTTGGAATCAAGACGCCGAGCCAAGGACAATGATTGATTATGCCGCGCAACAAGGTATTCCTGGCTTTTTGGTTGAACTCGCCGGTATGTATCCGGACACCTATGGCTTGGTCTTCATTACCGATCTGACGATAGAAACATTCTTTGCGTTCGTGCGGGCATATTCAGAATCGATAGGAGCCACGGATATTTCCCAGGAGATTCCTCTCTATCAGATAAGCAAAGAAACACTTCACTATCCTCAAGAACAATCCATCGGTTATAGCTCGATGCATCAGTTTCGCCATGCCCGTATTTGGGGGCGGGGGGGCAACCCTGCCTTTCTCCTACACGCGGAGCAGGGCAAGGAGGTAAACCTCACCGTTCAGCAAACAGGTGTCATCGCAAGACAGGAAGGCGAGCCTCTCGCTTTTGTGATTACAGGGCCAGATGGCGGCATCATCTTTAATCAGGAAGTTCCTTTTTCTGAAGAAACGAACATTGCCTTCACCGCTCCCTCAACTGGCATCTATACAGTGACCACCACGCCACCGGCAAGAGGGGTTGTCGTCGTACCCAAGTCAAATCGTCCGGTTAATCTCCACTTGGGAAATGAAAAGATCCTGTTTCGCAACGGAGAAGGAGACTATTTCTTTTGGGTGCCTGCCGGAATTCGTACTTTCACCATCCGCCTTTCGGGGACCAGAAGCTCTGCTTTTAGCTCCAAACTGCTCGATCAGGACGGCAATCTGTACGGAGAGTCGGGAGACGCGGGCATCTATGAATATTGGGTACAGTTGGATGAACCTAGTCAGGGTGGAATCTGGACCTTACAGATGCGTCAGCCACAAATGGGACACGGGGGTGGATTTCATATCGAAATGCGGGGAGTTCCCCCGCTCCTCTCAGCATCCCCCGAGCACCTTCTGCTGGAGCCTGTTCGCAACAATTAAATCCGCCTGACAGGCATTCTCCCGCCCGGACTTTTTCAGGGAAGAACCCTGATAAGTTGGTACATCCGGCAAGCTGAGCTTGACTTTAGGCAATATTTATTCCTAAATAGTTATTGATGGCCAAGAAACGCCCTACTCAAAAGGCTATAGCCGAGGTAGCCAAAGTATCCCAAGGCATTGTTTCCCAAGTGCTCAATGGAAACACCACCGTTGACGTTTCCTCTAAAACGCGGGATCGCATCATACGCGTGGCCCGGGAAATGGGTTATTTGCCTTCCCACTCAGGAGACCATGGCTACCGCCGGCCTTCGCAGAAAGTCTGGGCCTATATACGCCCCTTTGTAACCCGTGATGACCACAACGAACACTGGATTTACGATTCCTATGCCGCTTTTTATGACCGTATTCAGGCTGAGTTGGTGGAGGACGCCTTCAAACTGGGCTACACGCTGATTGTACGTCCGTATGCGGAGCCGATGGAACTGACCCATTGGCTGATCGAATCCGGAGCATCCGGTGTTTTTTGGCATGCACGCGACGAAGCGCTGCTGGACTGGATCGTCAAGCGGTATCCGGTGGTTGAAATCAATCGACGCACTCTCCCCAACACGGACGGCATTTCCGCTGATCAGGAAGCCATCATCTCGATGGGCATGCAGCATCTGACCGATCAAGGCCACCGACATATCGCCTACCTCCCAACCAACCCTTTTGCCGACAAACTCTGGGGGCTGCGCATGAGTGCCTACCGCGACTACGCCAAGGCAAGGGGTCTCACCATTTATGAAACGTTCATGACCCAGGATTGTGACCATCAATCCTTTGTGGAGCAATTTCTCAGCTGGGACAACCCAACGCCGCGCCCCACCGCTCTCATTGCAAACGACCACACCGCCCTGCTTATCATGAAAGCCTTGAAAGCGGCGGGTCACTCCATTCCGGAAGACCTCAGTATCCTCGGGATCGATAACATCTCTGCCTGCCCCTTTGCCGAACCCGCCCTTTCATCGATTGACTCCCCCAACAAAGGCATCGCCAAAATCGCCACCCAAATGATGTCCGAGAGGATGAAGGACACAGAACTCCCCTTTCGCAAAGTTGCCGTTACCCCCCAATTGATTCGGCGAAACTCCATTGCTTCGATCCCCAAAACGATCGCGACAGGCCAGGAGCCTATGCCCGTTTTCTGATTTAAACAACAACCTCACCCCCTGCTTAAAATGATGCGCCCCCATCATCACATGTTTAGACCAACCCGGTCGCCAAGCCCTCTACGGTCAATAGACCACGAGAATGGAGCACCTTTCTTAAACCATCCAAGAGCTATTGCCATGAGTGATCAGAATACCATTTGCTCCTCCAACAACCGATCAGGTTTTGCCCTCGTGCTCGCCCTCGTACTCATGAGCTTTATCATGCTATTGATGGTTTCATTCAGTACGCTGCTAATGGTCGAAGTACAATTAAGCACCCATCTCACCATTAAAACAGAAGCCCAGCAAAATGCCTTACTCGGGGCAAACATTGCTTTGGGCGAACTCCAACGTACCCTCGGACCGGATCGACGAGTATCGGCACCAGCTGACTTAAGCTATTCGAACAGCCCCGGCACCGGACACTGGGTAGGCGTCTATGGGAATCCCCAAAACATTGATTACAGTGTCTACCCGCCAGCGGGCGCATCTGGAGTCCAACCCATCCTGCTGACATGGCTCGTCAGCGGCAATCAGAATGTGAATTTCCAGCAAAACCTCCAAGGCTCGATCACAGGCGGGCCGAGCTCCATTCCGTTCGAACCCGCCGGAACGACCAACATCTCCCTCAGTAACATTCAAACCTCCAGCACTAACCTCACCTACGAGAACCACCCCGCCCGCGTACTCGTAGGCCGGGGAAGCACCGGAGCCGGTAGCAGCAATGAAAGTATCGTCATTGCCCCTCTCATCGACATCGACCCGGACAACCCCAACCAAGGCGGTTACGCCTACTGGGTTGGCGACGAAGGGACGAAAGCACGGGCGAACCTGACCCTACCCTTGGGTGACATGGACCTCGAAGAACAGCAGCTGGCCATTCAAGTTCCCTGGCGCACCGGACTCGAATCCATGTCCATCGACTGGAGCGGAAATAATCCCCTGGGCACTTACAGTTTCGATAACCCCGAACTGCAAAGAGTTTTGTCCCGCAGTCAGATGCCCATGATTTCCATGGATCAGGGCGAGGCCGATGCGCTGGAGCAACTTGCCCAAAACCGTTTCCACGACCTTACCACACACACCTACTCACTCCTCACCGATACCTATGCCGGAGGTTTGAAAAAAAACCTCACCGCCGCCCTCAGCCCCGAGGCTGTGATCCCCTCCGATGACACCCCCCTCTTCCCCACCGATCCCAGTTTCGGCATCGACCCCTATATCCCAAACTGGGGCCAACTAAGAAATTACCTCAATGACACCCCCGCCACCCTGGACACACCCATGCCTTGGGTCATGCATGACAGTGAACACTTGGGGCGCGCCCCGGTTGTTCTCTATTCCAACCTTGGTTTCGATTTCTACATCGAACCTACTGAGGCCAATCCCGATGAAGGCGAGATTATCCTCAAAATGTTCATCTTCGCCATTCTCTGGAACCCCTACAACGTCACACTCGAAGGAAATGACTACGAGTTGGGCATGCTGTTCCATAACAACAATCAGCAAGGAGGAACGCTTAACTTCAGATTAGAAGGTTCCACTGTATATAGCATACACCTGAACCAAGGGCTCACCGGGACATCCGACACCTCCTTCTCGTTTCCCCTTGAAGCTCCCGATATGGCGCCGGGCACTGCCTACGGCTTTGTTTTCAGACCTGATCAATTACACACAGAGTACATCCGGGGCACGAACTCCTTGGTCTCCCAAACACCTTTTGATGCAACAAATTATCTACTATACCGAACCGGAGTCTTCATCGATATCACAAATCCGAATCAGGAAATTGAAGTCATCATGGCCAATAGTCCTGCCAGGGCCAATCTGGACATCAATCTAACTGATAGTAATGCGTGGCTAGCAGGAAACGTCGAACCTAACGACGCCTACCATCGCATACGTGAGGTACAGCTGGCTTATGACCTACATCCGGGATCACCACGCACCCTTTATGAGGCAGAACCCATAAATGGGCTTATCCATGATGATCCGGATGCCACAGGAACAGACCCAACCATGACCTTTTACGTCCATCACCCCTGGAACATGAGAGGGCTCCAAACCAGTAATTACGCGGGGTGGCTTGGCTATCGTTTTTTCCAGCACCGACTGGGAATAGATAGCAATCCGGCAACTCCCCTTTCCATTCGCTCTACACCAGAACGTCAAAAACCCGCTGGTAATTTTTCTTACGGAGGACGCACTGCAAAAAAAGGCTCATTGGCCCCCACAGGCTCTGGAATAGGCGGCTACTGGCTGGGATATTTCAATATTAGCTCAAGTAGCAATACATTCCTCGGCACACAGGGTGATTTAAGAAGAGGCAACCGCCCCTACATCTTTCATGATGTTACTCTGACCGAACAGCCCCTACTGTCTGTTGGACAACTACAAAGCCTTCCCCTGGCCCTCGTTGATCTATACCCCAACATGCACTTGGGTAACAGCCAACCCAGTATCAGGGTTGAGCGTGACCGCCACACCGCTTCTTCCGGACTCACACGGCTTCCCGATCCTTCGAATCTGACTAACATCAATGCTTATCCCTACTACGACCTCCCCTGGCACCTCAACCACGCCTTCTGGGATCGCTTTTTCCTAACCAGCATTCCGGGTAATTGGACGCAACAAGAACTTGATGACCGTCTCCCACTTCCCAACCGACGTCTCATATACAACCCCGACAAAGCAAGCATTACGCTTACCGAGGTCGCAGGTCCCGGAGCAGATGCTTACCACGAAGCCGCTGAAAACTTCCTGGTCGAGGGTGGATTCAATGTTAACTCAACCTCCGTACAGGCTTGGCGGGCTCTTCTCACTTCAGCCAGTGGCATTCCCAGCCCCGAAGATCCTAATGACATCCTTCAAGCCGCCTTTCCCCGATTCATCAACCTCGTTGGCCGATGGAAGCACCCGGCTACAGGTGAGACCGTCGTTGCCTTCTTCGGCAATCGCGAACTGGCTATGCGTGCCACCACCGACACCAACGAAGACGTTAGAACAAGACTGGATGCATTGATCGACTCCTTGGCGCAGGCTATTGTCGCAGAGATCCGTCAACGTGGCCCCTTTCTATCCCTGGCGGACTTTGTCAACCGCCGCCTGGACTCCGGTGAAAGGGGCACCAACGGTGTACTGCAGGCTGCAATTGATGCCACCGCTCTCTCCGCAAGCCCGGTTAACAATATGAGTGATAGCATCTACGGCACTGATTTTACTACCCTGACACCCAATTGGCCCGAAAACCGTCCTGCGACAGGCACTTATATGATGGAGCATCTCGATAACCAGCGGGCTTACGTCGCCTCGAATCAATACCTCAGGCAATCCGACATTCTGGCTTCTCTCGGACCAGTGCTGACTGTACGCTCCGACACCTTTCGTATACGCTCCTATGGAGAATCCAAGCACCCAATCACGGGAGCCGTCACAGGGCGTGCCTGGTGTGAGGTGGTGGTACAAAGAGTGCCAGACTATCTCGACAGCAGTGAACCGGCCAGCAGTCCTCCTGACGAACTGACTTTGGAAATCAACCAACGCTTTGGACGGAAATTCCGCATCATTGAATTCCGCTGGCTAAACGAAGACGAAGTATGACTAAAATGCACCCTAAACAATCATTTACTTTACTGATCCTCGCCTTGTTTTTCTCCCTGGGCCAGGCTGAGGACATGCGTTATTTCAGGATCATCAGCCTGGAAGATCAGTACAATAACCTCACCTATAAAAACAACAGGCAGGATGTCCCCCTGTTCGTTAGCAGCACCCGCCTCTCCCGCCCCTACCCCCTGCCTGATGGCAATGAGCTTGTCCTGTATCAACCAGTGGAACGGAATTCTGACAATCCGCAAAGCGCCACAGCCACTGAGCAAGCAGTAGCCCGAATCAAAATACCAAGCAATGCCAGCGAACACCTCATTCTGGTGGTTCCCGGAAGGGACGAATCCCACCCCCCCATTGTAGGGCTGGCTCTGGACAGTTCCCCTGAAAAACACCCCCTGGGAACCCTCAAGCTTTACAACTTTTCCGACTATCCGATTGCTGCCGTGGTACAAGGTAAACCCGGAAAATTGGAAAGCCGGGGAAGCATACTCTTTGACCTTGATAGCACCACCCGTGCTAATGACCTGGATGTAAGGTATTGGAACAATGCATGGATCCCCGTCTATTCCGGCCAGCGCCTGGCGACGCCAAACGTGCGCCAACACGTACTTATCCTGAATAACCACCTTTCTGAAGAAATCGATCAAACTAACGTACAGGATTTGGATGAAGCCGAAGTGCCCAGAGAGGTCAGGGTTTATATCTTCGAGGATTTCAACCGAAACGCAAAATAGAAACTAAAGCGGAGGGATGATCAAATCCCACTGCAAACGTTTCTTTTCCTATTTACCCTCACCATGATATCGATAATAACGACGTCCTGCCCCATCATCAAGATGCGTAAAGCCTTTGTCGCCCTAAGCGTCTTCCTGGGGTGGATAATTACAACAATATCAGGCTATACTAATACTGTTCATCATAGTCATATTCTGTGGATTTCCAATACCAAGGACAGCATAACGGAGCAGAATATCAGAACACTTTACCCCACACGCATTATTCCAGGTACTCCGGAAATGTTGCTTGTCGGTAACGATTACAATGCCGCAATCATTTACGATGCTGATATTGATCCAGTACTTGCCTATTCTTTGGAAGCATTTGCCCTCCGCGGCGGAGTGGCTGTCCTGGATCTCAAACTTTATGCAGAGCTTCGAGCACTTCATGCGGCTGAGACCATTGGGGAGGACGAACCCAATATCATAATCACCGCAGAGCATCCAGTCACGCGTGGACTATCGCAAGGCGATGAGTTGCCGTGGTATCGCGTAGAGGGCGATTCTTACACCCAGACGTCTGTCTCAGGAGTACAAGCTGACCATATACTTGCAGAGTCCAGCCGGGGAGGAGCTCTACTGATTCTTGAACCTCACGGGCATGGGTTCATTCTTGCCACCGATTTAAGTGGTTTGGGCGAGCCGTTCTGGAGTAATAAGGGCGAGTTTAATAAATACCTTTTTCTGGGAAATGCCCTAGGGCAGAGCGTTCGCTTTGGGCGTCATTATGATGAACGGTATCCCTATGATGAATTCATCGGTATGATGGCCAAGCTGGCAAATGATTATCAGATTGTTCAGATACGTGAGGAGGGGGACGCATACGGAGATTATCACATCCATAGTCTCGTGCTCGGCGATACCGAAAAACCGGCTATCTTCTCTTACGCAACTGTTCATGGGGGAGAATGGGAGCCCGCCTTCGGATTATTGAGGCTGGCCGAAATCCTTGCCCAAAACCCGGATACCGGGCTCTTTGATTTTGATAAGTATCACCTTGTTCTCGTACCTATATTTAATCCCTCCGGATACGACGCAGACCAGAGAAATTCCCTTGCAGGAGTGGACTTGAATCGTCCCTTTGGATCCGCTGGCAATGAACCAGAGATTCATACGTTCAAAGCAATGCTTAAACGTATTAAGCCCCTTGCCATTCTGGACTTTCACAATAACGCGGGCGGGGATGGCTACAATAGGCTTATTATCCTGCCAGGAACCTTTGACGACAGGGATCAATCCTTTAAAAACGAATACATGGCCCGAAAAGCCGCTGCATACTTCAATGAGGCAATCAAGGACCGTTACGTGGTGCATGAGTCCAGGCGAACCCGTGTCGAGCAGTTTAACATTGAAGCCGTTTGGAACGAGGAGGATGAGCCAAGGACCATGGTTGATCACGCAGCCCAACAGGACATTCCGGGCTTTCTGGTTGAACTCGCTGGCATGTACCCAGACACCTACGGTTTGACCTTCATTACCGATCTAACCATAGAAATGTTCTTTGCATTTGTACGGTCATACTCGGATTCTGTGGAGGGCGCAGAGATTTCCCAGGGTATTCCGCACTATCAAATAAACAAAGAAACGTTATACTACCTTCAGAATCAATCCATAGGCTATGAATCCCTTTATATGTTTCCACAGGCCCGTGTCTGGGGCCGTGGGGGGAAAGCCACCTTCCTCGTCCTTTCCGGAATGGAGCAGAAAGGTGGCTT
>CAZCJJ010000088.1:0-14667 GCA_964499045.1 uncultured Opitutales bacterium | reverse complement strand
CTTTTGAGGTAACACTCACTTGGCCTGAAACCGCAATCATCGATGCGGAAAGTACCAATGCCAGCGGGGCTTCTGCGCCGCCGCCTTCAATTTCCACCTTCCCGTCCCTCCACTCTGCTCGAATACCTGTTCGCGCATCGTTATTTGTAGAAAACCCGGCCTTTCGCAACGAAACCTTCAGTGGAGAATTCCCCGGTTCAAAGCCGGAAGTCAAAATCCCGCGGACTAAAAGCCATTGGACGCTGCCATCCGGCCAGAGGGTCGTTCGTCTCCCTTCCCCCATAATGCCATCGGATGCTATGGCGAGCCATTCGTCTGCCTCCATATTCAAGGAGCCTTGCGGAACGGGCACCGCCTGTACAAACGGCATACCCTCAACCGCGATTAATGTATCGGGCGGGTTGAGTTGAATTTGAGGTAAATCCGCAGCCTGGAGAGCGAGAGCCGATATAAATAAAAGACAATAGTATAAAACTTTTTTAAGCATGATACTCGTTCATTTCGGAAAATGCTTTTACCCGGATTTCAATTCATAGAATACGGGTACAGGCAACGACTTCACATTACTCTTCACTAGCCCGCTTATCTCACAAGTTCCCGCTTCCCGTGAATCCACCTTCTTACGAAGGCGGCTACGTAGCCGCGCTCGTGAGAGCGTGGTTTATTGGCGAATCTTACCAAACAGTCTGTTTTATTCATTTTCAATTTCCTGTTTCCCAATAAAATATAACTTCCGACAACAAACCGGGGAGAGATGCGGGTTAACGTCCGGCACCCCAGAAAGGCAAAACCCGCGGACTGTAAACACCACCCGTGGGATTCGTGGGCCCAATGTAATTATCTTTGGCTTCCTCAAGTGTGATGCGCTCGACATGTCCATCTATAAAGGCGACATGGATGCTGCCGTTGTGGATATACACTGTACTCCATTCCGCATCGGGATTTAAACGATCCGGAGCCGTAAAAACGCTGTACCGCCAATGATCATTGTGAGGCTGTCCGGTGCCATCCATAAAGAATGCTTGCTTTGTGGGTTCCCGAACACCCTGCAGGGTCAGAGGCGCATCCCGTCCTTGTACATGCCCTGGCCAGGATGCGGAACCCGACGAACCCGTGTCTGATCCCGTGGCATACGAATTGATCGAATAAGTCCGATTAAACTCCCAATACGCCTGATACTCACTGGATTGAATGCTCGGGCAGGTCATCGTGGTATCCACATGGATCGATTCTCCATTGGTACGGCTCGGCAACCCAAGATAAGGTGCGAGACTCTTTGGATCATCCTCCGCGTTTGCCCACGCAGTGCGATCCGGCAAGATTCCTCCATTATCATTGGCAAACAGTATCCCCGCTGCGGCCAATTGTCGTAAATGACCGCGACATCCGGAGGCCAATGCGGCCTCGCGCGTATTGACCAATGCCGGAAGCAGGATCGCAGCCAGTACGGCAAGGATACTGATCGCAACCAACAATTGTACCAGGGAAAGACCTGAGCAATCTTTCAAACGTTTGCCAGAGGCGGATTCAAAAGCTTTCTCTTGCACAAAAGTTTGCATGTTCCGCCTTGAACAACAATGACAAGAAACCAACCCGTCGTTAGCGACTCAGACGATGACGCAACAACACTCCGGCAAAAATCAATGCTCCGAAAATGATGGAAACATGACCCGCTTCCGGAATAATGGTACAGGTTCCAATCCGAATATTGGTAAACTCAACATCGTAACGGGCTAACTCAATCCGTATATAAGCCATATCCAGCGGGTCTGTGCCCTCCGTAAACCCAAGGTTGATATCCTGCACGCCTGCTACCGGAATAAATGTTTTGTCGCTATCAAGCAACTCACGGTAAAATAGAGAACCTGTCGATTTAGTAATATCTGTCGCATGTAAATCGACTGCAACAAGCAGTTCATACCATATCATTCTAGAAAATTGATCTTCGCTGCTAAACCATTGTGAACCCGTAGGACCACGCATACTGAAAGTATTGGAATTGGTATCAACGACCCGGAGGAAGAACAGATCCTGACCCTCCGAGTCTCTCAAACCTATGGCTACACCGGATGAACCTGCGTCCGCCGCCCAAACTTGGGCAGAAAGGAAAACGGTATCTCCCAAGCTGATTCCAGGATTTACTGAAATTGCGGGACTCAGAGCGACTCGACGAGTATCATCATGAGGAAGTTTAACAACTTGGGAAAAGGTCTGGCCTGATCCTCCAGGGGACCCTATTGTCATGACTCCTGCGCCGGAGAGTGTCCATCCGTTGTTCGTTAGAGTCGATCCCTCTTCATAAGATGAGAAATCCTGAGTGTAATGCACCTCATTGATTTCAAAGGTTCTTTGAGCGGTTACTACCGATATGGGCGAGAAGCAACATACCGCAGCAATTACCAGAATTTTTTGTTTCATATTTTTCATGGGGTTCTCCTTTGTTTGAGTTGAGTATTTCAGTTGGTAGAATAAATTACTCTGCGATCTGATTCTTAATACGCAGATGACTCCCGCAGGACTGTCGAACGACGAGCTTTCCACAGACAACCTTCAGTTGATCTCCACCTCGATCGCCTGTCCGAATAAGTTCCGTTAATCGGTTGACGGCTAAATGTGTAAGTTCATCGATCGGATGGGTGAATGATGTCAATGGCAACAGTCCGTAGGTGCCTTGCAGTTCGTTCTCAAATCCGGTAACCGCGATACCTTCAGGGACGGAAACACCCGCTTCAGCACAGGCCCTCAACCCACCCAACGCACAAGTGTCATTGCTGCACATCACCACTTCAGGAGGGCTGGACCGTTTAAGAATATCCATCATTGTCGTGTAGCCCCACCGGTAGGGATCCCCCGCCTGACCGCTATGCAACAGATCCTTCCGGCAATCCACTGCGATCACTTCGTATTCGGAATCCCGAAGGCTTGCCTCTTTGCAGGCCCGCCTGAAGCCATTGCGCGCCCCAATGGAATGCCACTCCCATTCGCGCAACTCTCTCGGTGTTGAATAGCTAACCTGCAAGGCAATCCGCCGGTAACCCAATCCCAATACATGCCGGGTCAATTGATAGAACCCCTCCTCTTTATCAGAAAGATAGCGCGGAATTCCATTGAGATTCGCACCTCCCAGACTCACCAGCGGGACACCCGAGGCTTGCAGTTTGGCAAAGCCCATTTCCGCGAACCAGGGAGGGGTGTTCACCAGTAACACACCTTCGACACGGGCATCCAATATCATATTGACCGCTTCATCACAGCCATTGGCCCGCTGATCGAACCATGCGACGGTATAGGTCAAGGCACGGTATCCGGCCTTCTCCACCAGGCGCATCGCCGTCATCATCTTCTGAGCACTCAGTTGGTGCAGCCCGCCAAAGTTTACCACCGCAATCATGCCGGTACGCCCGGTACGCATGACCGGGAGGCAAATCCGGGACACCCATGAAATCAGGGGGCGAAAAGATCTCTCCAGCTATGCCGGAATGCCCCCATGGGGAAATTCGGGAGGAAATTCGGGACACCCATAATTTCGCCGGTTCACAGTTTCGCTTCATTTCATGTGCCTCGAAGATCCCCCTCCCAATTAGCCCGCATGGTTCACCGGCTTGTTGGCGAAGGTTATATTCTATTGAAAGAGAATGCCTTGGAGATTTTCGGCAAAAAGCAGACTGTTTGACCGGATTCGCCAACAAGCCTCAAGTCCACAAGCGGCTCTGGCTGTGTTGCGGACACGGAACCCGCTTCGTCACGCACTTGAGTGCGCTCCTTGCGGAACCCGGCCCGCGCCTTGCCAGAGTCACTTGTGAATCTTGTGAACAATGCGGGTTAGCACCGCTATCCGAAATCAGCGTCCTTAAGTCGATTTTCTAATTTCCACCATTAGAACTATTAATTTTCATCGTCTTTGGTTTCGTTTGCTTTCAAAATCGAGGGGATTTATTCAGCCGATGCTACCCGGTACGATTAATCCGACACTCCTCATAATTTAACTACACGACCCTACTGCTCATGAGTACGAATAAACAACCCGGTTTATTTTTTATGTTTTTTGCTTACTGATGGCCCTGCTGAATTCGGCTTCGCACGCTCAGGTGCTGGAAAGTGGAGTCGCAGTTTCCAACCTGTCGGGAGCTACCAACAGTGAACAGTTCTTTCAGATAGAAGTACCTGCGGACATGGGCTTTTTGACGATACAGACATCCGGGGGAGAAGGAGATGTCGATTTGTATGTGCGCCTTGATGCCCAGCCGAGCTTGGATGACTGGGATTATCGGCCCTATGTTCTTGGAAATCGGGAGTCGGTGGCGATTCCATCTCCCGCGCAGGGTACTTGGTACATCATGCTGCATGGTTACGAGGCCTATGAAGGGGTGACCTTAGTGGCTACCTTGCTTCCTAATTCTGCGCTCAGTCGTCTGGAGAACGGTGTGCCTCAGGGCAATTTGGCTTTGGATGAAGGGGAATCCCTTTATTTTTATTTGGATGTCCCCCGGGGGCGGGATTTTTTGGAGGTTTCGACATTTGGTGGAAGCGGAGATATAGATCTGTACATCCAAAGGGCAGTAATACCCACCCTTTCGAGCTACGAAACGGGCTCCGCTTCTGATGGCAATGATGAGTTCGTCTCTATACCGGAACCGCTGGCGGAGCGTTGGTTTTTCGAGCTCTACGCATATGCGGCTTTTACGGATGTGACCGTTTTGGCGGAGTATAGCCCTGATTTGGATGTTGTCCCGCTGGATCGGGGTGTTCCGGTCAATTCGCTTTCGGGGGATGAGGGAAGTGGGCAGTATTTTTCGTTCCGTGTGCCCGAGGGTAGTCATGCTTTGACTGTTGCAACGACCGGGGGTGATGGCGATGTGGACCTTTATGTGAGAAAGGGGGCGATTCCACATACCTCCACTTGGGATTTTCGGGGGCTTGTTGAAGGGAATGAGGAGGAAGTCACTTTAACCGGTGGGGTAGCCGGAGATTGGCAAATTATGCTTCACGGTTACACAGCCTACAGCGGGGTTACTTTAGAGGCTACGTTTTCTCCCGAGTTGGTTATCGAGCCGATTCAGCCCGGGGTGCCCGTCGAAGGTCTCGAGGGCGAAGCGTTGGATGCCCGTTATTTTTCGTTTCGGATTCCCGAGGGCTCGGATTCGCTGACAGTGTCGCTCAGTGGCGGCAGCGGAGATGCTGACCTGTTCATCATGCGTGGTGAGTTTCCGCTTTTGAGAGGCCACCATCACAATTCTGAAACGCCTGGTAATGAAGAGGTTATACCCTGGATGGCAATGTGAGTGGTCTATGGTATGTGCTGGTGTACGGGTATGACAGCTTCGAGGACGTGACTCTGGAGGTGAACTATGCACCTGTATACGAGGTGCTTCAGTATGCATTTGGGGAATCATTATTTTTGTCACTCCCACAAGGGGAGGCTTTTTATATCTCGATGGAGATGCCCGAAGGCGTGGCCCATGCCTACTTTACGACCACGAACGGTACGGGCGATCCCGACCTATATATAAAGTATGGAGACATTCCTGTTTTCAGCAGCTGGGATTATCGCTCATTTCTGGACGGAACCGAAGAGGCGGTGGGCATTGATCACCCGGAACCAGGTACTTGGTACGCTATGGTTTACGCTTATGAGGCGTTTCAAGGAGTACTCTTTACCGCTTTCCTTGATATGGAAACGGTGGGTTTTACTTTCGCTGCGTGGGCTGACAGCATGGATCTCGATGAATCAGCGGCGGGCGTGACCGATCGGAATGGTCCCCTCAATCTAAGCAATCTGGAAGCCTATGCGATGGGCATAAACCCGTCTCAAGCTACAATGGAGCAATTGCCGCGCATTGCCCTTGATCCAGACAATCCTCACCTCATCCCTTTTTATTATCAATTGGATACCCGGGCAGAAGGGATCTCTGTACAAATGCTCAGCTCGGTTGATATGGTCCAGTGGCAGGAAGCCACGCCAGTATCAGATACCGTACTCTCGATCGACAACGATATTGCGGCCCATCGTGCCCTTTTTCAAGCCCCGGAAAATGGTCCCATCTTCATCCGGTTTGTATTTCAAGCTGATCCCTGAGTCATCCTCCAAGCCATGGTCATTGCGGGCTAGCCCCGTGAGGCTCATACTTCGCGATTTGCCGATTCGAATTCCGAACGCCCCAGCCAGTAGCAAGCAAGGGCGGCCGGGATTTTGAGGAAACGCGCTTTTATTCCATCACGATCAACTTCCATAACTTGGAAATCCGACATCTCCCGCGTAATGACATAACCCTTCCCTATTTGGTGTTCTGCACAGAAACTCACCATCCCCTTCAGGTCACCCACACCCGTGTGCTGTTGAGCCCGGTACTTCACCTCGAACGGCACCAGCCGACCGTCGAGATCCGCAATGATGTCCACCTCACGGTCTTGCTTCCCCCGCCAATACGAAAAACCGATGCTGCGTGAATAATAACGCGTGAAGACATGCTTGAAAAACGCCGTCTCAACCGCCCGACCCAAGGCATCCGGATCCTCCAGCAGTCCTTTACCTTTCAACAGCACACCAGGCGCAATCGCCGCATCCGCCAAGTATATCTTTGGACGCGCCCGCAGCACCTGCTTGCCGTAGCCGAAAGGCAACAGTCGATGAATAAGATGCGTGCTCTCCAGCAACTCAATAAAGCTCCCCACCGTTGGTCGCTTCAATTGCAGACTGGAACACAGCTCCGGCAGGTTCAACAGGCCACCGTCGTGCAGGCAGAGGTAAAGAAATACCTGCTCCAGCTCAAGCACCCGCCGGACACCGAAAAGCGCAGTCATGTCGCGCTTCAGTACCTTGTCCACGATATCCTCCCTCAAGAGCTTTTGCGCCAGCGGAATGCTCTCCACCTGCGCACTCTGCGGGAAACCGCCTCGCAACAGATACTCGTGAAACAAGCCCACCAGCGGACGTCCTTCCTCACCCCAACGCACAAACTGCCCCGGCTCCCATGCAAATAAGTCCAGTAGCGAACCCACCGCCGGAAGCGGCGGCGGCGAAAGCTTGCGAATTTGCAGATATTCGTAGAACGAGAGCGTCGCCAGCCGGATGGTCTGCCAGCGCCCAACGCCTGACTCTTGTCCTTCTGCTACAAGCGGTGTTGCCGAGCCTGTCACCGCGATGCGGCGGCGCTTCTCAAAATCCACTTGATGCTTGAGCCAGATTTGCCAGTCTTTGACCACTTGGATTTCATCGAGGAACAGATACTCCGGACCCTCGCGTGCCGGCTCAAACTCCCGCCAGAGCTCCAGCAGCGCGTCGAGCCCGATGAGCTTCAGCAGCGGGTGGTCAAAGGTCGCGTAGAGGATATTTGTCGGCGCGACCCCGTGATTCAGCAGATCGTCAATTGCCTGGAGATAGAGCGTAGTCTTCCCTACCTGTCGCGCCCCGCTCAACAGCAAAGCCCGGCCCGCCGGCGGATTCTCCGCCCACGCTGAAATCTCCCGAAAAGCCGCCCGCCTCCATACAGGCAGGTCGGGAAAACGCCCGCCCGACCACCAGGGGTTATACTGGCGGAGCACCGCAAATAGTTCAGATTTGGGAGCAATCACAGAGCAAATCAACCAAAATTTTCAATTTAGTGCAAGTGTATCTTAACTAAATTGGCATTTTAGTTTTTTTATTAAGAATTCGGGGGATTAGCCCGTAGGCTGGAGGAGCCGATGAGGGAAGAAGGGGACCGCTTGTGAAACCTTGAGTTGCTACCATTCACTTCCAAACAGAATCTCACTCCGAAACCCATACGACCTAAACGGGCCTCCGGAATAGGACATCCATTCCATGGGTGTCCAGAATCACATCGGTATTCTTGCACAGACAGGGGGTAATCCCGGACACCCATCGATTATACCCGGAACGGAACACCGATTTCATGGGTGTCCAGAATTGTTTCTGTTGCCACTCCTCACCCTTGACATTTCTCCAAAGATGGCCATGTTGGCTATGTATGATCTCGTCTACCATATCGTATACCAAGAACCACTTGAGTGAGCTGATTTCAAGTGTCCGCAAGGGTGAAACGTTGATCATTATGGACAGAAAAAAACCGGTTGCCCGTGTTGAGCGGATTGAGTCCCTGGAAGACCATCCTCATTTGAATCCGCCTGAAAAACCATGGAATCCGCGGCAAATTCTTGATTTACCACTCGCTGAATCCGTCAGAGAGGAAGCTTCTCTTTCCCGTGCTTTGGCAGAGGAAAGGGAATCGGGATGGTAAGTTACTGGGACAGCTCGGCCATCATCCCGCTTTTGATCCGGGAACCGGACACTGAACAAAGGGAAGCGGAGTTACGTAAAATCGAGCAGATGGTAACGTGGTGGGGTTCGAGCGCTGAAGCATAAGAGCCGCCACATCGCCATAGGGATAGTCTCCTGTAAACCCGGCAATAACCAAGGAAATCAGCCACAGGAACAAGGCAAGAGCCCATTCCAAACTTATTTTCAATGCTCTACTCACGGCCTCTATCGTGCTTATCTCACAAGATTCAGAAGTGACTCTTGCTTCCTGTGGGTCCACCTTCTTACGAAGGCGGCTACGTAGCTGCGCTCGTAAGAGCGTGGTTTATCAGCGTGTCTTACCAAACAGTCTGCTTTATTCATTCGGTTCTTCGCTGTTTTTTAATAAATTTTCAGGCTAACTCCAACGTCTGGACAACTCTGAAGCAAGATGCGCAAAAACAACGACCCCCACCAAGTAGAAGTAGTGAAAATACCGGACCATAAACAATGATTTCTTATCGAGTCGATCCCTTTGTCTGATTTGCCAAATCAGGCAAACGATATAAACAAGTGGGTATAATAGGGCGGCAAAATTAAGAAAACCCAGAAGATACAGAACCACCCCTTGGAAGGGGTAATCCATATTGAATCCCATCATCAAGCAGGCGATAATCCATAAATATATAACGATGGCAGATTCCAGCAGAATTCTAAGCTTACTCACTCGCATAGTACTCTCGTGCCATTACCTTGGGGAATTACACACACCATGAAGTGGACCCCATCGGCTGACCCTTTTGGTCTCGACCATCAACGCCTAATCTTGATTCCTGCATTCCTTTTGTCACCTCAATTGCTTTCTTCATTCGCGTTTTTCAGCATTCTCAGCAAAACCTCTCTATGCGGCTCTTGCCCCGGCGGTGTAGGTATTTTGCTTCTCTGAAGCACTTCGAATAGTGTGTGTCCTCCTTGGTCGTGAACATCCGCTCGCGCCCCACGAGAAATCAACTCAATAGCCATGTCAAAACGGCCCATGGCTAAGCAGTGCATTAACGGTGTTGCACCCATCGCATTGACCACCTCCAGGTCTGCACCCGCATCCAGCAACAGGCGAAAATGGTGATGCAAATTGCCCGAGATGCTCGCGTAAATAGGTGTTTCATCAGCCATTGATCGACTGTTTACATCGAATCCACGGTCAATCAGAGCTTTCAAAAAGGAGATATTCGGATATGTTGCGACCGCGTACATAACACTCTTGGACATTGGAGGGTTTACCGCCGTGGCATCCGCCTTTAGATCCAATAGTAAGGCGAACATCTTCTTGTCTTTGAGTGAATAGGCCAGCATCAAGGGCGTCCAACCACCTTCTCCAATGGCGTTCACATCCGCTCCAGACTTCAGTGCACGGAGCACCTTTCGATTGTCCCCGTCCAATACGGCCCGGATCAGGACCTGGTCTTCCAGTCGCTCAAAATGAGTATCCAAGTCCTTGAAACGATCCGGCAGAATCCGAGGGCCCTCTCCAAGAAGCAGCAGTACAGCTGCACAGACTCCTATCAGGGATGCCATTACGATGGCTCTTCTATTTAGCGGCATCGGTTCCTAACCTCCCGTCGTAAAGAGTCGATCACAGCATCAATAGAATGCGGGTCAAATCTACCAGGTGACGTTCCGATGTCATGGTTCCATATAGTCCATGATCTCCCTACGGCACGAGGCAAGAAAAAGGTCGTTCCACCCTGTGCAGTAGAAAGCGGATCAGACAGTGTCCGCACCGCAAGAATCTTTGAATAGTGCGCGGGATTGGCTCCCACTCGTCGACCCACACGCGCACGAATTCCCGCTGCGTTAAATGTAGTTCCTTGCTTTCCGGTAACACCCACCGCCACTCCCGTCAAACCACCCCCCAAAGAATGGCCAGCAAACATAACCTCCCCTGGAAACTCCGCACCAGCAACAGTAAGAGCGACCCGTGCCGCCTGCTGATATTGAGCATCCACAATCCCCAGAAAGGACGCGCGAAAATTAGTCCGCCAATCTGGAGCCGATAAACTAACAGGATCATCCGTCCCACGATACGCAACCGTAAACGTACCGTCAGCATTTGCGAAAATGCTTGCTGAAAATCCCGTTTCATCATCTCTGAACAAAGTTGGATCAAGGCCATACACACTCGGGTCAACCCGAACCGAGTTGGGGGCACCCTCTCGCCCTTCGTATGCACCGCGGGCATTCTGAGCGTCCCTCAACGCCAACAGTGCTATCTGACATGGATTCTTTCTACTCCTACATGAACTCTCTGTTCGGCCCTTATCCCCATTCCCCAATTTTGAATCACTCCAATCCTCCAGTAATCTGGTATGGTAAACCCCGGTGTTCCAGCTCAACCCCAGCACATCCCAGCCATTAACCGGGTCATTCCCCACAAACCCGTATAAATTCAATCCACCTTCTTCGTTGAGGGGGTCGCGGTTGAGCCAGCGGCTGGTGAGGGGGTGGTAGTATCTGTAACCGTAGTAGATGTGTCCGCCGGGGTCGGTGTAGCGGGTGGAAAAGCGGAAATTCAGTTCACCGGCCCGCGGGCCTGTGGTGAGGAGGGGTTCTCCGAAGGGGCCGTAGTCGAAGGCGGCCAGGAGGGTTTCGGTATGGGCGTCATGATAGGCGGTGATGTTGCCGTTTCCTTCATACAGGGGAAGTGCCGTTTGCCCGCCGGGCAGATGCACTGCGAGCAGAGCCCCTACTCCACTGCTGGAGGCGTGCGGGGTGTTCGGCTGACCGGTAAGCTCCAGGCCCTGCTGCTCCGAAAGGTCCAGTCCCCAAACATAGCAATAAGCATCGGCCACGCCGCCATCCCGGCTTTGGCGTTCTTCATAAATGAGACTCCAGCCGTGGTAAAAGAAAGCCAGGGTGCTTTCCCATTCCCAGTCTCCCGTCTGAGGGCTCCACCGGTAATCCTTCCGAAGTACCCGCCTGCCCTCGGAATCATAAACATACTCCTTTTTCTCAGGAGGGACTCCGGCGGCAACAGCTTGTGGACTGGTTTCCATGGTGATGAGACGATTCTCAGCGTCCCATTGGTATAGCCAATCACCGTCACGGGTCAAGTTCCCATCTGTATCATAGGCAAATGATTCAGGATTTTCTTTAAGATAAACCGGCAAGTGTTCTTCCGCCACCCGGTCACTGCCGCCCTGTCCGCCGCCTTCCAGGCGCCCTTCCACCATGGCCTCCAGGAGCCGGGCCCCTGGCCCGGACTGATTTAAATTGAGAACCGCAAAGAAAAAGTCCCCGCTGCGCTGCGCCGTGACCGGGTCAGCCCCTTCAATTTGCACCCCCACCACGGCGGCGGGATGAGCCAGCCCACGCAGGGCGATGAGCCGGGCAGATTCCGCCTCCAGCAGTTGATTATCCTGATTGTATTCGGCAGCGAGCTCCTCACCGGAAGGCAGGGTCCGGTGGGTACGGTTCCCGATGGCATCATAGGCGTAGCCGAACCGGTAGCCGGGAAACACAGTCCCCTCCGCATCCTTTCGATCCCCGGACAGAAGCTGACCATAGTCATCATAGCGGTACTCCCAGTCAGACCCGTCAGCCAGGCTGACCCTACTGCGGAGACCGGACTCACCATAGCGGTAAATGGAGTCCATCATCGGCTGCTCTCCGGCCAGGAGACGGAAGGTCCGCAGGCGTCCGGCCAAATCGTAGTCTTTGAGGTAGCGCCACTGCGGGCCGCCGTCCGACTGCAGGGAGACTCTGGAAACCAAAGCCGGAGTCCCCGGCAGGTAGTCATACTCCCACAGAAACGCTCCAGTCTCCCCGTCTGACTCAATTCCGCCGATCCGGTTGGAGCCGGGTTGATAGTGATAACGGATATGACTCAAGGTTTCATTTTCCCGGCTCAGGGTGTATCCGGAGAGCCGCCCGAAGGCATCCTGCTCGTAGTCCAGTGTCATTCCGGCCCACAATCCCGCGGTATAGCGAATCCCCTTCAACTCCTGCCCCTCATAATCGTATTCCCGGAGCCCGGAGGCGTCCGCAGCCCGGATCAGGCGGCCCGTGCGGTCATGGGCCAAGGTGGTCGAAGGGGTTCCGTCGCTGTATTCGACCCGGGTTGTTTCCCGTCCGGGCCCCTGGTTTTCGGGATCCTCAAAGCCGTAGCTCCAGTTTGTACTCACCCCCCTGGCCAGGGTCCGGCCTTTCAAGCGTCCGGCGGGGGTATAAGTATATTGCGGTCCCGGGCCACCGGGGAAATCTCTGGATACCAGCAGGCCCGCCTTGTTGTATTCCCATGAACTGACGCTGCCCTCACCCAGAGGCTCGCCCGTATCGAAGTCAAAATGTTTCCATGTTGTCAGCCTCTTAAGCCGCCCGGCAGCATCGTGTTCATAACGAACCGGGTACTGACCGAAGCCGTAGTTGAAACGGGTATTGCCGTCCGGCCTGATCACTTCAACCCGCTGGCGTCCTCCGCCCTGGGTGACGGTTTGCCGCAGGCCGCCCTCCGGCATCAGACTGTAGGTAAAGAGACTTGTTTGCGGCTGATCGCCGGGATCGGAAGAATCCGGATCCGGGTCGGGAGAAACGGTTTGCCGCAGTTGCCCGTCATCATAATAGGAAAAAATGTTGACGGCACCGGGACGGGGACCCGTTACAGTGACCCATCTTCGCTGGGCGTCGTAGCCAAAGGACTCACTGGCCAGCGTCTGGCCGGAGGAGTCAAGCAGGCTGCGTTCCATCAGCAGATCCGCGTAAAAGGTTTCCCGCAAGGAGCTGCCACCGGGGTAGGTCACGGTCCGGACGGAAGAACCCTCCAGGGGATCGTGAACGACCACGATGCGGGTAAGTTTCTCTCCGTTTTCGATCCATAAACGTTCCACCGGATTGGCTCCCTGCGCGGGCGGCAGGAGGGCCGTGTCCTCAATCTTGATCACAGTGGAAGCATTACTACCGGCCTCTTCCCAGACCTCACTTACCTGACGCTCCACGAGATAAGTGACTCCCGCGTCCTGACGGGTGCTGATACTGTGCGTGCGGCGCACGATCCGGTCATTTCCACCGTAGTCGATTTCCATGCTTCCCGTAGGGGAAAGAGCTTCCGTGAACGTTTTTCCCAATGCATCCCGACTGTGAAAGAAGACCGGACCATCGGGGTCCACGGTCCTGAAATCCCGTCCATTATCGTGGTAAAAGCTATCCGTATGAACCACTCCTCCATCCGGGGCGGCGGAAGGTTCTTCCACCCGAACAACCCGCCCCAATCCGTCGTAAAAGGCGCGAGTATATTCCCCTGTTTCGACTCCGGTTGCCGGATCAAGCAGCCGGACTGTTTTCACTTCCCGTGCGAAACCGCCGGAGGATTCCACTCCATAGTGGTAACGCTCATTCAGAGTGGCGTTTCCCCGGATTTCAGCCAGACGTCCGTCGCGCAGGTAACGCGTGATTACGGTTCCGCCATCGGGCCGCCGCTCGGTCACCACGCGACTTCCATCCGGATCAACATCGTAGGTGTAGCTTGTCCGATAGCCCGGACCCGGCTGCTCGTCCAGCCACCGGTACTGGCGGTAGCTTACTTCACCGGCCAGATTATATTTCGTCCCGCTCACCGGCACCAGAGTGTCCACAGAGGCACCCTCATAGACTTTAACGACACGATCAGCCGCATCATAAATCTGACGCCGGACCCAAGGGTAAGCCGAGTCAGCATATTGAATTTCCATTTCCCTGCGTCCGAGCCCGTCATAGTGGTAGTCGCTGCGCCAGCCCCTGCGGTCTGTTTCCGACACCAAACCGCAGCAGGCATATTGGTAGCGGGCCACCGAACCATCGGCGAATACAAGCAGTGTCGGACGGCCGAAAGCATCGGCTTCGGCAACGAAGGTCTCGGAGACCAGATGTTGTGTCTCCGCCGTCCGTTCATAAGCCGCTTCGCGGATCAAACGTCCCCGGTAATCGGTTTCCCGGATCTGGTAGTTTCCTTCCAGAAGAGGGTTGTCCGCCAGCACTGTTTCCCGGAGCAGTCCACGGTAATGATGGGTAACAAGACCCCCCGAAGCCGTAACGACATTCCGAATACTTTCGCCGGTCATGTCCGATCCGTTTTCCCAGCGCAGCCGTCCCTCCCAGGGGCCGTTGTCGTAATAGCAGGCCCGTGTAATTTGATTAGCCGGATCGTTCCAGGCGGTATGGGGATCTGCGGACTCAATCCGGTCACTGCGGCGAAGGAGCCACCCCTTATCACGTCCCCGTTTCGAGTAGCGGAGCCGGAACTCACGGCGCACCCTTGTTCCCGCTATCCAAAGTTCCTCGGTCTCCAGGATCTCGGGCAGGCTGTCTCCGTCCAGATCTTCCGTTTCCGAGCGCAGGTAGCGGGTCACCCGGTTGTGATCGGCAATGGTATCCGCACTGTCGCCCGGAGCCGGAGGGGG
>CAZCJJ010000087.1:0-14919 GCA_964499045.1 uncultured Opitutales bacterium | reverse complement strand
GATTTCATCCGCAACCCAAAAGCACCCTACCAAGGCAGTTTCAAATGCTCTTCTAAGATCTCCGTGCCTCTAAAAAACGATAACCTCTACAGATATCCGAACTCCGATTAAAGCTCGACCGAAAACTCCAGTAGCACCGGACGATGATCCGACAGGAATGTTCGCAACACCTCACAATGGACGGCCTGATAGGGGTCCGGCAGAAAAATAAAATCCAAAGCGCGCTGCGGCAGGTATGCCGGAAAGGTATTCTTTCCCGCCGGATAAATGTGGTAGATCCGGTGGGCGCGCATGAAACGCAGCAGATAGTTCACCGCATCCTCCGCATGCTTTTGCCCTGCATTGAAATCACCACAGATGATCGGAGCCAGACGCTGGCCGGGAATGCCGGGATGCGCCCTACCCTCCAGATACTTCAGTATATTCTCGACCTGGGCCAACCGTCGCAAACGCGAGCGGTAATCCAGATGCAAATTGATCAGAGGTAAATAATGACCCTCGACATCCACCTCCGCATAGAGAAAACCCTTCCCCCCCAATGTGGCGCTGCCGAAGGGGTTGTTTTCCCAATGGTGGAAGGGATAACGCGATAGGATCGCATTGCCGTAAGCCAGAGGCTTGCGCCCAGACCGACGGTTGTTGACCCCCATCTCCGCATGCGGCAATCCGCACGCCTCCTGGATGATCCGCAACAGATTCATATTCCGGTTCCAATGCGAATCCTCATCCACCTCCTGCAAAGCCACAATATCGACATTCAAATCCCTCACCAGTTGACCGATCCGGCTGAGGGTCATCCGCAGCTTCCTCTCCGAGGTAAAGCCTTGGTACAAGCCCAACCCGCGCCCATGTGCGATATTGAACGTCATCACTCTCAGAACTCTGGTATCGGAAAGGATCATGGCAGGCAGGCACGACAACAATGCATGCACCATTTTCCAGTACTACCCCACGAAATCAACCCCGGCTTCTTCTTTTTTTTTATCCCTCAGAAGAGTAGGCTGAAACTTTAGTGAGGCCCCTCGGGCTGAAGGTCCAAGGCAAAAATTCCACCGTTCTGCTTGATTTCCACTCGGCAATGGGTATCTTTGTCCTTCTGTTCATTGAGAAGTAGCCCGGTTGCCGCGACACGGCAACACCTGCTTCCCACGCTATGGGGATGTTCTGGATTCGATCCGGAGCGGTAGGTTATGGCTGCAAGCCGGAGATGATGGTTGGCTCCGTTACCAAATCCATCACAAAGATAAATGGCGAAGATCAACATCTCGCTCTCGCTGCCTAATTAGTTGCAGTGACACGGAAATGCCGACACCTGCTGGGCATGGAAGTGACGATTTAGCAGGCATAGTAGCTGCGGTTTACCGGGCGGCTACCGTACTTCCACCGGTAAATCGTGATCCGTCAGCGCGCTCAGTCGCGGACGGTAAACTAAATCAAACACTGAAATAAGCTTGTAGACGCTGTATCTGAAACCTCCGGACACGCGGGTTCGACTCCCGCCATCTCCACCATTTTCATGTCCATAACCTGCTGATATTCGGTAGGTTATTCTATATCAAAGGCTTCCCTTCGGCATTCTTACCGCAGAGGCAGACTTCAAGGCCCAGATTGCGGGCCAGTTCGGCCTTGGCATACAGACAAAGATCCGCCTCTTTTGCGCTCTTCGCATAGGCGACATTGATATGATTGGCTTTGTGACGGGCCATCATCTGATCGCGACTGACTCCATAGGTCACCGCATGCATGATGGGCCACTGCGGAGTGGTCAGATCAAGCCGACGGCGGGTTTCCTTTTCCGGAAGTTCAATCACCTTCGCCCGGCCAAGGTCCATTTTCAATTTACCCTCCTCCACAAAAACCCGGCTCCACACAATTTCACCCGGTTTCGCAACGCCATGCAGTGTGGACCCTCCGGACGGGAAATACATCGCGGGCTGACGATAGCCGTGACTTCCCTTGTAGCCGCCAATATGGTGTTCCACCGGTGCCGCCCCTGAAATCAGGAAGACCCAGACATAGTCGCTGGTTGAGCCGCTGGCATCCCAGTCTCCCCAGCGCAGGTCGTGCAATGTTGTTTCCGGAGGCTGTTTGAGTGCCTTGTGCACACGGTTGGTCATCAGCGCATCCAACCCCGCACATTCATCCACCTCATTGAAATGCGGGAACGGCTCTCCTTTTTTGATAATCCGGCCGGAGGCATTTTTGACCGGAGGACGGTCCGAACTATTCAGCAATCCCTCCACCAAATCGGATGCCGGGCACAGATCCTTTAGCCCCTGCTGATACTGAATACCAATGGCATCGCAGCCAAACTCATCTCCGATGCGGCAGGCTGCAATGTACATTTTGCACTGCTCCAGCACTTGCTTTTTGAGCAGCTCCGTCTTCCCGTTGCGACCAAAGTGAAAATTGAATCCTCTCTTAACCAGGAAATCAAAGACGGCCTCCGCTTCCTGATTGCTGACCTGACTCATTGCATAGTACAAGCCACTCTGCGAAAGGTGCTCTTTGTAAACGCCGGTCTGGAAAAGCAACTCGTCAGGAATCGCGGCATTGAACATCCCCATACAGAATTCATCAAAGACACCGAGGATGGCCTTGTTCCGGTCGAGATCCACAGCAATCTTTTTTGCCACCTGTTTTGCCCGTGCCGGTGCTTTCGCTGGATTATATTTTTTAACGTGAGTGATCTTGTGCTCAACCTTGCCCGTCTTCAACCAACCAGCCAGTTTCTCCTGAAACGCTGTATCAGTCAGAAAGTCCTCAGACCATAAGGTAGAATAAGGAACCCCCGCCCGGGTCAACGAGCCATTCAGGTTCAACATCCCAACTAAACCCGGCCAAGTCCCGCTCCAGTTCGCCACAGTAAGGATAGGAGCCTGATGGGAAATCAGTCCGTGCAAAAGGTGATGCGAATACTGCCAAACCGCCTCTGCGACAATGATCGGTGTCTTGCGATCGATTTTAGCAAAAATATCCATGCCCTCACGCTGGCTCTGAATGAAACCATGGCCCTGCTCCTTTTTGAAGGGGTGAGCCCGTTTCAATGAGTAACCCAACCCTCTGACCACCTGGGTCAAAAGTTTCTCCATCTTCGCCTGCTCAGCCCAGCAACTCTGATTTGCAGACAAACGCAGATCACCGTTGGCAATCAAAAGAACTGTTTTCCTGGGGGTCGTTTTATTCTTAGCCATGATATTATTTTCTCCTTAGGTTGATATTTATGGGTAACGTAGCCGCGCCCGCCTGCCCTGAGCTTGCCTGCCCTGAGCTTGTCGAAGGGTCGAAGGGCTAAAGATTCACGCTAGTCTGTCTCTTTCAAAAACAATTCGATCACCGGAAATTCAACGGGTGGTTTTAAAGTCGGAAGCTCAAGGGTCAACGCACCCTCGGGAGTTGAGGCGTTAAGGGCCGCATGGATTTCCGTTTGGGCGGTACGCATAACCACTTCGCTGGCATCATGCAGGAACTGGGCATAACGTACTTTGCCTGCCAATCCGGAAAGGTGAACATGCTTATAGGGCCAATGAAAGAAATGAAGATACAGTCGGCCCGTTTCGGCATTCCAAGTATAACGGGTGTCCGGAGGCGCAACCCAGCCTTCCGGCGCCGGTCCGCAGTCCTTGATCGAACGGGCGTTGTAATGCATCCATTCCCCAATCCCCGCAAGACGTTCCCTCGCCCGCCAGTCGAACTCCCCGCGGGCTGTCGGTCCGACGTTGAGGAGCAAATTGCCATTCTTGCTGACCCCGTCAATCAACATCCCGAGCAGCTGCCGGACACTCTTCCAGGTCATCTCATCACGGTGGTACCCCCAGGAGCCGGATAAAGTCTGACAGCCTTCCCAAACCACCGGATTCCCTTCAGCGTCGCGCAACATGGCATCCGGCTGGTATTGCTCCGGAGTCACAAAATCAGGTTGATGCGGCAGATCCAAACGGTTGTTGACCAGGGCCTGGGGTTGCAGTTTCCGCACGAGTTCCAGCAGCGCCTCCGACTCCCAGTCATCCCGTCCTTTGCCATCCTCACCAGGATATGAAAAATCAAACCAGAGTAGATCAATCGGACCAAACCCGGTCAGTAACTCGGTCACCTGATCACGCATATAACGGGCATATTTCCGCATATCCCTGCCCTGGGCCGCCTCGCGATAAGCCTTGTCATCCCGCTGCGGATGGATCCTGTCGACAGGAAACTCCGGATGATGCCAGTCAATCAGCGAATAATAAAAGCCGACGCGGATACCTTCCTCCCGGAAAGCCTCGACCATGGGACGCAGGACATCCTTAGCCCAAGGAGTTTTCGTTGCCTTATAATCGGTGTGCTTCGAATCCCAAAGGCAAAAGCCCTCGTGGTGTTTGGTGGTGATCACCATGTATTCCATTCCCGCCGCACGGGCCTGTCGGGCCCACTCGCGGGGATTATAAAGGTCGGGATAAAAATGATCAAAATAGCGCTGGTAGTGCGCATCATCCAGTCGCTCGAAGTGCTTCAACCATTCATGGCGGGCCGCCAGCGAGTATAGACCCCAATGCAAAAACAAACCCAAACGGCTTTTGACAAACCAGTCGGTGGGGGACTTCGGAGAGCCGGCGGAAGGAACAGCATGATTGCCCATAGATCCAGCAGTCTAACACATTTCCTTTGACCGGGAAATGGATGGAGTGCTTATTATTTGTGTATGTTCTACGCATCGACTTCCAAGACCTCCCTGGCGGAAGAGATGGCTCCGCCCCAGCTCAATCTCCTCTTTTGGCGAAACCTTCCACTGTCCGAATGGACCCACCGCAATCTCCAAGCCCCCTACTGGAGGCTTTACTGGAACAGCAATGAGGGGGCATCAATCCGCTCAGGACGCCAAATCATTTCCCTGGGTCCGGACCGTATCGTACTCATCCCTCCGGATACTCCTTTTTCCTCCTCTCTCCACTGCGGGGTGACCCACTTTCATGTGCATTTCCTGACCTCCCGCACATGGAAGCCCGCACGCCCGCAAGTCATCAGACTATCCTCCGACGAGCGCAGAGGATGGGAGGCCTTCAGCCTGAAAGCCGGACAAAAGGATAACCGCCCCAATTCACTCTCCTGGGAAGTGCATTCCCTGACCTGCGGTTATCTTGCCCGCCTGCCGGAGGCGGGATGGGAACCCTTCCCGGACCCCGGTGAACGTATCCGGAGCGCCCTACAAGTCATAGACAACCATATCCCCGCCAGTATCCCGGTCGAAGAACTTGCGAAAGGGGTCGGCATGAACCTCAATGCCTTCATCCGCTTATTCCGCCAAAAAGTCGGACTCACTCCCGCCCGTTATGCCCGGCAAAGGCGTCTGGAGAACGCCTGTCAACTTTTGCACCACAGCAGGCAAAGTATAGAGGAAATCGCTATCAATTGCGGCTTCTGCGACCGCTACCACTTCACCCGGGCCTTCACCCGCAGCCGCGGCATCCCGCCCGCCGCTTTCAGGCACCAAATACAGGAAAGGTGACCTACACTGAGGCGTTCCTGGAATGCCATTTGTCATGCTTTTGATCAAGGCAACAACTTCCACAGGAAGACCATCCCGGGTCTCCAAATCGAGATCCGAATTGATTTCGATGATCCATTGTAAGTTGCAGACTGTACGGCTGGGCACACTGGGAATCCCGCCCAACGACCTATCTCTGACAGCGGGGACAATAGAAGGTCGACCTCTGGCCGAGCACCATTTTGCGCACCGGGGTCGAGCATTGTCGACAAGGTTGGCCGGTTCGGTCATACACTTGCAGCCGTTGGCGGAAGTAACCGGGCGCACCGTCTTCACGCAAAAAATCACGCAAGGTGGTACCGCCCTGTTCAATGGATGCCTCCAGCACCTGTTTGACCGCTGTCGTGAGCGATTGCAGTCGATTGAGTGACACCCTGCCCGCTGCCCTGCATGGATGAATGCCCGCAACAAACAGAGCCTCACAGGCATAGATGTTACCCACACCCACAACCGTGTGTGCATCCATCAGGGTTTCTTTGATGGAGCGCCTGCGGCCTGTGCATGCCCGCTTCAGCATTGCTGCGTTGAAGTCGTTCCCCAGAGGTTCGGGACCAAGTTTTCGCAACAAGTCATGCTCGTGTGGATCCCCCGTCACCCACAGCCAGCAGCCGAAACGGCGCGGATCGTGGTAACGCAGTTGCCTACCACCCGGCAGACCGAGCGCGAGATGATCGTGCTTGCGCCATGCACTGTCATGCGCGACCAGGCGCAGGCTGCCGGACATACCGAGGTGGATCAGGATCGTTCCCTGACTGCAACGCACCAGCAGGTATTTTGCACGACGCTCAACCGCCTCTATTCTTTGTCCGGGAAGCATGGCCAGCTCAGCCGATACCGGCCAACGCAAGTTCGGCTGGCGTAGCGTCCACTCACAGACCACCTGCCCGCATATGTGGGGACGGATACCGCGGCAGGTAGTTTCGACTTCAGGCAACTCAGGCATGGGGATTATATGTGTGTGTGTCGGCTTTCCGTCTTTACTACGTTACCATTGAGGCAGATTAGGATTATGGTTACCTGCTCCCCCTCTTTCTCAACTCTTAATCTTCATCATAATCATAATTAACAATTCTGGACACCCATAATCCCAGGAAGCGTCCAAACTCCATTTATGGGTGTCCTGGAATCTTCCTCTGGAATCTTCTGACGCAGCATAAGTGACACGATTCTCCTTTTGACTTCACAGGTGTCCCTGTTGAAAGTAAGGCTCACCCATGAAAAATTACCTTGATCTCCTGCGGCACGTAATGGACAACGGCGAAGACCGCGAAGACCGGACCGGTGTCGGCACACGCGGCGTTTTCGGTGCTCAGGCCCGTTTCTCCCTGACCGAAGGGTTTCCTCTGCTGACCACCAAGAAAATCCACTGGCGCTCACTGGTCCACGAACTGCTCTGGTTCCTCAAGGGCGATACCAACATCGGCTACCTAAAGGAAAACAAGGTCAGCATCTGGGATGAATGGGCGGATGCCGAAGGCAACCTCGGGCGGGTTTACGGGGCCCAGTGGACGGATTGGCGCAGTCCTGACGGACGCAGTATCAACCAGATTGAGGCCTTGGTGGAGGGTATTCGCCGGGATCCTTACAGCCGCCGGCATATTGTCAGTTCCTGGAACCCCGGCGAACTGGACCAAATGGCACTCCCTCCCTGCCATGCCCTGTTTCAGTTTCATGTTTCGAAATCCGGGGATCTCCGCTGCCAACTGTACCAGCGCAGCGCCGACCTGTTTCTTGGCGTCCCCTTCAATATCGCCTCCTATGCCCTCCTGACCTGCATGGTCGCTCAGGTCACTGGCCTCAGAGCGCGGGAATTCATCCATACCTTCGGGGATCTCCACATCTATCAGAATCACTTTGACCAGGTTGCCCTGCAGTTGAGCCGTGAGCCGGGGGCTCTGCCGCAAATACGCCTCAACCCCGAACGCAAGGCTCTGAAGGATTTCACCTTCGAGGACATTGAACTCCTGGATTACGATCCTCAGCCTACTATCAAAGCCCCCATTGCCGTATGAAGCATCAAGGATGGAAAGCCATTGCCGCCATGGCGGATAACCGGGTAATCGGATCTCTCAACCGTATTCCCTGGCACCTGCCGGAAGACTTCAAATGGTTCAAACAGAAGACCCGGGAACAAGTCGTCGTGATGGGGCGCAAGACCTGGGAATCCCTGGGAAGTCCCCTCCCCCGCCGGGAAAACATCGTATTGACCCGCCACCCGAGGGAATTCCCCGGTGCCCGCATCATCACCAGTCTAAAGCAACTCGACGACATGGATTTCGGAGACCGCAGCATCTTCATTATCGGTGGAGCCGAAATTTACCGTCTGGCCATGCCACGCTGTGACGAACTGTTCATCACCCATGTCCACGGTGAGTTCGAGGGCGACACCTTTTTCCCCCCCTTCGAGGATCAGTTCGCACTCAAAGCCACCCTGCGGGAAACACCGGCATTCACGATCCGGCAATACCAACGTATCCAGGGGAAATAAGCCTCACACGCCCTTACTCTGCTTTCACAAAAACGTAGCGATTATCAAAGGCAAAGGGATCATCATCCGCGCTAGTATTCCAATCGGGATCCATCCGGTAAGTGACGATGCCGTCGACAAGGCCGTCCTTCAAATCAACCCGGACATATTCAATCTCCCAAAGATCCAGTGCGTAAAAGCGTGAGCCCTCCGGCTTGAGACTCTTCAACTCATTGCGGTCACCCCGCGGTGCTCCGTCCAAACTGATGACCACATCGGCCTCTGGATAGGTTTCCCAGACATGGGTCAGGACCTTTGCCGGGAGGCTGGAATCAATCAGCCAGTACTCATCCATAAAATCCTCAGCCTTACCGTCCCTGTCGCCCTCAAGTTTACGCAGTACCGCCAGCGGAGAGACAACCGTGGGATTCCCGTACCCCTGTGTTTTCATTTCCTCGATAAAGGCCTCCAGCCTCGCCTTGGACGCCCGGTTTTCATACATCCCATCGTCCGTCACCCAGCCTTGGGAAATAATGACGACCGAAGGCTCAGCCTCCGCGTCCGGCAGAAAATAAGCCGTCAGCGAACGCCCCAGAGCCTGATCCGCCGCTGGATCATAAACATAAGGTGCCATCCGCGCCATTTCCTTGGAAATCAGGATCCCCGACAATACAATCGCCAGCACACTCAGAGACAGGACCAGAGCGTTCGAAGGGGGTTTCACCCCCGCTTTACGGGCTTTTCTCAGCTGCCAGGCCAGGCGAATCAACACCACCCCCAGCAACAGCACCGTCAGTAATAAAGCCATGTAGGGTAAAGATATCGTTGTTATCATGCTGACACATTAAGTAAATTTCCCGACCCCGACAAGCATAAGATGGAGAAGTCCCGCCTTCAGGCGGTTCTCAAACAAATGCAGAACTTGCTCCAGCTCAATTCATGGACCACCCGACCGGCGGTACTCGAGTGGTGTAACGCCTTCCATTTGACGAAACCAGGCGCTGAAATGAGCCGCCGTGGAAAATCCCATCTGAAAGGCAATGGCTTTGACCGGTGATGACTGGGTGCGCAAGGCCTCCCGGGCCCGTGCCAGGCGATGATCGTTCATGTGCTGCCTTGCCGTCTCCCCGGTAGCCGCCACCACCAGGCGGTCCAAGTGGGTCGGACTCAGGCCCATTTGCCGGGCCATCGACCGGACCGTCCAGTGGTCGCCGGGACCGGAACGGTCCAGTAATTCCAAAAACCGGGCCACCCGCTCCTCCGCAATCTCGAAGTCCAGTGCCCTGACTCCCAACTCCCCGAGAATTCGCGCCAGAACAACAAAGCAGTCCCGAAACTGATTCTGAACAGTCAGATAATCGGGCAGGTTCACTTGGCTGGTATTCAAAAAGTACCCCAGCCCGATGTGTTTTTCCACCCCATAAAGTACCCGCATGGCCTCCTCTTTCAGCTCAGGATGATCTGCCGAAGCAAAAACTTTGGGCAATCCCTGTTCGTAAAGGGCCTCCCCCGTCGGGGTCTGAAAACGAAAACCAATCGAGAGCAGGCGACAGTCCCCACTAAAACGTTGATATCTCACTCCCTGCCGCATCAGTATCCATTCGCCCTTCTTTGCCCGCAACGGGCGGCCCGCAGGTGAGCGAACTTCAATCCAGCCACGCTCGACCAGAATCAGACTCTGGAAACTCGCCACCATACGCAAGGGCCGCTGATCGGTCCGCTCCATATCGCGCTCATAAACATAAAGCAGTTGCAAGCGCAGGGCATTCCACTCCCCCATGCGATAACAAGGTAACACCGTAGTTTTCACCGACATTCCAATTATGGTTAATTTTCGATAGTAAAAAAGCAATTTTGGAAAGACTCAACACTGGTCTGATGGACAGGTTTAGGACTCAATAACACCTATGAATCCAAATCTTCCTCTCCACACCCACCGGGTTGATGTCTGCGTTGTCGGTGGTGGTATGGCTGGTCTTATCGCGGCGGTGGCCTCAGCACGCCGGGGAGCCTCCACTCTGCTCATTCACGATCGCCCGGTACTGGGGGGCAACGCCTCCTCGGAAGTCCGCATGTGGATTTGCGGAGCCCACGGCCCCAGCCACAAAGAGGCCGGTATCCTGGAGGAAATGCAACTCACCAATCTCCAGCGCAATCCGTATGGGACCTACTCGATCTGGGACTCGGTTCTGTACGAATTCGGCAGCATGACTCCCGGACTGACCACCCTCCTGAATTGCACCTGCAACAATGCACGGATGGAGGATGGCCACCTTGTTGCGGTGGATGCCTGGCAATTAACCACCCAGATCTGGCACCGGGTCGAGGCACGCATCTTCATCGACTGCTCCGGCGATTCCATCCTCGCCCCCCTCAGCGGAGCAAAGACCATGCACGGACGCGAAAGCCGGGAGGCCTTCGGCGAGCCCATTGCCCCGAATCGCAGTGATCTCAAAACCATGGGAAACTCACTGCTCATTCAGTTGGAGGAAACCGATAGGCCACAGGAATTTATCGCCCCGGACTGGGCCTACTACTTTGACGATGAATCCACCCTCCCCTCCCGCCTCGGCAACGGCTTTGGCCACAACTTCTGGTGGCTCGAACTGGGAGGCCTGAAAAACACCATCGACGATGCCGAAAGCATCCGCGATGAACTCCTGAAAACCTGCTGGGGTGTTTGGGACTACATGAGAAACCGGGGACCCCACTCCGACAAACTGCGCAACTGGCGGGTGCGCTGGGTGGGAGCCCTGCCGGGCAAACGCGAAAACCGCCGCTACATTGGCGACCATATCCTGACTCAACTCGATATCGAAGCCGAGGGACGTTTCGATGACATCGTCGCCTATGGAGGCTGGAGCATGGACGACCACCATCCCGCCGGATTGTACTACCCGGGCAAACCGACCTTGTTCCACAAGGCACCCTCCCCCTACGGCATTCCTCTGCGTTCACTCTACTCGGGCAACGTACCGAATCTTCTCTTTGCCGGGCGAAACATCTCCACCACCCACGCCGCCCTCTCCTCCACCCGGGTCATGGGAACCTGTGCCATTATCGGCCAGGCCGTCGGCACAGCCGCCGCACTTTGCAGTCAAAACACCATCCTGCCCCGTGATATCCGCGGACACCACCTCACCACCCTCCAGCAGCAACTCATGGATGACGACTGCTGGCTCCCCTGGATTCAGCGCCCCATCCACCCTCTCACCCTCGAAGCCAGTCTCAGCGATTCAACCGGCGGCCCCACCGATGCCCTTCTTTCCGGGCAGGAACGCAACATAAACAATACCCGCCACTCCTGGGAAGCGCCACCCGGATCCAGTATCAGCCTGACCTGGACCACGCCACGCTACATCGAATGCATCCGGATGGTTTTTGACAGCGACCTCAACGATTCCAAGCGGCCTCCCTGTCGCTATCCTCTTGACTGGAAACCCGCCCGGCTGCCTACCCCTTTGGTCAAAGGCTACCGCATCGAAGGACAGACCGCGAGTGGCCAGTGGGAAACACTCTATCAGGAGGACAAAAACCGCCATCGACTCGCCGTCATACCGATCCGGCGCGACCTGCTTGCCCTGCGTTGGACAGGTGAAAGCACCTGGGGCGACCCCCTCCTCAAGGTCTTCAGCATTGAGGCAACAACCGACGCCCTTCCCCTTACAAGGCCACACCAGCAAAGACGCAGTTGGCACGATGTTGTCGCTGAACTCGACCCCGCCGACCTTGCCCCACCCGACAACGGGTTGGAGACACCAAACGGAAAAAGCCTCATCGGGGCCTGACCCTTCAAATCCCAGTCATTCCATGGGTGTCCAGGATTACCCACAAATGGGTGTCCAGGATTACCCTCCGCAACACAGCCAGAGCCGCTTGTGGGCTTGAGGCTTGTTGGCGAATCCGGTCAAACAGTCTGTCTTCTGCTAAAACCTTCAAGGCATTGTTTTTCAATAGAATAGAACCTTCGCCAACAAGCCGGTGAGATATGCGGGCTAAACCAAGGCAGCACCATAAGCGTTTATCAGCGAATATAAGCGGTTGACAGGCCTAATGTTTGTAGTAATTTGATTATTTCAGTGGACAATAAACCACAAATACAACGTAAAGAGATCGTCTCTGACATCCTCAGACGCTTGAAGAATGCGCCCGTGGTGGGAGTACTCGGAGCCCGGCAGGTGGGGAAGACGACACTTTCGAGGCAGGTGGAGGCGGAGTGGCCGGCGCCGGTCACGCGGTTTGATCTCGAATTGCCCGCAGACCGGGATGCGTTGTCTCAAAGCGCCCAAACGGTCCTGAGTCAATGTGAGGGGCTGGTCATTCTGGATGAGGTGCAGCGGCTGCCGGAATTATTCACTTTACTGCGTCCGCTGTGTGATCGACAGGATCGCTCCACACGGTTTCTGCTTCTTGGCAGCGCCTCATGGGAAATGGTGAAGGGGGTGTCGGAATCGCTGGCCGGACGGATTCAGTTTGTCGATGTTTCCGGATTCTCGTTGGCCGAGACGGGTGGTGAATGTCTCCACCAACTCTGGTTTCGGGGCGGTTTCCCTCAGGCCTTTCTGTCCGGGAGCGATCCGGAGGCGATGGAATGGCATGAGGCATTCGGGCGGACCTTTCTGGAAAGGGATATTTCCAACCTTGGATTCATGGCGGCCCCGGAGGCACTGCGGCGATTCTGGATGATGTTGGCGCATTTCCACGGCCAGACCTGGAACGGTTCCCGCCTCGCGGTGGCTATGGGTGCGAACCGGGCGACGGTGGATCGCTATCGGGACATTTTGGCTGGTACATTCATGCTGAGGATTTTACCGCCGTGGTTTGAAAATCTCGGCAAACGTCTGGTGAAGTCACCAAAAGTCTATCTGCGTGACAGCGGCGTCCTTCATCAATTGCTGGGGATGACGGAGGCCATGGATCTACCAAGGCATCCACAATACGGAGCGAGCTGGGAGGGTTTTGCGCTGGAGCAAACGCTGACTGTCCATGGCCAGCGCGATGCTTATTTTTATGGCACCCAGCGTGGGGCGGAGTTGGACCTGCTGCTGCTCCGGCGTGGGCGTCACTGGGGCTTCGAGTTCAAATGTACAGATGCCCCCTCAACAACAAAATCCATGCACATAGCCTTGGACGACTTGAAGTTGGAGCACCTTTGGGTGGTCTATCCCGGTACGCTTCGCTACCCAATGACCGAAAAAATCACCGCCCTGCCACTGCGGGAGATTCATCAAATCGAACTGAACCTTAACTCCTCAGTTCAATCACTCGTGGACTGATGGACACTGATACATGGAGAAGTGAAAGACACTTAAATTGAAAGGAGAGGATAATGGGAGTGGATCTCAAACAGTTTCGCAGTTGCGGACGCAACGTAAAGATTGACCCGTCGGTGGTGATTGAGCATCCGGAGTGCTACCATGATGAGATAACTGACGTGCCGATGGCCCTGAGTGGAGAGAAAACAATCCCTACCCACCACAATTCGAACAAGCCCTGCATAGTCGATTTGGATGAATTAGTCTTCCCGTATGACAAACCGCAGATTGGCTATGATCTCATGTAATAGGGCTCAGGTTATAGCTCTGAGTGGGGTTAGCGTGCGCTGCACCAAGTTTGTGTACGAACAACTTGCAGTGCTCTGAGTCGGCCTTCACTTCCAAAAAGGTTGCCTCATCCAAAGCCGAAGACCCGACCGTCAACTGTGCATAGGGGTAATCAGCATCCGCCGGAAAATAGCGGCTGGCATGGGTATGCCCGGAAATAACGAGTTGAGTTCCCCACGCCGATAAGGAGTCACGCCAGAGATACCAGCTACGCTCACTCCAGCGATCATAGTCTCTGGGCGGTTCCTCCGGATCCCAGCGCAAAGGAGTATGGCATATAACAATACGGTAAGGCGCATCGGCTATTCCAGGCCGTAGAATCACCTCACGCAACCAAACAGCCTGCTCACGCCGCACTGCCTCACAAGCAACCCGGCCATGAAAGGTCGGATGATCGTCATCCTTGTCCTCCCCCGTATTCAGCAAAATAAACGCAACCGGTCCGGCTCGAAAAGCATGATGGAAACGACCGGGCTCCTGAAAAGAAAACTCCGGGAAACGGTAAGCCCAGCGTCCACGCAAATCATGATTGCCCGGCACGAGAAACGCAGGCCTTCCCTCAGTGAAACGGGTCCCCCCAGGATTCAACAGCGTCGGTACAAAAGCATCCTTTTCCTCCCACATGTTGGGACAGGTATCACCATTCCACACCAGAAAATCCAGTTGTCGGGGAGTTTGTGCATCCAAGGCACGCAACAGGTCATGGTTGTCATGCGTATCACTCCACACTGCAAAATGCAGGTGGTCGGAATCGGCCTTTAAAAGACGGACCTCCTCCCAAGTGCTGACATAACGTTCATCCGGACCCTCCATCGCCTCTGTCACCGTTCGCATGGAAACGACACTACCTTTCGGGAGACTGTCAATTCGAACACGGATGTATTCATCACCGTGCGGGACAAAACCCCGCCCATCCTCCTTATAAAACCGGCAAGCGCCCTCACCTGCCACCCGAACTTCCACCCAGCCCCTGGCCAGCCGCGTTACCCCCCACATCACCTGAAAACCATCCGTTGCCGGACTACAAACAACAGGAGGGGTGCTAACAAGGCATCCTTTTATTTTATTACTCTCGGACATCACGCATCAAAAAATAGATTTATATCGAAAGCTTCCAGCATTATCACGTTTAACTCAATGGCACTTAGTTAAAGTGGACTATCGAAATCGACGCCAATGGGTATTCGGGATTTTTCTTCAGAGTGGAAAGGAGCACGGGCGTCCCGCCCGTGCTATTCCAAGTTCGTGGGCAAGATGCCCACGCTCCTTTTGGTGCCGGCTTTAGGCGGTTTCCAGACGGATAAGGACCGCATAAATGCGGAACT
>CAZCJJ010000086.1:0-15171 GCA_964499045.1 uncultured Opitutales bacterium | reverse complement strand
TGGGGCGGCGTGTGTTGGCGGTGATGCCGTTGTGGCGCCAGGGAAGAGGTGCCGGGCTGGTGGGGCCGGGGGCGGTGGGGGTGGGTTTTGTGGGGGCGGATTGGGGGGATTGTTTTCGGGGTCCATGGTTGGCCTTTCGTTTCCAGTGTTCCGACCACTTCTTCAGCAGCCGGTTGGCGTCGCGCCGCGTCCAGCGATGGCACGCATGGGCCGGGATCGTGGGCGGCACCTTCAACCGCTGCCACCAGTTTTTGACCGTGCGCGGATGCAACTGCATTTCAACCGCCAGGTCTTTTGTGGTCAACAACGGTGACATTGCCACCACATTAGCAGCATGGGACGGTCAAAGAGTGTCCGCGAAGGGCAAAAAGTTGGGAGCCGATTTGCGCCCCTTCCCGTTACATGGCCTTCCCGTCCCTTTTTCGGAAAATCGAGAGTTTTCGAGGAAATAAGCAGGTCCGCTACCGTCACAATGTTATCAGAGTCCACTTTAGCCCTCACCCCCTCACCAAAAACGGACGGTGAAAGGGTGAAGGGTAAAGTATAGTTCATGAAATTTTCAAAGTTGATATAAAGAGGGATGCGACCGGTCGAAAAACGCGATTTTTGCGCGGCGGGTCGTGGTTCCTAAGTGAAGAATTCCGGCCCGGTGGAAGGGTGGAATTGAAACTCCGGCCCGCCTGACGGCCGGCCGGATGGGAAAAAGACAGGATTGGCCGGCCTAGCGGCCGGAAGAAGGTTTTTCAATCCGCCAAATGCGTTTGCCGGAGTCCCATTTGCTGCTGATGCCGGCTTGCTTGCCCTTCAGCCGGGCCAGATAGACGCCGGGAGCGGTAGAGAACGTGAACACCCGTTCTGCGGCCGCCCGGTCGTAATCCTCAAGGGCTTTGCGCAGTTCGTTGGCGCTGCCCTCCCAGGCAAAGTTTTTCAGAATGCCGCTGTCGAGGATCAGCGTCCACAAGCTGTCCTCTGGGGATAGCGCGTTGAGTTCGGAAAGCAGTTCCGCGTGATGGTAGTAGGTGATGCCGCAGCGTTCATCCCGGAGCCGTTTCGGGATGCGCCACTTTTTGAGCATGTGAAGGAATCCGGGCAGTTCGGCCGTCAACGTCTCCCGGAACTTGCGGCGGGCTTCCAAGCTGTTGTTGTTCTCAAACACGCTCGGCCGGCCGATGCGAAAGATACTGATTTTTGCCCGGAGTGAATCATCCATGGGCGGGAGCACCATCAGGTTTTCAGGTTCATCATTCAAGCTGACCGTGATGCGCCAGAAACACCGCAGCGTCATGGCCGACCGGCCCTTGGCGTGAAATGATTGAGTCTCGTTGAAGACCAGATTTTTGAGGAAGTTGCCGAACGCCCGTCGGACTTCCAACCGGGTCGAACTGGCTTCGTCTTCAATGGCCAGATGTTCGGCCCCGAACAGTTCCGAGTTGAACTGTGTCGCTCCGGTCATATACCGGTAGGGCTTGGCCAGCCGGCCCCCAAGAATTTCAGTGATCAGATTTTGCAGAAGCGATTTGCCGCTGCCCCCTTCGCCGGCAAAGACCAGCATTTGCCCCGGCCTGAATTCCCGCGTGGTCAACGCCACCAAGGCGCAACGAACCCAGCCAAGGAAGTAAGGCAACTGTTCACCGAACTGTTCGTTAAGCATCTTCTCCAACGTCGGCCACGGAACGTCCTTGGATGCCATGGGAGCGCTTTCCGAAGTGACCAGCACGGGAGAACCGCACACGTCAAAGAAACCGACAGGAAACCCCGCCAGCGGCCCCGCATACGACACTTCCTTTTCCCGCATGACGTAAAGGATTTGCTCTTCGAGCGGTGAAAGGTTTTTGTCCTTCGGAACCTGCCCGGAGTAACCGAGTTCGCGAAGGTAGAGACGGAGCGCCGCCAGTGTGGCGCACATGTAACCGCCCCGGTCTCCGCCGCGTCGTATCCAGTACTCTTTTTGGGCGGAGTAATAAAAGGCGTCTGGTTTCAATCTTTCCATATTTCCAAGGGTTGCTGTTTCGGTGCCGGTTCCGGCTTGAACAAGGCCATTTGCATCAGTTCCCGGCGTTCTTTGCGTAATTCGCGTTGGGTGGCTTTCAGACAGTCCAACGCGACTCTGAAGCCTGCCCGTGACTTTAAAGACTTCATCGTGTCCAAGAGATCGATGGCCGCCGTTACGCGGGCTTCATCCTCAAGGAGCAGCCCTTCGTTAGAGCTGCTTAGAATGGTGATGGGTTCCGGCACGCTTGCAGAATGGACAGCGGCAGTTTTCGACCGAGTAGCCAAGGTGCGTTGCTTGAATCGGCACTTGGAGCCGGTCTCTTAAAAAATCCATGTCCCGGAAGATCGTCTTTTGTGAGACATCCAACTCAACGGCCAGCGTGCCGGCCGGGACAACCCGCCCGCCTTCCAACATTTGGAGAATCAGGAAGAGGCGTTCAATGCTGGGCCGGTTCATGTCGCGGGCGCTGGTTTGGGCGTCACGCGGTGGCCGGCCGCGTCATAGATCGTCATCCCGGACACGCCGCCCCGTTGCAGAAAAGCAAGGGTTCGTTCCGCAAGTTCAAAATCGCGGAACTGACCGCAGCCTTTCGCAATCGGTGAATAAAGCTCGTAAGGACCTGGATGCTTGGCCAGATCGCAGCCGGCCGTTTCCCCGCAGATGGGACAGGCTTGCTGTGTTTCAAGCGAAGATTGATCGGCAGTGGCCAAAACAAACGGCCGTATCCGTCCAAAAACTTTCTCTCCGCACGGCGGGAGTAAATCCGCGTCTGTCTCCGTTGCTGGAATTATAACGCGCCAGTGGTTCATGCTTCCTCCTTCGTGGGTTGGCCCAGCAGGACGCGCCGAGCGGTTTCCAGACCGTGCAGATTGACATAGGCGTTGAGCTTCATCGGGGACATTCCGACTTCCGCAGCGACTTCCTCAAAACGCTTCTGCTGGGAGGAAAAGAGCTTGCCTTTGAAGATCACAAAGACGCCTGCTGGGTCTGCTTTTCTCCCGCGCGGGTCCCGTTTGCGGTTGTTTCGCGGGGCCGCTCCCGCATCTTGTGGTGTTTTTTTCATGGGATTCTACAGGTTGTGGTTGACCGTCGGCGTGCTTTGTATCATTGGTATTCATTATGTGCAATATTTTTTTGACCTTTTTTTATCACTGTGTTTACCTTGTGTCGTATGAAGACCGCATTGCCGACGAACATGCGGTTGTCGTTTGAAGAAGCCCGTCGGGAAAAACTGCTACGATTGATGAAAAACACGAGGCTCAAAGCGCCGACGATTATTGATCACTTCGTAACAGCCGTGTTGGATGCCATGCCTGAAGACCAAGACACCATCACATTCCCGATTAAGGTTGAAATCAAAGGGCAATCAGCAGGTAAGGCAGAAGCGGCGTAAACAAGCCCCTTAATCCAAGGCTTGGCCGTGATGCCGGGCCGTTGGTTCCGAGGGGTGAGAAAAACGAGGCTGGCCCGCTAGAAAAGTGGTGGGTTGGCCGAGACTCGAACTCGGAGACTAATATGATTCAAAACCGCATTTGGAACAAGGTTCCATCGCAACTGCTTGATGCCTTGGAAAAGTTTCAAGGCCGATTTACTGACCCGGTGCACATATTCCATTGCCTGTGTGTGCAGACGGAAATGTGGGTTGGTGTCTTCGGTGATGGTGATAACGGTGCTTACGAAACTTTTGTATGGACCAGTGGAAAATTGACCTGCTCTGATGTGGGCTGGGGTGATACCGCTTTGGCTTTGAAGGATGTCCTTAACCGCACGTTGGCCGAGTAACAACAACGGAACCCATGAAACCTTGGAAGCGCTTCAAAGATTGGTGCCAGCCAACGCCCGACGAATTCGGACCTATCACAAGGGAAACCCGAATGCGCGAGGAGGAATGGAACTCCCTGCTGCGGTGGGTCCAATTCCGTCACCGTTGGCCAGTGTTCTCCAAGTTGGTCTGGTGTGCGCTGCTCGTAGGTTTGGCCTTTTTGCCTGAGGCGAGACGCTGCAAATAGAGCAAAGACATGATTCAAAAAGTCACCAAGGAACACGGCGGCACGGTGCATCTGCTGAGGGACTTTTTGCCCGGCATGGCCGCTTGGACGCGGTGCGGTTTAGTTCTCTCACAATGGAGAGACGCAGACCGAACCGGCAAACGCTGTAAACGCTGTAAGCTACCGAAACGAAAATGAACGCTGAAACTATCACCGCCCTGAAGAATTTCACCGCCGCCGTAACATCTGCCATCGCCCGTCAGCAGAACGGTAGGGATGTGGATTGGCGCGACATAATTGCTTTGCAGGAATTGCTTGAATCCGCCTTGGACAAGGAACCCACCACCGACAGTTGAGAAATGCCCCCAACCGGGGGCGAACTAAAATCATGAACAAACTTTTACCAAACGAATTGAAAATTCAGTTCGGGAACGCCTACCACGAGCTTCACAAGCACCTCCATCGTGAGGATGCCGAATGCGGTCAGTGTAGGACGTACCTAGTCATCGGCATGGGGGATATGTGCGACACTGGCAAAGCGATTATCGCGAAGCATCTCATTTTTGCCGACACAGCGCCGGTTATGTTGGCCGAGAAACGAGTTCGGCCAACCACCAAACAGAATTGAGTATGGGCACACCTTTAGTTTTTTCCTCGACTCAGGATTTGCGCCTGATGAACGCCACAACTGTGAACACAACTACTGAAAAAAATCAGGATAGTCGAGGGTACAAAACCAAGCCCGCTTGGATGCGGAAATCCACCGCCAAGACCTGGCCCCCAAAACCAGACTGGCCACCAACACAAAAACGTTGACCTCCGTCAAAGGCCGCCATGGCTCCCGCCAGCAACGGCCCGCATCCAGCATCCGTCGCGCCCGTGCCATACACAGAAGGGATTGTTTCTCCGGGGCCGGTTGTCACACCGCTGCCGTTATCCTCCATCATTCAACTGTATATTGACCGGCTCAGGAGTCGGGGCCGCTCCGAGCGCACGCTCGACAGCGTGCCCCCGCTCTTAAACGCCTTTGCCCGGTTTCATGCCGGCCCCCTGGCCACCGTCACCGCCGAAGTGGTAGAACGCTTTTTGACCTGCCACCGCTCGCGCTCCGGTAAGCCACTGGCCAACCGCACGCGCAACAACTACCTGGCCACCCTCAAGAGCCTCGTCAGCTTCGCCAAGAGGCACCGCTACGTGCCTCCGTGGTTCGATGAACTGGACCGGCTGGAACGCTGGACTGTCACACCCAGGCCGCCTGGCATCTACACTCCGGCCCAAATGCGCCAGATTCTCGACAGCGCCGCTCAGAGCGTTTTGCCGGGGATTGTGGCCGTCGCCTTCTGCGGGCTCCGTGTGGCTGAAGTGCGGCGCATCCAGTGGCTTTCCGTGGACTTTGAGCGAAATCTGATCTTCATTGATGCCGCCGCCGCCAAAATGCGCCAGCGCCGGATCTGCCCGATCCTGCCCAACGCCCGAGAATGGCTCATCCGCTGCCAGCAGCATGAATCCCGTCCGCTCTACGCCGGCACGCGCAAATCCTTCAACGAAGTAATGCGCCGCTCCATTCTACGGGCGTGCGTGCGGCCCGTCCCGAACGGGTTTCGACACTCCTTTTGTTCCTATCGGCTGGCCGCCATCAAGGATGCCGGCCGCGTGGCCGTGGAAGCGGGGAACTCACCAGACATGCTCGGACGTCACTACGTCGAGGTCGTCACCGAGTCAGCCGCGGCTGAATGGTTCGGTCTGGTTCCCAATCATCGGCAACTGCAATTTCGCTTCTAAAGCGCGCGCCGATCTTCACGCTGAGGCACTCACCGTTGACCGTTTACCGGTATCAATGGGGATTTTTGGCGTTCTGAGGCAGGAAACCGGAAAATCGTTGCGCCAGGATTCGTTCTGCGAGGCGTTTGAAACCGGGGCAGTGGGATGGGATGGGGAAAAAATGGGCTTATCGCCCATACGGGCCATTATTTTCCGTCTCCTTCCGTGCGCAGTTCATGCACCCGGTCGGCGATCGCTTCGCGCGTGCGCTGGTAAAGCGCCTCGGAAAGGAATCGCCCAGCGCAGGGAGCGGTGAACGTCTGCCCGGCCTTGAGTGGCGTCACAATCCTTTCAGCGCTTACCACCTTTGGCCCGTTGCAGCCGGTCCAACTCGTCCAGCTCATCAGACAGACACACATCAGGGCCGCGATCCGGGCCGTGGTGGATTTCTTCATATTTCCTCCGGTGCTGTTCCAGTGGGTTGTCCTGCTTGGCCGCGTGCCGTTTCCAGAGCCAGACTCCGAAACCGGCCAGCGTGCCCAGCAGTGTGAGGATGGCCGCAGTCACGATTGGCCGGCATTGACCTGCTCACTGGTTTTGTCGTTGTCACGGGCCTTGATCAAGCCAATGCCCGCAGGCAAGCCCACGGTAAGCGCCCCGATGGCCGCTTCGTAGTTGCCTTTGAGCGCCGCCAATCCCGCCGCGCTGACCGCGCCGAGGATGGTCAAGATTCCGCCGAGGGTGGTTTTCCAACTCTTCATGGGGTTCCTTTCGGTTGAGGTTACGGACAGCCCGGCCGGGATTCTTCCAGCCGGGAAATTCTGCGCTCTTGATCCTTCAGCCGTTCGTCACCGGCTGCCAGCCGCTCCTTTACCTTGGCAACGGTCGCTTGGAGCCCGTCGAGCTTGAACCAGATGGCCGCCAAACATGGAAAAACAAGGAGTTGCAGAACATCTTGAGTGCTCATTTGGATGAGGAGGTCATACGGAGGGCGATAAAGACCAGCCAAACCACAACCCCCGCCAGGATGAGCGTTTTACCAATACGCCGTTCCGATTCGGAGGGGTTGCTCAGATTGACGATATTGCCGACTGTTGCCATGACTTTTTTATCTCCATCCCAAGCCAGATGATTGTTAAAATACCGGAGACAATCCCAACGATGATGGCCACCTTTTGAGCCTTCATTTGGACGCGAATTTGAAACCGGTAATTTCCACGATTTTGACCAGCAGCCACAAGCCGAAGACGATGCCTCCCGTAATTAGGATGGGCTTGAGCCAGGCAGGAAGGCTTCCGGGGTTTGTGGGATCGATGGTCTTGGCTACGCCTTCCACAAACAACTCAAGCGTGCTTGTTGATCCGCCCGGATTGGTTTTCCGGTTCAGTTCGACGTTGCGGGCCTCGTAGTTGGCCAGGTTATCAGCCGTGGGATCATAATCAGGGAAGGCGCCCTTCTGAGCCCGCAAAAGATAATCCGTCACATCGGTCGATCCATACCAAAACCGGGAACCGTCAAAGGTTACATTCCACAACCCGCGTACCGCCCCGGTTGGCAGCGTGAACGAGTGAAGCGAGGAATCGATTCGGGTTAAGTCTGGTACGCTCATTTAATGCAGTTTAATGAAGTAGGAGGAACTGCGGTAAGGGATGATTGCCTCGTTTGGTCCCCCCCCGCCACTATCATCCTTGACCCATATTTTTATAGTGGATGCTCCCCCGACAGTCACCATGTTGTTCAAGACAATCTGGGCCGAATGGGAGGCCGAAGCGGGCCAAACCTGACGCTCGCTGTATTCGATGTCCGCGCCCGCTGTGCTGTTGGAGAATTTACCCATAATCTGCCATCCAGCCAGATTCACTGCCTCCAAATTGGCCCCAATGAGATAGGTTCCTGCGCTGGGAAGTTCAATGACACAATTGGATGTTCCCGGCCAGGAAAGCAGTTGATACGATCCAGTAGTGCGGAACGAATTCCATGTAAGATTGGTACCAGGATACCAAGCCGCTGTGTTGGTCACAGCTCCGGTTGACGATAAAATTCCGCCGCTAAAATCAAGACCGGGACCGATTGTCACCGGTGATTCTTTGCAATTCGAGTCAGCATAGATTAGAGCGTTGGTTGCACTCTTGTTCGTAACGCCGTTATAGAAAATAACGCCTGGGATAAATCCAATGTTGTTAACCTTCCGACCGGTCCGGCTGATGGTCATATAAATTTCGTCAACGACATCCGCATCATTCCGTGTCGTGTAGTAGAGTCCATCTGGGGAAAATTGACGGGTCCAAATCTTTTCATCCAGCGCTGCGGCCGAGTTCGATAACACCAACATTCCCGCATTAGTAGCTGATCCGAAAAGGGAAATGTTCGTCGCAACCCCGCCCAAATTTGCGACCGTGTTACTTTGCCCCGATCCGCCCAGCAAAGTCATCTTCCCACCCGTAAATAAAAAGCTGTTGGTGTCGAATCCAGCAGCCTCAGTCATCCGAATATCGTCACTGTTTAAAATACCCGCATCGACCCGCGTGTTCCCCCATTGCCGGAAAGAACCGGTTCCAAGCTCAAATGCATCCCCACCTGAGAAGGTATTGTAGCACGCCGTGATGTTTGTAAATGTGCTGGCAGCCGGAAAAAATCTTATCCCGTGGTTAATCCCCCAAATCCGGTTCCCGACAAATGACACGTCTGAAAAAACACCCGTGTCAAAGTGCATTCCCTCCCAAGAGCCTAGAGCGATGTTGTTGCAGAATCGAAATCCGTGCATATCGCCACCTCCGAACGCCGAATCTTGTGTGCCATTCGCGATGACTGTGCAGTCTTCGATTACCCCCGACACCCCGCCACCGCCAGCACTGGACGCCATGATCACCGTCATGTATCCCGTGCTGGGCTCGGCTCGGATTCGCCGCATTGAGTAGTGACAATTCTTCGGCAGCCCATAGCCCCACAAGTGAATCGGAAACGTCTCGCGGCCACCACTCCCCATTCCGGTTGCCAGAACATCGTGGATACTGCCCCACTGCGTGTAGGCCGTCACAGCGCCACAATTTGCATTCGTGTAGGTTGAAACTATTGGCTGATTTACTGAGTTGCAGTCAATGGTCAGGTCGGACAACTCAAAGTATCCAAGCTGGCCTTCGTCGCTCCAATGATAGAAAAGAAATCGAGTGTGTTCATTGGTCGTCACCATCGTGTTATCAGCGAGCTTTACTTTCGTCACGCCAATCCCGGCACCTTGGATTTTATAAACTCCGGACGGCTCAAAGATGTTGGTTCCAAACCCAGAAGAAAGGAAAGTTCCCGGACCGATGTGCACAAAAGCAGAGCTGGCTACCGCGTTACTGAGAGCGGCGTCAAATTTGGCCGCCGTGCTTCCGTCAAAAGGGTCGTCCGCCGTGCCTTTGCCTGTCGCGCCATCGGTTCGGTAGGCAATGTAAACGTCACGGTCGATGCCCTTGACGGATGGCGGCGGGTTGTAGGTGCCAAATGAGACTTGAGCCGGAAGGTCGATTTGACGCAAACCAAGACCAAGGATGAGAATGAGAGCGAATTTCTTCATACAGGTTGTAGATACGAAATGAATGCGGTGCCGCCGCCGCCCGTGGTCCCATCGAAAGTCACGTCGGCGATCTTATCCAGTTCCCCACGGGTCACATTCCAATTAATGGGCAACCCCACGGGTAATTGTGTTCCGTTGGCGAGCACAATACCGGAAGTCACCAACACGGTGATGCCAATTGCGTTCTGGATCACCTGTTGGTTGTTGTTCACGTTGGCGAACAGCGGATTGAACGTCTTAGCCACCGGTGGAGTAATCACCGCCAGTTGCGCGGCGGGCAGCGGGTATTCAGCCGGAAGATTCGCAATCGACGCCTGCCCGGTAATGTCCATTTCCCCCTTGCCAAAGATAACTGTCATGGTGGCCGCCTGCCCGGAAGTGTTGCGGAATTTCACCGCCCCAATATCATTGCGACCCACCACGCCGGAATGCCGTGTGCCCACCACGAATGGCGTCCAATCAGCCCCTTCGTTGACCTTCATTTCCAGCGTGCCAGCCAAGGCGTAGATATACAGGAAATCCCCACCTACAAAGAGCGCGTATTCATCGCCATCAGCGATGGCGACCACTGCCTTGTTGCGGCTGTTTAAATCAAGTCGGTTCATGATGTCTGCTTTTTGAGGAAGGAAAACAGCACGGGCAGTCCCACCAGAGCCGCCAATCCCATCAGGATGTAGAGCACATATTTTTGACCCGATGCGGTCGCCACAAACTGTTCCTGGCTTTCGGCCAACTTTGATGCGGCTGCGCTGCTGACCTTGGCCAATTCCACCGCCGCTTCAGTGGACCTGGCCGATTGCTCCGCCAGAGCTTCAAAGGCCACACTCACCGCTCCCGGATCACGGTTGATCAGCGTTACGGACGACCCGCTTTCCAGCGTGATTGTGTTGTCTTGCAGGGCCGTGATGTCGCCCTCGCCAGTGGTCACCCTTCTGTCCTCGCTGGTCTGCTGTGTCGTATTGGAACTATTGGATGAGGAGCCGCCCATTATAAAACCTTCCGTAAAATCACCTCGGAACAAAACCACCCGTGCCGGTCACACAACGTCTTGGCCAGGCCATGCCGGAGCGTACGCATCGACATGGAATTGCAGCTGAGTTCACGCGCCGCTTTATCCATGGCTTCAATGTCGGTTTCGGCCAGCCGCCGGCCACATTGGGCGATAGCCACCGTAACCACCGAGAAGAAATCTCTCGAACCGTCCAACAACGTTTCGACCTGGTAAAAGGAAACCGCGTAGATGCGTCCGCCCGCATCCTTGAGGGTGAACATGTCCAGATCGCCCGCGTTGATCTGCCGCCAGAGGGTGTCAAGCAACGAACGGCAATGATCATGCGGAAGGTCTCCCAGTGCGCGGGCCACGAGATTTTGCTCTTGAGGAGTAAGTTCACGGAACAATCCGGGCAGCCATCTGGCATCCATTCCGCGCCGGTAACGTGTCGCCACGAGTGACGGCGCTTCCTCTGCCGTCGTTAACGGCCTTTTTTCCAAGGCTTCCATACGATGACGATGATCAGAATCACGACGCCCACAATGGCGAGGGACTTGTTGTTGAATCCACCCAAGTTGATGGCTCCGAACTTCTGATCTCCCAGGGTGGTTTGCGCGGAAAGCTTGGCTTCCGAAGCGGCCGAACTGCTTAAATTGAGTGGTGGCAGTCCGGCCATGTCAGCCCTTTCGGCCAAATAAAAACACCGAAACAATGACCAGCAATACCACCGCGATAATCCCACCACCGATCAACAGCACTTTGGTCTGATCCTGCTGCTGTTGGACCTGCTGTTGTTGCTTGAGCTGGTTGTATTGGTTTGCTCCGCCGTCATCCTTGATTGCCTGATACACTCCGGCCGCATCCTTGGCGGTGCTCAACAGCCCGGAAAGAAAATCAGAGACTAAACCGCGGTTGCTTTGCTCCTCGTAGGTATTTGCCAATTCCCAATCAATTTCGTCGGCCATACAGCTTTTGGGGTAAAAAGGCTGAAACCATTTGCGGCCTCAGCCCTTGTTCAAGGTTGCACTGGAAGCGGGCTCAGGACTGCGGCTTTTCAGGCGGGGGAGGCGGTTGCGCCGGCGCCGGCCTGACGGCCATTTCCTCCTTCAACAGGTTCAATGCCTGGAGGATGTGTCCCACGGTCGCCGTGGTCGCGCCTTTGCTCCAATGGGCGTTGGCGTTGTTGACGGCCTTGCAGAATTTGTCAGCGTTCATCGTTGGCTTTCGTTCGAGGTTAAGCCTTGGCGTTCGCCACAGCGGACGGAGCACCCCGTTCGACCCCTTCCACAAGGATGTCAAAGGCCGCCACAGCCGCCACGTTCGTGTCCCAATAGTATTCGACCATGATGGGCCGCCGCACGCCGTTGGCATCGATGAGGGGCGGGTAATCGCGGTCATCGCCCAAATCGTCCAGCACCACCGGGAAGGCGTCGTAACTGGCCGGCAGCTTGTAGAACTCGCTCCGAACCAACTGCTCGAACTGGATGTCCCGAGGTTGGTGATAGATTTCCGTGTCGCCGATATGAATGCGCACCTCCCGCACCGCATCATGGTTCAACAGGACGTGCTTCAGGGAGATGATGTCCGGCACAGTCAGATTGCCCTGCTGGAGCGTGTTCCAGCCGGCCGTCGGCGTGCCACTGGGCACCACGGTTTGCAGTACCACGTTACCCCGGTCGATAGGGTTGATGATCGGCGCATAGCCCGTCCAACCCTGCACGCGGGTCAGCGTCTTGCCAGACGGGTTTGCCGCCACCAGCTTGCACTGAATGGCAAACTCCGAAATGTCCTTTGTGCCCCAGGCGAACCCCAGGCTGCGAGGACGGGCCAAAGGCACGCGCATGATGGTGGTGTCGAACGTGTCGCCGTTGCTGTTCATGATGGCATCCAGCTTGGCTTGGATGGCGGGTTTCAACAGGCATTTGCGCTTGTTGTTTTGCAGGATTTCCACGTATTCGACGTAATCCGCAAACGTGGGGCTGCCCGTGCCAACCACCTGAAGATCGAATCCCATCATGATGCGGGAACCAAGGTCCGGACGGCAACTGATCACGCTGCCAAGCTGGGCGGCATCGAATGGGGGAAGAGGCTTTTTAATGACCATAAGTCAGGGAATGAGGGGTTGCGGTTGGTTTGACCGTTCAGGCGTATTTGCCCACCACGGGCAATTTCTGGAGGTAGGGCTTGCCGACATTCCACAGGAACATCAGCACGGCAAAGGTGAGCACGGTCTTGGCGAGGGGGGACTTGATCAGCTTGTTCATGGACAGGACGCGGGTAAAGGTTGGCTGCGTCAGGCGTGTGTTTCTCGGCCCGGCCCTGTCTGCCCCCGCTCATCCTCGAACGGCGCTTGCAGCCTCAGCCAGGCTCAACTGTGGACAAGGTAGGACGGGATCAAAGATTCCGGTAGAGGGTAGAAGTGAGTGTCCGTTTGCGTCCGTTGTCCGCCTATAATCCGCCTAAAAACGGACGCGGACCCGTAAATGTCCCCAATCAGCGTCCAGTCCAAAACCGTCCTGAAACGTCCTTGACCAGTCTGAAACGTGTGCGAAAATCAGACATGAACGCTACCATAGTCCGGGACAGACGGCAGACCACGATACCGGCTGACATCTGTAAAGCGGCCGGAATCCAGACTTCCGACCAGTTGGACTGGCGCTTTGAGGACGGAGAAATCCACGCCCGCAAGCTGGTTCGGGAAACCGCCGAAGTTCTGGAGGCCGATGACCTTGACCCGCACACCTTGATGCCCAAAGACGGCAGCCAGTTCGTGGAGCAAAGCATCACGGCCGCCATTCGCGCTGATCGGGAGGGCAAATGACTGTCTATTGGGATTCCTGTGCGCTGATCTGGTATTTCGGCCAGGGCCGCTTGGCGGAAATCAACGGGATCACCCGCACGCATACCTTGGCTGAAGTCTTTTCCGCGCTCACTGGCAAGGGAATCAACATGACCTTACCGGATGGGTCGGTCCGGTTGCGAAAATTTTCCCCCAAGACCGCCGCAGAGGTTATCCGCCGCCTGCATCCCAAGCTTCAATATCACGATTTGGACTCTCAGAGCGTGGTCAATGCCTGTGATTCAGCCCAGCGGAAAGCCGTGCAAGGCGGGCGCATCCACGATTACCTGCACGCCTTTGCGGCGCAGCAAGCCAATACCGATGAATTGTGGACTACTGATCAGAATGACTTTGCCGGCCTTGGTCCGGTCCCGGTTATTGTGGTATCAAAACAGCCGCCCGCCAAGACTCCCGCCTGAAAGCCGGTTCCAGCCGATGAATTGACCGAGGGGCAAACCGGCAATCGTCTGCCGGGTGGCCATGATCCCCGAATCCCGCCAGAGCTTTTCCACGGCCCGGAGCGCTTCCGCGCTCATCAGCTTGAAGCACACCAGTTCCGTGGCCGCTCCGGTGATGCTGGGATTGATCATCTCCGGCCGCTGAGTGTCCACGACCAGTTCCACGTTCAGTTCCCGGCCCATTTGCGCCATCAACGCCAACTCCACCGGGATGGAATCCGGCGTGCAATGCCGCCACACTTCAGGCACGACCACCAATTTCTTGCCCGGCCCGCGCTGGGCGCAGTGATACACCCAGGCACACCACCATTTGAGCGCCGCCTTGGTGTCACCGGGAAACATTCGCAGGGGGTTATACACGCTCCATCGGCTCGCCAATGAGGCTTCCAGTTCTGAAACCGTGTAACAGGGCTGTAGCTTCAGCCGGGGCCACATGCGGTTTTGATCATCAAAGATGAAAATGCAGGCCGGAACTGGTTCGATGTTGAGCACGTAGCTGATCACGAAAGTCGTTTTGCCGCTCCCCGTCATGCCGACAATGAGCGTGTGCTGGGGATCAAGCGTGAAATCGTTCATCCTTTGGCTGGTTCAGCCTGCTTTTGTTCCCGTTCCTGTTCGCTGGAGATCAGCTTGTCCAGTTTACCATGTATCTGGAAATCCCGGAGAATCAGATAAGTGAGCACCGGAGCGCTCACAATCCACTTTTTCATCGCCAGGGGAACGCCGATGGCATTGAAGGCGTCGGCGAGTGTTCCCGGCAGTGAGCCGGACAGAGCTTTCTTACTTGTGGGCGGAAAGGAAGCATCCCTCTCAAACTCTTCCACCACCTTCCGAGGCAGTTTTGCCGCCACGCACTTCCGGCAGATGGCATCGACCCGCCAGGCTTCGCCGAGTTCAACGAGTTGAGGCGCGACTTCGTTGAAGTCCGCACTGCACCAACGAGGAGCTTCAGCAGCCGCGTCAACAGCCACAGGGCCGCTTGGCGTTGAAGTCGCACTTTGCTCCGGCAGAGCCACAGGCGCAGTTGAGCCAGGCAACGGCGGGGGCGCTTCGGCAGCCGCCTTGACAGCGCGTTCCTGCCTTTTGCGAGCCGCATCACGAGCCCGCTTGGCAGCCAGTGCCTCCGGTGAGCCGGGCTTGAAGCCAGTTGGCTTGCGGCCCTTGTTACCGCCGAATGGTGCCGGCTTATCACCCGTTCCGCCAGCCAGTCCTGAAACCGGATCGGTTGCAGCAGTTCCCGCGTTTGCCGCAGCAGCCGCGCTTCCCGCTGGCACTCCGGGCATACCACCCGTGGTTTGAGCTTTAGGTGCCACAATTAATCCTCCTCGGTTTCGTATTCAAACCACCCCGTCCCTTGACGGATCACCTTCTTTTTGGGTTTGGGACCCTTCATCGACTCCTTGAGCCGATGATTTTCATCCTGATGATAGGAAACCTCGGTCTCCGCTTTTTTGGCCCGCTCTTCCGCCGTTGTCGCGCGTCCGCGCTCGGCTTCAAGCTCCCGTTCCAGTTCGATTTCCCGCTCGGTCTTGGTCCCTTCAACGACGATTTTTGTGGCCGGAGGCGGAGCGGGTTCTTCCTT
>CAZCJJ010000085.1:0-15182 GCA_964499045.1 uncultured Opitutales bacterium | reverse complement strand
GCTACAATACAGCGCGCTTTCCTCCAAAGCGGAGAGACATAACAAAGCAGCCCGGCAGGCGTTGCGCCAGATGTTGGAAATGTGAGGTAAGCTATGGACTGGTTTTCGATAAAGCAGAATTCAACTAGCCCAACGCTTCGGCTTGTGCTTACCGACGAGGACGGCGTAGCTGTAAGCCTGGCCGGGGCCACCGCTAAATTCAGTATGCGTGAACAATTCGCACTGACATATGTCATATCAGAAGCCGCCGCAACGATCACTGGAACAGGAAACAATGTCGTACAATACACATTCACTCTGGCGGATACCGCAAATACTGGGCGATTCCTGGGTGAGTTTGTAGTCACTCTCAGCGGCGGCGGTATACTTAGGGTGCCGCAAGACGGCAACATTGGTGTGCGTATCTACGCAGAACTCGGAGAGTTGACCGACGAGAGTACGACAGCTTACACAACAACCGATGCCGCTGACCTCTACTTCGATACTCATGTCAGTGCGACGGCTTGGGATGATGCCACAGAGACCGAGAAGGTCAGGGCACTTGCTCATGCCACACGACTCATTGAGCGCCTGAATTTCATCGGTGAGAAAGCTGACCCCGATCAGACACTGCAATTTCCAAGGGGGACCGATACCGCGATTCCTGAAGATGTCAAAGCTGCGTGTTGTGAACTCGCGCTTGCTCTCCTGGATGAGACGAATCTCGAAAGTGAATACTCAGCATTGCTGGTTGAGCAAACCACTCACGAGAGTACCAAGACTGTGTATAATAGAAAAGCTGTGCCGACCCATATATTGGCCGGCATCGTGAGTATTGAAGCCTGGAGATACTTGATTCCTTATCTCAGGCACATCAGTACTGTTTCTCTTGTATAAGGTAGTTCCAATGTTGCGACGCCACAAGGTGCGGTTCGAGGACGAGCAGAAGACGTTTACGCAGGCGGAAATTGACGCAATGGTGAAGGCGACGAAGGATGAGTCGCAGAAGGCACTCTCGGCCATTACAGCCGAACTCGAAGCCGTGAAGAAACGTTCCGATCTCACTGCCAAAGAGCGGGCGGAACTCGAATCTCGGGTCGAGGAAGTCAACAAGAAGCTGCTGACTTCTGAGGAACTTGCCGCTCGTGAGCGCGAGAAGTTGAAGAAAGAAGCCGAGTCGCAGGTGGCGAACCTGTCGGCCGAGGCGGAAGCCTGGAAATCGCGATTCATCGAGACAACCATCGTTCGTTCGCTTGCGGATGCCGCTTCTGATGCCGGAGCCTACCGCACTAATCAAGTGGTTGCACTTCTGAAACCCAATGCCAAATTGACTGAGGTCCGAGATGCTGATGGCAATGTGGCCGGCTTTGACGTGGTTGTGAAATTCAAGGACAAGGACACCAAAGGCCAGACGGTGGAAATGGAACTTGCTCCGACCGCTGTTGTAAAGCGCATGACTGAGCTTGAAGATTTCCAAAACCTTTTCCAGACACGTGGCTCTGGTGGCACCGGTCGCAATCTTTCTGGACACAGTGGTAAGCAGCCGACGTTGGCTGATGCCGCTAAGCTTGGCGCTGAAGCCTACCGTGCTCAGCGCGCCAAAGGAGGCTTGTAATGAAGCAGTTTCATGTCGTGTATGCTAATGACAACGATGCGATGGTCCCTGAGGTCTGGGCGCAGGAAGCCTTGATGGTCCTTGAGAACCAGATGATTGTCGCTAATCAGGTTCACCGCGACTTCTCGATGGAAGTGGCCAATTACGGCGACGTGGTCAATGCCCATCGGCCCGGAACATTCACGATGCGGCGTCGGGCGACTTCGGACACTACGGCTGACCTGCAGGATGCGACGACTACCAATGTTCCCGTGCCGCTGAACCAGCACGGTGAAGTCACGTTCGTCATTGGCAGCCGCGAGGCTAGCCTGGCGTTCAAAGACCTCGTTGACATGTATCTGAAGCCGGCAGCTACAGCCCTCGCCAACGGTATTGACCAGACGCTGCTCAGCCAGGTCTACCGGTTCCGCACGAACTGTGCTGGGCATCTTGGCACAACGCTTGATAAGGCGGCTTTGCTGAATCTGCGCCAGGTCATGAATGAAGCCAAGGCCCCGATGGATGACCGGAACCTGATCCTGACGCCCGCCGGTGACACCGATCTCCTGAACGTCAGTGAGTTTGTCAATGCTCACACGATCGGCGACAACGGCTCGGCGATGCGGACGGCCCATATCGGTCAGCTTCTCGGATTCAATTGCTTCATGGCGCAGAATACGCCGTCCATCGCCACTGGCAACACGGTCATCACCGCCGAGGTTGATGCTGCCAGCGGTCTGGAGATTGGCACTACGACCATCCCGTACGATGGCACCACGGCGACGCTGACGGCTAACTCGTTCGTGACCATCGAGGGCGATGACATCCCTCAGAAGATTGTCAGTGTTGGCTCTGGCGACTTTGTCATCACTCCGGGTCTGAAGCGCGCGGTTGCCAACAACGCCGATATCGTGATCTATGTCCCCGGAACTCTGTCCTCGAACTATTCAGCCAACTACATCAAGAACCTTGGGCTCTCTGGCTTCTCGGTGGCGATGCGGACTGGTCAGCTTGTGGACGTGAACGGCAACGAGTACGCGACGATCGGAACCCCGACCACGGCCCTGGCGATGATGGATCTGCCTCTGACCGCTGCGGTGACTTCTGGTCAGCGTGTCTCTCCTGGCCCGGCTGGTGACTACAACTTCGCGTTCCACCGGAACGCGCTGGCGCTGGTCACGCGGCCTCTGGCGCTCCCGCAGGCTGGCAGCGGTGCCAATTCCGCTGTGGCTACGTATAACAACCTCGGCCTGCGCGTGACGATGCAGTATGACATCGATCGCGATGGCACGGTTGTCCGGCTCGACATGCTCTATGGCACAGCAGTCCTTGATGTGAATCTCGGCGCGGTCCTGTTCGGCTAATTTGGAGGGTGTGGGTGGAGGCGCGAGCCTCCACCCCAACTTATGATATGCCAAAACTGAACGGTGTCGTGGTCAGCATCGTGATATTTCTGCTTTGCCAAACCATCGGCGCCGTATGGTGGGCCGGCTCGATCTCAACACGACAGAATACGATGCTGGAGCAAATCTCAGAGATCAAGTGTCAAATCAACGTGCTCACGCAGAATGGCTACAGTAAAGCGGACGCCGCGCGTGATCTAGCTGTTCGCGACAGGATGATAGACGATGTGGCGAGGAGGGCTGGAAGTGTCATCAGATAATACGACGCTGTACATGCTGAGACAACTACACCCGACGTCTGTTATTCTCTACAAGTATCTCGAAAACCACGTAGACTTTATCACCGGCACAATCTCGACGTTGAAGACAGAGATTGTCGTGCGTAAAGCCTTATGTACAGAGATACCGAGTGCGTTGAAACGCGCTGCTGGTCCAGTTGACCTTGATATCGAGACGTGTAAAGTTGTGATTCAGAAAAGTGCGCTTGGGGCAACTGTCCTTGATCAGAGTTGGAAAGTCCGGGTTGGTGTGCGGACATTCAACATCGTCACCGTCAAGGACTTACCCGAGCACCGAGCGGTGTCCCTGGAACTGAAGGGTACCGATACGTGAATCCTAACTGGCCGCGATGGATTACCAAAAGCATCATAGCGAGTATGCAGTCGCGTTTGTCTGGAAAGGAGCTCGTCTTTCCGGGCCAGGACCATACTCACCAGACAGGGTCATGGGTTGTCTTTGAGCTGGATGGGCCGCGCTGTGCTGAGCAATCTCATAACGATTTTGTTCTTGAGGTGCTGCTAAGCGCATATGTCCAAACTAAGTCCAGGACAAACTTCTATGACCACCAGACGCTTATTGGGCTCGTCAGTGCGGCGATGTTTGAAGACATCCCCATTATCAATGACGACGAGGTAACAATCTGCTGTCTGAGTATGTATGCGAATATCTCCAGAGCCCTGCATATCAACGATGAGGGCATCGTCAAGTATCACGCAGACATTCAACAGGCAGTCGTAAGAGTATACTACACTGCTGAGCTAGGAGGTAGCTGATGTCCACACGACGTATTGACTTCAAAAATGCCGTGCTGAAAATCAAGGATGGTGGCTCGAATAACATCGAGGTCATCCTTGGCGAAGGCAACTTCACCTGGACCGAGAACGTGGAGCGTATCTACGAACTGGATCGTGGGCAGCTTGACGACGTTGTCAATGGTGATGAGCAGCCGCTGGAAGTCTCGATGGATTTCAAGTGGCTGCAAATCAAGGCTGTCTCCGGTGGCGCGGCTACTATCGAAGACGCGCTCAAGAAGCGCGGAGGCGCTGCGTCCTGGGTATCGGCCGACTCTGATGCCTGTCGTCCGTATGCTGTCGATCTGGAACTCACGCATACGCCGACTTGCGAGGATGGCCCCAAGGAAGTTGTCACCTTCCCTGACTTCCGGTATGAGAGCCTTTCTCATGATCTCAAAGAGGGTACCTGTTCCTGTTCGGGCAAGTGCAATGCGACTGAGCCGACTATTGTGACGACTTCGCAGTCCACGTCGGCCTAACCAGGAGGCTAACAATGCTGTATAAAGGCCAGAAGCGTTCGGGGCCGAGAGTCGAGACAGTTGTGTTTCCGCGCCAAGGTGGCAATGATTTCATCATCAATGCCGCCTGCGTCAGGGACTATACTAAGTTCGATGGGCTTTGTCCGGCACCCAAACCCCCGGAGGGAATTCAGCCGGGGTCGATGTCACCTGTTCCTCTCTTTGACGATCCGGCTTTCAAAGAGGCGCAGCGTAAGTGGGCCGGTCAGCGCATGACTTGGATGATTCTCGAATCGCTGAAAGCCACTCCTGAGATTCAGTGGGAATCGGTCAATCCCGATGATCCCGCCACTTGGGAGAACTACGACGAGGAACTGAAGGAAGCCGGATTCAGTGATTTCGAGATCATGCGTATCGTGAATCTCGTCCTCAGTGCCTGCGGTCTCGATCAGGCCAAGATTGATGAGGCTACAACCCGTTTTTTAGCTGGTCAGGTAGCTCCAGTCGCGAAATAATCTTTCCAAAGTTTCGGACGGCTGAGTATGCCATTTGGCGTGCCTGCGAACGTTTCGGTATCTTACCACCAGAAGTCCAGGCTTCTTGGGATGATTGCGATACGTGGGTGCAAGCAATGCTAATTGCATATTCGCATGTTCGGCAACATGAGGAAATGGAACTAGCGACCCTAACAGCAGCCCCTCGTATTTGAGGGGCTGCTGCATTTGTTTAAGGAGCTAATATGCAAGTTAGCATGTCTTACAAAATAGCCAGACCACGCGCCGAATATGTCAGGGAACTCATTTGGCAGGAGTTTCGGAAGACGTTGCGTAAAGTAGCCGCCGCTGCCATCAAAGCTGCTGCGGCAAAAATCCACGTTGAAACTGGAATGTCACTTGCTTCTGTGTATCCAGCCGCTCGTGAATTTCGTATCCTTGGCAAGATACGCCGCCCGCCGGTGAGAGATCAGGTCAAAGGCTACACAGATATAGAAGGTAACTACGATAAGGATTTTATCAAGACGGCAACCGCCGGAGAGATTTTAGCAGAGGACTATCCAGCTTTTACCTATGCTGAGGGCAATAGACGAAAGCCATTTCTCAATATGACGTATACTATTGTCATTGGTCAGTTTGGAATGTGGGACGCTGATTGGGGATTCTCTGAGAAACTTCGAGAGATGTTGCTGATGGGTGCTCGCGGGATAAAGCACACGGCTGCCGAACGCTTGGCCAAGAAGATCAAACGCGAGATCGTCGGCTCTGTTGAGTAGGAGGGAACCTAACTATGCGAAGTTATGCAGTTAGGTATGAAGTGGTCGAGATCACGTATGCTGGCTCATCGGATCCAGCTGTCCAGGCTGCTGTGAAGCTGATAGCCAAGTTGGGTGAACTCGACGCCGCGATGCTGCGGAACACAAAAGTCATCGCCGAGAATTATAAAGTCAGTGCCAAGGAAACAGGACAGCGGTTGAAGTTGATTTCGGAAACAAAGTCCGGTGAAAAGGTCATTGCGACTTACACCAAGGAACAGCTGGCGAGTGCTGGTGCCACAAAGGCTGAAGCTGCTGCTGTTGAGAAGCTTCTGCCGCTGCTTGATAAGAAGACTGCTGGACTTGATAGAGCAGCCAAAGCTGCCAACGCCGACGCGGAGGCTATTGCGGCGCGCAATAAGAGTCTCCGTGATGGTATGCGCTACAGCATGTCGAAGACAATGATTGCTAATCCTGATGCCAGCATAACTGAACTTGAGAAATACCGAAAATCGTATCGTGATCTTATTGCAATGGCACAACAGCACGGCGTTACACAGAGGCAGCTCAAAAAGATCATAGCTGAGGCCGACGCCGGAGTGGTGAACTACGTCGGTAGCAATAGAGCCCTATACGACCAAGCTGTTCGGCTCAAGAACGCAACCGCCGCACTCGGTGAAACCGAACGTCGGCGCGCTGAGACAGCTGCCTATACTGAGCAAAATAGAAGGAACCTTCTTAGCGCCACCGGTAGAGCTTACGCATCCCTTGACCGATTTCAAGCGACGTCGCGTGAGCGGCTTATCGCCACTTCCACCGAACTAATGAAGTACAATCGCGCAACAACAGATTATATTTCTATCGCTACGAGACAAGGTCGTACTCTCGGTGAACTCAATGCCGTAATGACTGCCGCGCAGGCGGGGACAGGGCGCTATACTGGCGAGATGAATCGCCTGTATATGGCGGCTGTCAAGGTCCAAGAGGCTTTGCGGGGCCTAGGCGCGGAGCGGCGTAAGAGTACGGCAGATGCAGTAGCTCAACGTGAAGCTGCCAAGGCCGTGGCCCCGCTGCGTGTGGCTGGAATGTCTGCGCCAAGTGCCTCGACAACCGAACTTGCCCGATACCAAGCGGCAGTTAGTCGCGTTCAAGCGGTCATGGCGTCTGCTTCCATGACTGCTAAGGACTTGGCTACCGCGCAGCGGAATATCGCAAGCGGTACCTCAAGCACTATTCCGGCGATGCAGAGGTTGCAGACGGCGCTGCTTGGCGTGAATGCCGCGCAACAGAGTCTCGGCAGGGAAGCCAAACGCGCTGCATTCACGATGGGCATTAGTTGGGGTGCGGTGTTCAAGATTGCCTATGTTCAGATGTTTCACCGGGCAATCGCGAATCTGTCCCAAGCTTTCCACGCGTCAGTGAAGTCGGCTGGCGAATTCCAGATGAAGATGTCCGAGATTCGGACAATTTCTCAGGAGAACCAGCTTACCTCTGACGCATGGGCCAGTAGCCTTCGCCGACTCTCCAGTTCCTACGGCATCGAGGCTATCAACGTTGCCGAAGCTGCCTATCAAGCTTTGTCAAACCAGATTGCCAAAGGCTCCGAGGTCATTGGCGTTGTCGATGCGGCTAATAGGCTTGCTATCACGACATACACAGATTCCGCAGTAGCTATGGAATTCCGGTCTTCAGTCATGAATACTTACGGTATGGCTGCTTCCTCCGCCGCTGAGATTATGGCAAAGGCTTTCAAGACAGCAGAACTTGGTCGTGTGCGTATCGCTGAAATGGCCAATACCCTTGGCCGGTCTATCGTTCCTGCGCAAATGATGGGCGTGACTCTTGATGAGATGATGGCTAGTATCTCGATGCTGACTATTCGAGGTATTAGATTCTCTGAAGCTCAGACGTTGATGCGTAACATCATGAACTCGATGATAAAGCCCTCGAAAGAGATGGCGCGATTCTTTAGAGAGATAGGTGTCGATAGCGGTGAGGCTGCGATCAAGACCTATGGATTCGCTCGCGTCATGGCAATGCTTGAGGAGCGTACTAAAGGCAGTACGTCAGAGATCGGGAAATACTTTACGACTATCCGCTCCCGAATCGGCGGACTGGCCTTTGCCTCAGCTGGCTTGGACATGTTCAACGACACCCTGGGTAAGATCACAAACTCAACACAGAGCTTCGAGGAAGCTACACGCATCAGTTTGGAATCCAATGCTAAGTATATGCAAATCCAGATGACTGCGATGCGCAACATCATTGAGCAGGAATGGGGTCAGGCGTGGATTGATGCCTCGGCAAACATCGTCCGATCTTTGGGCGGGATGCGAGTTATCATAGACACGCTGGCTAGAACCGCCGTACCTGCCCTGGCACTCGCGCTTGGCGTCACATTAGCCTCCTCGTTGACAAAGCTTTATACGGCGATGGAAGCATATAACAAGGCCAATACGCTCAAGCAAGTTGGTGACCTGCGCTTCATGTTGATGAAGATCAATCCGCTCATGGTCACTATGATTGCCGCGTTTGGCGCGCTGGCTTGGTCCTCGTACTCGGCGGCTCGGGCCGCTGCGAAACTCAGTGATGAACTCCAAGCAGTCGCCGACAGCATCACAAAAGCTAATGCTGCTTTCACCTATGCTCAGGACAAGATGGTCGAAGGTGCCAAGGATACTCTGACCAAGGCTAGTCAGGTCTATGCCAAGTTCCATGCGGAATATCTGCGCCGCTATAACGCTTGGGTAGACGCCCAGGTCGCGGCGCAGAAGCGCGGACTCGAAGCTCAGAAGTCCTTGGACCGCGAGAACACTGATCTCCACAAACGTAACATAGATCGGCTCCAGGACCAGCTTACAAAAACCAAGAAGTTTGTCTCCGATCTCCAGGCCACACTTGAACGTCTCAGCACTAAGGCCATGCGGTCGCAAGAGGAATGGCAGTTTCAATTCTTCAGCGATGCTTTGCTCGACAAGACACCCAAACAGCAACTCACAGCCATTGATGCACAGATCGCGAAGCAGAGAGCACAAATGGATGCCGCGAAAACCGCGGCCATTGCCGATCCAAGATCTACGGCTAGTGAACGCTATGCTGTCTTGGAAAGCAGACTCTTTGACTTGCTGACTAAGCGACTTTCCATTGAAAGGCAACTGGCCTCTGAGCGGAAAACTGCCAACGAGCAGCAGGGCGCCGCGATCAAACGCCTCAGCGACATGGACGACGCGCAAGCGAAGCGTAAACAACAGCAAACCTATGCGCTCAGTGAGCAGGAGAAACGCCTCGCTGAGTTACGCGCTGAATACGCTGCTAAACAAAGAATCTTTGACAAAAAGCCGGCTAGTGAGCGTCGGGTCGGGCAAGCAACCTTTGACTTGGCGCAAGAGAAACTCGCACAACGCATTGCGAAGCAAGAGCGCGTCATTGCCCAACAACGTAAGGTCATGGCCACCGATGCCAACATTTACGCAAAGAGGCGTAGGGACATCGAAGCCAGTGCCAAGAATACAGCTAAGCACGACAGGGACGACCTGGTTACGCAACGTCGGATTCTTGAGCTTGCGGAACAAGGTAAACGCAGTCGCGAGGCTATAGCTGCTGCTGCACAAAAGCAACTGGACGCCGATCGGGCTAAGCAGAAGATACAAGAGGCGGAGCAGACTCGCGTCGAAGAAGCAAAACGTGAGTACGATGAGTCCCTGGAGCGCACCAAACGCTTCGATGTCAAGGACGCCGCAGCTGCGCCCACGGCTGAGAAGCTTCTCGAAATCTATACAGAGCAGACAGCCGAACTTGTGAAGCAGGACAAGCTGCGCGCTGAGCTAGGTATGAAGGCTCGGGATAACGCGGCTGCCGAGGCCAATAGACAGAAGCTCCAGAAACAGATCACTGATCAAATTTGGGAGGAACAACGCCTCGCCGACATTGCTGAGAATAGGCTGCGACCAGTTACTGAGGCTATTCGCAAGCAGCGGGCGATTGCTAGTGATCCAACCCAATCTGACGAGGTTCGTGCGCGGGCGCGCGGTTCGCTTATTCCGCTGGAGCGCAAAGAGGCTGCTCTTTTCAACGCAGCCGGTGCGAGTAAGCAACGCGTTGCTGCACTCCAGAAGGAAGCCGCCGCTCGGGCAAAGATTGATGCAACCTATCTCGAACAGTATATGAAAATCTACGAAGCCCTTCAAGCGAAAGCTACGGCACAGGAAAACGAGGATAAGCATAAGGCACTCGTCGAGCGGCTGACAGCAGAACGCAATAGTCAGAAGCAACTCAAAGAAGACATGGTCAAGATTCAAGAGCGAGCGAAGCCCTATTTCCAAGAAATGCAGGCGCTACTGCAAGATATTACAGTCAAAGGCAAAGCGGCCACTTCGCGTGATGAGATTCTTGCAGCTATAGAGGCAGCGCAGGCTGCTCCTACTGCAGAGAACATTGGCGCACTGCAAAATCGCGTGAGTGCAGCCGATACAGGACTGAAACTCGCTGGTGGTACAGCCTTTACAGATGCCATCACGCGTATAATCGCACAACTTCAATCTCTCAGCACCGAGCAGGGCGCACCTCTTGTCGCCAGTGCCAGTAAGGTTGCTACAGAGCTCGAAGCCTCGGCTGATCGGATTCGGCAAACCAAGGAGGGAATTGAGAAGGCAACTAAGGGTATTCAAGACTTGTTGCCTCCCGACATCAAGATGGCTCAGGGACTCGAAAAGGCTGCTGTCAAAGTGACTGACTTTGCAGCTGCCATTAGCAAAGCTATTGACAGTATCAAGGCCGCAACTTCGAGACTGCCTCCGACTCCGACTCCGACACCGACTCCGAAACCGATAACCGCCGATGTGAAGCGGACGGGTGGCACGATCTATGCCGCCCGAGGCAAGTATGCCCGAGGCTTTGACACTGTGCCCGCGATGCTGTCACCAGGTGAGTTTGTCATCAATGCCAATTCTGCTCGCAAGTTCTATGGTCAACTGGTTGGTATGAATGCCACGCCTAAGTCATTTCGTACGGGTGGTCCGATAACGAATGTCACTGGTAACTGGAATATCAATATGACCTCTGGTGGTAGCGCAGGTGTCGATGGCCGTGCGATAGTCACCGCGATCAAGCGAGAACTTAGACGTGGAACTGTGAGGCTCTAATGGCAGGAACATTCAAAATCTACAATCCAAGCACCGCCGCGCTCCCGGTACTCACACTCCGGGCGCCGTTGGCCGGGGATACGTTGCGCGATGAGGCCGGAGCAATCATTGCAAAGACGCGACTTGGATACGTTCTCAGCAAAACTATCACAGACAGACCAGACTACACAATGCGCGTCTATGACTTCAATATGCCAGCAACGCCCGACGAGGAAAGTACAGCATCGCCTGGGCCGGCTATTGAAGTCGTGAAAGGCTTATTGGCAGCAGCGGCTGGAATCAAATTGAAGTTCGTTTACACCAGAGACTCAGGTACTGAGACCTTTTACGGTTTCATCGTGAATCCTGATATTGAGATCATCAACACGCGGGATAACCTTCGCTATCTATTACATTTGGAGGTTCTGGATGATAACACTTGAGTACCCGTTTGACAGTCCAATAGAAACGTTGGAACTGCCAAGCCCGCAGCTGTCAGACCCGGATAGTATTCAAACGGGTCTGACACTGCTGCGGACAGTGACAGGAGCCATCTATACGTACAAGAAGGTGGCTATTCAGAACCTGTTACTGACCATTCCCAATGTCAAAGAGGAAGACATGCCAGATGCCCGAGCGTTTCTCATTGCTGCTATTGGTCAGGAGATCAAATATACAGACACAATTGGCCGTGTCTGGCAAGTGCATATTACGAATCCGATGATTGAGTTCACGAATACTGGACGTGAACGCTATACGTTGACACTACAGTTAGAGGGAGTTGTCACATGAAAACAATAGCTGCTGGTAACGTAACGAAACTGGCCACGGCCACAGGGACAACTCCCTATTACGTTCTCACGATGGAGTGGCCAGATGGGACAGCGTATTACAGCGATTACTTGACAACCTATAACAGCACAGCGTGTCTGAAAACGTTGCTCACGCTCTCAAACTTAGACGCGGCTATGAAGGCTGATAGCCTGGGTGAGAGTGGCCAGATCACCGTGAAGCTCTTTGATACAGATGATGATTTGAAGGCCAGAGTCAAATCTGCAAATACGGCATTCATCCCTGCGAAGCTTCACATTGGCCACATTGGCACGGTAGACGTGAGCCTCGTATTTCAGGGCCGTGTCCGCCCGGACTTCATCTATGCCGAGGGTGACCGTTCACTTGAGTTGACTATAGAATCATATATCGAAGATAAGGAGATCGGTTACTCATCCACAGATGAGCTTAGTGGTATCAACAAGGATGCCATTGACCAGGCGTGGCCATTGTGCTTCGGTAGTGTGCTTCGGGTTCCTGCTGTCCCGCTTTACAAAGTCAAGAAGACAGCGATCATGACCACGATTCAAGGTGGCGTCTCGGGCGCAACGCTTCTGCTTGAGCAGCCTTTTGAAACCGGCACAACGTTGGGCTTTGAGTGCGAGGGTTTGCACTTCACCGGCTCTATTGTTGAAGGCGAGAATGTTATCACGTTTGCCACGATGAACGATGCTACACATGAGAATCTTACACTCGCAGCCCGCGATTCTGGCGACCCGCTATATCACAGTTCAGCCGTGTTGTGGCTTTCTGGTAACGATAACATCGCTGGTAAGTTCTGCCTTATCGAACATCCGACGAATGGTTGGGCTGTCAACTTGTGTGTGGCTCAATATGGCAAGCGTTGCCACTTTATCAAGGGGTGGGAAGCCGGTGGGATTGAGTTCCTGCCGTCGAGTTCTCACACGATTGATGAGGCTGCTGGATTTCCGCGCACAAGCTGGGGTGCCCGAATGGAATTGCCGACTGCGCTCTTCGATTTCAATATGCGTTGGAACTGGCTGTGGAATGTGGCAACAGATTACTCACATTATTATCTGACTAACGGCGCTTATGAATTGCGTCCGACATCTACTATCACAGAGCGTAGAGTTACTAAGGATTTATATGTAGCCAATGCTATCGAATCCACAGAAGTTGTTGAAGTATTAGCATGGCGTAAAGTTGGCAACGACAGGAAGCTGAGTCCGGTACCATCTAGTTACTTCACAGTAGATGTTGCGGATACTGTGGATGGCCAGACATGTACTACGATTGAATTTGACAATCCACTGAGTTCCTATCCTTGTGAGGATTGGGAGGAAGATATTTATGTCTCATTAGAATCCTCAGTAGGTTCGAACCCAGCAGACATTATCAAGTATATTCTTGAGACTTACACCAGTGTCACTGTGGACGCGACAACTTTTGCCGCGGCTAAGACAGCTATGACCGGGCTACCTGCTAATTTTGCACTCTTTGACCGGTCAAATGCACTTGCCACCTGTGAGGAGATTGCGTGGCAAGCGCAGTGTGCAGTCTTGATCCGCGCAGGTGTTGCTTATCTGTATTACCTGCCAGATCAATCAACTTCACAGCTTACACTAAGTACACAGATTTTGGAGAAAACACTCCAAATCACAGCCACAAGCCTAGAAGACATTGCGACCCAATTCACCGCGAAATGGGTTTCGGACTATAGCGGCGAAGAGACTTCTGAGAAGACATATATCTACAAGAACAACATTTCGCGTTTTGGTGTCATCAAGCGGGATCTAGACATTAGCATATACACGAATGAGGCGCTTGTCAAACGCGCAGTAGACTTCCTTTGCCGGCGTATGTCCAACTTGTGGCGCGTGGTACGTTTTAGCACACCACTGGCGACGCTCGCTTTGGATGTCTTGGATTGTGTGACAGTGGATAATGGGGTCGTTAGTGCCAACGCTCTTCGTGGGATTATTAGAAGCACAAATGTCAGTGTCGATGATACCACAATCGAGTATGAAGTTCAACTCGCGTCAAGGCTCGATGATGTTGGCTATGAGGAGCCTATCGAAGATTCGAATTTCTGGACGATCGCTGATGCTGGAACAATACCAGACCCGTTGTCTGGTCTCGCTCTTGATGACTATGCTCCAAGTAGCAATTGTGCAGATGACCGAAGTGGCACAGTTGCCGGGACGTCCAAGACTACAGAACCTGAAAAAGACAGTATCTACCAAGTCACATCTGTCTACGAGGGCGTGTATGCTGTCCGGGTGGACGATGCAGGAGATGCCGTTGGTGAGGAAGAAGGCCCATTCCTGGATGCAGCGGACGTTAGTGGTGAGGGAACGCCGCTGGCGGTTGGTGTCTACTGTAGTCCGCTTAGGACGAGGAATGGCAAGATTGTCATGGCCCCACTTGCCAGTGGCGGCGAATCTCGTATATATAAAGTTACTTCAGTGTATGAGGGCCTTTGGGCCAAGCAAGTCGATGAAGATGGAGAAGTAACAGGAGATGCAGAAGAGTTCTTAGACGGCTCAGTGATGACTGGCGGGGCTGCTCTCGAAGTGGATGCCTACTGTCTTGTGCTGCTTACGGAGGACGGCCAGCGTGTCCTTTGCCCGTTGAGCAGCGGAGGTGAGGCGTATCTCTACAAAGTCACTGACGATTCGCCGCTCAAGGCCAAGCGCGTTGATAGCACGGGCGCAGTGACGGGCGACGAAGAAACGTTCACAGACGGGAGCGCATGGTAATGGCTTTCAGCGTGGGCGATTTTGGCTATCCGATTCGAGCGGCAGACGGAACGCGCATTCTAGTTCCGTGCTCGTTCACAAAGACCGTTGACGACTTTGCGCTTCCCGCGCTGCTTGCCGGGGGCGGTCGAACACTGATCAAGGCCAGCCTTGGGCCGCACGGCGTTGACGACGTGGTTCTTCCTGCGCGGCTTGATGGGGGCGGAAGGACGCTCGCAAATCTCAAGACGCGCGGTCCATACATCTGCAACAGTTGTGACCCACCACTTTACGACGAATATGTCGTAACGATTGAAGGTGTCACTGGCGATTGTTCATACATGAACAAGTCGTATGTGGTGAAAAAAGTTGAAGGGTTTGAATGGTGCCTATGGACAACTACAGGCTCTGAACAGCCTTCCGAGCCATATCCCTTTCTTCAGCTTTATATCACGCCATTTGGAAGCAACACAAGAGTATATGTTCGGTACTTCCCAGAAGCTTATGGCCCGCCATCCTACAAGTTTGGCGAGTGGTTTATCTATAGGGAGGACGGCATGGCTGGATGCCCTATGCCCGAAGGAATCGTTATTCCGTTCAGGTTTTGGACTATGATGTGTGGAGACGACATGTATCAATCAACAGTGACAATATCATAATGTGTAATCAGCTTTCACCCAATCGCTACTGCGCCAAACGTGGCCGCACCGTGTCCCCAGGCGTCTGCGCCCTATGCCTCGCCGGGCGTTTGCCTCACACATCCGGCACTCCAACGT
>CAZCJJ010000084.1:0-15315 GCA_964499045.1 uncultured Opitutales bacterium | reverse complement strand
CAGGCCGGTTTCCAGTACGACTGTTTTCTGGACGTTTCCGGAAGTATCCCCTCGGATAGCATCCGGGGCCTCGGTTACAAGCATCTCAACCGAGGCTGGCAGATTGATTCCAAGTGCCTTACCGTCCACGTAGAAAATTTCGTAGGTTTTGTTCGGCGACAGGAAATCCAGAGCATCGCCGACCACCTCTTTGTCCAAATCAACCGACTCAAACGTTTCGGGATCCATGAAATTGTACAGCCCCTGATTCTCATAGCTGTATTCCATGGTCTTCACTTCCTTGTGCAGGACTTCATAGGAGTCCCCCACATTGGTCCGGTTGTGAATCACTTTGCCGGTGCTCAGGTTGCGAAGGCTCATCTGGCAGAACGAACGTAGATTGGGGGGGGTCCGGATCACGTTTTCGAGAACGATACAGGGATCTCCGTTATACTTGATGACATTGCCTTTGCGGATGTTATTAACTGTGGTCGACATGATTATCGGGTGGTTAAAATTAAGATTCCGGAAAGCATCCCGTCTCAGGCCGCATTGCCCTTGGAGTCATCTCCGGCTTTGGAAGAACTGTCCTTCTTCTTCAGTTGCGGTTTCTTTTCGCCCCGCACGACAGGGCCACTGATCACGACTTCGCTGATCTCTTCCTTGTTGGGAATTTCGTACATCACCTCAAGCATGAGGTTTTCCATGATCGAGCGAAGGGCACGGGCACCGGTTTTCAATTCAATCGCCTTTTCGGCTATCTCAGCTACCGCATCCTTAGTCAGTTTGAGTTTTACCCCTTCCATGGCAAAAAGCTTGGCATACTGGCGGATCAGGCCGTTGCGGGATCCTTGCAAAATATGCTCCAAATCCTCACGTGTGAGTTCATTCAAAATGGAAACCACCGGAAGGCGGCCGATGAACTCGGGGATCATGCCGAATTTGATCAGGTCTTCCGGCTGGACTTCCTTCAGCAACTCATCCCGCTGCGGGCGGTGGGAATGCTCACCCGTCAGGTCAAAGCCCAGAACTTTCTTACCTGCCCGGTCGGAAATCATTTTTTCCAGCCCGACAAAGGCCCCCCCACAAATGAAGAGCACATTCTGCGTGTTGAGCTGTATGTATTCCTGGTTCGGATGCTTGCGCCCACCCTGCGGCGGCACATTGCAAACCGTGCCTTCCAGTATTTTCAGGAGGGCCTGCTGAACCCCCTCTCCGGATACATCCCGGGTAATCGAAACATTGTCCGTCTTGCGGCCGATCTTGTCGATCTCATCGACGTAAATGATGCCGCATTCCGCCCGTTTAACGTCGAAGTTGGCACTTTGCAGAAGACGGAGGACGATGTTTTCCACATCTTCACCGACATAACCGGCCTCGGTCAGGGTCGTGGCGTCGGCAATGGCAAAGGGAACATCCAGCAGTTTGGCCAGCGTGCGGGCCAGAAGAGTCTTACCGCTGCCAGTCGGACCGATGAGCAGGACATTGCTTTTTTCAATTTCGACCTCGGCCAGATCCGTCGGAAACTCTTCGGAGAGGCCGGGCTGGGCATCCGCATGCAGGCGTTTGTAATGGTTGTACACCGCAACTGACAGCACCTTTTTAGCGTGCTCCTGGCCGATAATAAACTCATCGAGGTGAGCCTTGATCGCCGATGGTTTGATCAGATTGAAACGGGGAGACTCCTCGCCCTTGCCGGGGCTCGCTTTGCCCTGTGAGGCCAGTTCCTTCAGCTCGCGATCAATGATTGTTTTGCAGACAGCAACGCAGGAATCGCAGATATAAACACCGGCCGGACCGGCAATCATTTTGCGGACCTCATTGTGGGATTTCCCACAGAAGGAGCAGAAGCTCGTTTTGGTCGGTTTGGCCATAACGGGGATACTTGAAAACTTAAAAAATCAGGAAACTTTTTTTTCCTTGGGAGAATGCTCGATCACCTTGTCCACAATCCCATATTCGCAAGCTTCCTGGGCCGTCATATAGAAATCACGATCGGAGTCACGGTTGATCTGTTCCACATCCTTGCCGGTTTGTTTGGCCAAGATTTGATTAATTGTCTGGCGCCAGCGGAGGATTTCTTTTGCGGCAATGGAAATATCGGATGTTTGTCCTGTGGCTCCCCCGGTAGGCTGATGGATCATCACCCGACTGTTCGGCAAGGCAAACCGTTTCCCGGGCGTTCCGGCGGCCAGCAGGACAGTCCCCATACTGGCGGCCATTCCGACACAGTAGGTGACCACCTCGCAATTGAGGAAGTTCATCGTGTCAAATATCGCCATCCCGGCGGTTACGCTGCCTCCGGGAGAGTTGATATATAAATGGATGTCTTTTTTCGGATCTTCCATTTGCAGGAAGAGGAGCTGCGCAACCACCGCATTCGCCACAAAGTCATCAATCGGCGTACCGATGAAAACAATGCGGTCTTTCAGCAGGCGGCTGTAAATATCCCAGGCACGCTCGCCGCGCCCGTCCCGTTCATAAACGTATGGTAATGGTAAATAGCTGGCCACGTTGGTAAGATTCCAGTTTTTTTGATTATGGCAAGTGCCTATTGGTGAAAGGATGAAGGATGCAAAAGGGGAACGCGGGCACCGCGGCCACAGAAGCCTCGACGAAGGTGGTTCTTGCCCGAGTTCCTTTTCTTGTGCCTCTCCAATCCAAACAGTACAAAGCGGCCGATCAGGCTTGAGGGGCAGCAGCGGGGGCCGGAAGCTCACCTTCCGTCACCTTCGCTTCCTTTGAGAGGAAATCGACGACTTTACCGAAAAGAGCATTACGCTGGATGTTGTTCAGGTAAGCACGGTTTTTCCGCAACTCCTTGACCAGATCGTCCGGAGACATCCGGTTGCGTTGAGCTTCCTGCAAAACCGCCTGCTGGATATCCTGCTCCGCAAGTTCAATCTTTTCCTTGCGGGCAATCTCCATCAAAAGAATCTGCATCTTCACACGATTGTTGGCGGCATTCCCGGCTTGGGCAAAAAGTGTTTCTTTCTGCTTTTCAAAGTCCTCTTCCGATTGCCCGCGAGTCATTTCCCGACGCATGTAATCCGCCAAAATGGATTGTGTTTCCGATTCCAGCGCACTTTGCGGAAGCGGAAATTCCACCTCGGCCGCAACTTTGTCCAGAATCTGCTGGCGCTTCAAATTCTCCAGCTCCTGCTCACGGCTGCTGAGAATGTCCTGGCGAATCCGCTCACGTAATTCCTCCTCGGTCTTGCACTGCATGGAATTAAGGAAGGCTTCGTCCACCTCCGGTAGTTTTTTCTCCCGGACTTCGCTGACTTCAATCGTATAGACCGCTTTTTTCCCGCGCAGGGACTCGACTTCAAAATCGTCGGCAAAGGTCTGCTCCACTTCCTTTTTGTCACCGGCCCTCATCCCGACGACACCGTCAATGATGGCCCGAACACCGGGAGCATCCTCCGATCCGGCCTCTTCCCAAGTGGTAGCCTGGGTACCGTAAATCGGTGCTTCCGGGGCAATTTCCGAAATCAACTGGTCGTCCACTTTACCTTCATAGGAAAGTTTGACGTAGTCTCCCTTGTCAGCGGCCTTGTCGGCGACATTGTACTCCGCACGCTGATTCAAAAGATAATCCCAGGCTTTTTCGACGTCCTCATCCTTGGCTTCCGCCTTGGGCAACACCACCTCGACACCTTTGTATTCCGGCAATTCAAACTGGGGCTGAACATCCAGTGTGAACTTGACCTGGCCTTCTTCACCCGACTTGAACTCGCCACCATCAACCGACACGATCGTGAAGACTTCCAACTTGGACTCCTTCAAGCCAAAGTCATAGGCCTTGGAGGTAAGTTTGCGGTTCAGCTCCTCCGCAATCTCCTTCTTAAACTTGCCGCGAATCAGTTGCTCGGGGGCCTTGCCGGGACGGAAACCGGGCAGGCGGGCCTGCCGGGCGAATTCGCCGAGAAGCGCTTTCTCTTCTTCGGCTACAGCGGTGATCGGTACGTCTACAATGACGGTTTTTCTGGTATCGTTAATATCTTCGACGGTGATTTTCACAGGGATTCCCTTGGATTGCGGTTGAAAAAAGAGGGCGATCTAAGGAGGCAGCAAGGTCCGGATCAAGGTAAAAAGCGCAGGAATCTGTCCAAATCAGAATCCTTTGATGGCAAAAAGGCTGGTCACACTTTCATTGCTGTGAATGTGCTGGATCGCCTTGCCCAGGATTTCCGCAACACTCAATACCGTAATCGGCATACCCCGGATTTCAACCGGAGTGGTGTTGGTGGTGATCAGTTCATCCAGGGCTCCTTGTTGCAGACGTTCATAACCAATGTCATTGAGAACTCCGTGGCTGACGGCGGCACGAACGCTGCGGGCTCCGTTCTCCTTCAACAACCGTGCCGCTGCGGTCAGGGTGCCAGCTGTCTCCGTCATATCATCCACCAGCAAAACATCCTTATTCTCCACCTCACCGACAAGATTTGTCGCTTCCACCGTTGTCGCACTGACCCGGCGTTTGGCGACAAAGCCGAGGGGGCAACGCAGCAGATCGGCATAGGCCGCAGCCATTTTCATGCCGCCGACATCGGGGGAGAAAATAACCAGATCCTTGTCCGCCCTCAATTGATTGAGATAGTCAAAGAAGACCGGGGAGGCATAGAGATGATCGACCGGAATATCGAAAAAGCCTTGGATTTGCTGGGCATGCAGATCCATGGTCAGCACCCGGTTGGCCCCAGCGGCAACCAGCAAATTGGCCACCAGTTTGGCCGTGATGGGAACACGGGGCTGGTCCTTCCTGTCCTGCCGGGCATAACCAAAAAAGGGAAGAACCGCAGTGATGCGGCGGGCTGAGGCCCGGCGGGCCGCATCAATCATGATGAGCAGCTCCATGATATTGTCGTTGGCCGGCTGGCAACTGGGCTGGATGATGAAGACGTCGCGACCACGGATGTTTTCATCGTAGCGCACAAAGGTCTCTCCATCCGGGAACCGGGTGACGGTTGCCTTACCCAGCGGTGTCTCAAGATAATCGCAAATTTCCGTGGCCAGGGGGCGATTGGCGTTTCCGGTAAATATTCTCAGGTTGTTGGTTTCCATGATGTCGGCAAAATAGAACGGTTTAGGATTTGGATGGAAAGGATAATCGGAGATCAGGACTCACTCTGGGCTCCCAACTGCTTTTCGATGGCCCCTACCCGCTTAAAAAGTTCCGGCAGACGTTTGCGCAAAACATCGACCCGGTTGGCAATAGAGGCTTCCAGGGCGGGACTACTGCGGTGGTAGGTTCCGGGTTTGGTATTGTAGTGAAGCCCACACTGGGCACCAACCACGGTTCCTTTGCCCAGACGAAGGTGGCCGGTGATGCCAGCCTGTCCGGCCAGCACAACATAATCCTCCAGAATCGTACTGCCCGAAACACCGACCTGTGAAATCAGCAGGCAATGTTTGCCGATCACCACATTGTGGCCGATTTGGACCAGATTGTCGATTTTCGTGCCTTCACCGATCCGTGTGCTGCTGAAACGGGCACGGTCAATGGTGCTGTTGGAACCGATTTCGACATCGTTCTCCACCACGACATTGCCAACCTGTGGCACCTTTTCGTGACGTCCGTTGATGGTCTCAAAGCCAAAGCCCTCCGAACCGATCACACAACCCGGATGCAGGCGGACCCGCTCCCCGACAAGGCAGTGGTCGTAAACCGTCACTCCAGGATGCACCCAGGTTTCCCTTCCAATCACCACCTTGCTTCCAATATAGGCCCGGGCCTGTAACACGACCTGGTCACCGATCACCGTGTCCGCCCCGATCACACAGTGCGGGCCGATATGGACCCCCTCTCCGATCCGGGCCGACTCATCAATCACCGCCGTTGGGTGAACGCCGGCTGCGGGCCGGGGCCACAAACGACTTTCAATGGCGGCACAAAGCCGGGCCAGAGCCAACGAGGGATTTTCCACTCGCAGGAAAACCTGATCCGCCCGGGGCTGCCCCTTGTAGTCGATGGGCAGTAACAAAACCGAAGCCCGCGTACCCGCCACCTCGGCAGTGTATTTCTTGTTGCCCAGAAAAGACAAGTCGCCCGACTCCGCTTCCTGCAGCGAGGCAATGCCTTGAATCGTGGAAACCCCTGTGCCTTCCACCTGACAATCGCCGACCAGACGACGGATTTCTTCGAGGGAAAAAGTAAATTGCATCCTGATGGTTTAGCGGAGTCCCTTTTCCCGTGGCGATTTAAAAATATTGGCAAATGGGGGTAAGGTGCTAAAGCAAGCTCCATGATTTTACCAAATGCTGAGATTTTCCGCCGGGCTGAAACTTTTGCCGACCGGGTCGCCATTGAGGCAGACGAGGGACCTTGCACCTACCGCGAACTCCTGGACAAAGCACAGGCTGTCGCCCTGACCCTGCTTCAGGGACGCAAGGATCTGGAAGAAGACCGGGTGGCCTTTCTGGTCCCGCCGGGAATTGACCATGTGGCCATACAGTGGGGTATCTGGATGGCCGGTGGTATCGCGGTTCCCCTTTGCCTGCAACATCCCCCGCCCGAACTGGCTTATATTATTGAAGACAGCGATGCCAGTATTGTCATCGCCAGCCCCGCACTGGCTGACAGGGTGGAATCGACGGCCCGCGCTAGGGAAAACCGTTTCATCGCCACTCCGGATGTTTACAGTCACGCCAAAGGGTGCCTTCCGCCGCTGGGCGGAGAGCGCCGGATAATGATGGTTTACACCAGCGGAACCACCGGAAAACCCAAAGGTGTAGTCTTCACCTTTTCCATGCTCTATGCTCAGGTTACCGCACTGGTGGAAGCCTGGGGCTGGACGGAGAACGATGCCATCCTCCACGTGCTGCCCCTGCACCATGTGCACGGCATCGTCAATGTCCTGACCTGCGCCCTCTGGAGCGGTGCCCGCTGCAAAATGCCGACGCGCTTTGATGCAGCCGCAGTGTGGCAGGCTTTTACCAATGGCGATCTGACACTCTTCATGGCCGTCCCCACCATTTATTCACGCCTCGCCCGACATTGGGAAAATGAAAGCCCGGAGCGCCAGGCTGAACTGACCACCGCCTGCTCGAAATTCCGCCTGATGGTTTCGGGTTCCGCCGCCCTCCCCGTACCGGTACTGGATGAGTGGCGAAACATCAGTGGCCATACGCTTCTGGAACGCTACGGCATGACCGAGATAGGTATGGCCCTCTCCAACCCCCTCCACGGAAAACGGGAACCGGGCAAGGTCGGATGCCCCCTTCCCGGTGTTATGGTTCGGCTGGCCGGAGACAAGGGAGAACCGATCACAGAAGACGGTGTGCCCGGTGAGATTCAGGTCAAAGGCCCCAATGTCTTTAGCGAATACTGGGGTAAACCAGAGGAAACAGCCAAGTCTTTCACCGGGGACGGTTGGTTTCACACCGGCGACATGGCCGTGCTGGAAAACGGATCCTACCGGATTTTGGGACGGAATTCCGTCGATATCATCAAAACCGGAGGCTACAAGGTCTCCGCCCTGGAAATTGAAAATACCCTGCTTGATCACCCGGATATCGAGGCTGTGGCCGTTGTTGGCATAGAAGACCCGGAATGGGGCGAAGCCGTCAGTGCCGCCGTTAAAACCGTCGACAACAAAGATCTTCAGCTCAGTGACCTCAGAGACTGGGGTAAGCAACGACTGGCCGCCTACAAGGTCCCCAACCGCCTATTGATTATTCCCGACCTGCCCCGCAATGCAATGGGCAAGGTCGTCAAACCCGAGATCAAAAAAATGTTTGCCTAACGCACCCCAAGGAGGGCGGGTGGCCCCAGCCTGCTTTTCTCAAATTGGCGGTTGATCTTTCTCTGAAACTGGCGATAAATAACAATAACTCCGGTGAGGAGGCATACATCATGAGTTCACACGACTTCGAAAGCTTTTCCGATGGCGAATGGGACAACAGCGAGGAACTGGCTTGGAATGAGTTTGATTGGCAACAATACCTCAAAAGCAATGAACAGGAAATCGCCTCCTTCCTCTCCCACTACCATCAGCTAAAGACCCAATCCGACCACCTGGATGAAATTGCCAGGTTGATGGGGTGGGAGTCCGAGGACTGGTCGGCTCTCGACCCGGAAGAAACAGAAGAGGCCGCTATTTTCAACGAAGAGGGACGGGAAGCACTGGATGATGATTTCGATCCCTACACGGTTCACAAGCATCCGGTTTACATCGTCACGCACGGGCTTTACCAGCATCTGTTCAAATGCTGGGAACTATTCACGGCCCACAACATCAGGGTCATCAACCCGATCCATGTGGTCCAGTTTGCCAGCAGCCTGCATGCGGGCGAGTTGAATGCCATCATGGCAATCAACGCCCTCGATATGGGAGACTACAACTTGGCCATCTGTCACCTGAAAAACGCACTCAGTGCCGTGAATCACAGCTTCAGCCTCCTGCAGCAGCTCAATGCCCCCACTCTCAAGGACATTGCGCCGTTCACGCATGAAGTGACTATCGCGCTCTTTGACCTCCGCGAGGTTTGGCTGCGTATTATGAGTGATTGTCGCGAGGAAGGCCGCCGAAATAACGGTTAACCCGCTTCGGGTTTTATCCGGAGCCACTTTCGGCTTGAACCCTCCCGCCTGACGGCAAAGCTCCTGCATCAAGTATGCGTGATTTCAACGGCCTGTTTTTCTTTCTCACCGCTTTCCTCGCGGCGACCACCTCTCTTCCATTGGAGGCAAACTCCCTCCTCCGGGCCGGTCCCATGGTGGGCAGTGCGGAGATGCGGGAAGCCACCCTCTGGTTGCAGACCAGTGAACCGGCAGAGGTGAAAGCCTACTACTGGCCGAAGGACGATCCAACCGACCGCAGGCAGACTCCCGCTGTCCAAACCCGGCAGGACGAGGCCTTTACTGCTGTCCTGACAGCCGGACCACTGCAGCCAGGTACACGCTACGAATACGCCATCGCCATCAATAGCCGTGCCGTCAACCTTCATTACACCACTGCATTTCAGACGCTGCCCGACTTTCGTGACCGCACCCCCCCACCTGATTTCAGGGTCGCCGTCGCCAGCGGCAACTACGTAAACGAGGTCCGTTACGATCCACCCAACCGCATACCCGGTGGCGACTATCGCATCTACCTGTCCGTTCTCGACACCCGCCCCGATATGATGCTCTGGCTCGGCAACCAGGTCTATCTGCGCGAAGCCGACTGGAACTCACGTTCCGGCATTCTCGCCCGCTACACCCAAAACCGGTCCACCCCGGAATTGCAATCCCTGCTGGGGTCGGTACACCATACCGGCATCTGGGGAGAACGCGATTTCGGTGCCCCCGGAGCTGATAAATTTTCCATCATGGCTCCGCAAAGCCGCGAGGCATTTCTCCGCTTCTGGCCACACCCCCCGCATGGTTTGCCGGAAGCCGAAGGCCTGTTCACCCATATCCGCTGGTCAGATGTCGATTTCTTTATTCTGGACGATCGCAGTTTCCGCAACCTCACTGCACGTTCGGACAGGCAACGGGAAATCATTGGCGAAAACCAGCTCAAATGGCTGGTCGAATCCCTCCGCCGCAGCCCAGCCACTTTCAAGGTCATTGCCATGGGATCTCCCATTCTCAACCCCGGTGACGATCCCCGTAACTTCAGCGCTGCCCCCGGTGAACGTGAACGCTTGCTCGACGCGATCAAATCCCATGAGATCAACGGCGTCCTTTTCCTTTCCGGTGGCAGGGACCATGGCGAACTGACCAAAATGGTCTGGGCCAATGCCCCCGATATGTTTGACGCCACCGTCGGGGTCCTCACCGGACGCCCGGCCAACGATACCCGTGAACTGAATTACTTCCGCGTCCCCGGCACCACCGTTTTCAAAAGGCACTTCGCCCTCCTCGACTTCAGCGGACCCGAAAACAACCGTAAAGTCACTCTGTCCTACCGGGATGCCGATGGAAACGAACTCTGGTCGCAAAGCATTGAAGCCTCCCAAATGCGCTTCCGCTGATTTATGGATAAACTCGCTGAAATCATGGCGCACAAGCGGCGCGAAATTGCGGAGCGAATCCGCCCGGTACGCGACTGGGAACTCGAACGCCATCACGAAAGGACCCGCGGGCTCCCGTCTTTCGTCGAATCCTTGAAGCGGGCACCCGGACTGGGCGTGATTGCTGAGATCAAACGCAAAAGCCCCTCCGCCGGGGAAATTGCAACCTTGCCTGAAGCCACCGAGCAAGCCCGCAAGTATGTCAATGCCTCGGTTGACTGCATCTCCGTCCTGACCGATGAGCGTTACTTTGGAGGCACCCTCCGGGACCTCTGGGAGGTCACCGACTTTCTGTCCGACCACCGCCGCCCCATCCCCTGCCTGCGGAAAGACTTCATGGTGCACCCGATTCAGGTGATCGAAGCCGCCGAAGCAGGAGCCCGTTGTGTTCTCATCATTGTCCGTGCCTTGGAAGACGATGAGATCGCACGCATCCATGATGCCGCAAGCCTGGCGGGGCTGGATACCCTCTTCGAAATCCATGACGAGTGGGAACTCGAAAAGGCCCTTCGCCACAATCCGCGCATACTCGGAGTCAACAACCGCGATCTGGCCCGCTTTAAGACAGATCTCGCCTTCTCCGAAAAACTGATCCCGCAAATCCCCTCGTCGATCCTCCCCGTCAGTGAAAGCGGCATTTTCACGCTCGAAGACGCGGATCGCGCACGGGCCGCCGGTGCCAAGGCCATCCTGGTCGGCGAAGCCCTCATGCGCGCCGAAGACCCCGAAGCCCTCGTCGACGGCTTCCACTCTCTGTAACAAGAATGGCTATCCGGCATCCGAACTGTCCTGCTGGCTAAGGGAATGAAAATAAATCAACCACTGATGCACACCGATAAACACTGATGGGGACAAGCCGCATTACATGACAGAGCCGCAACAGAAGGAATTTCAGGGATCCCGAAATTTAAGTAAAAAGAATTTTCAGATGAAATTATCCGTGTCCATCAGTGTCCATCAGTGGTTAAAAACAAAAAACCAGACGGCATAGACAACGTCGCTAACGTACCGTACCAGATCTTGATTTTATGGGCCAGCGTCCTCTCACTCCCGCCTCTACCCGTGCATTGCTGGACGGGCTGGGCCATGAGCCCCAAAAAAAACTCGGCCAGAATTTTCTGGTCGATGGCAACATCGTCCGTAAATCCATCCAGCTGGGTGAGGTCGCCCCCGGAGATAACGTCATTGAAATAGGCCCGGGCCTCGGAACACTGAGCCGTGCCTTGCTTGAGGCGGGGGCCACCGTCTATGCAATTGAGTATGACCGAAGGCTGCATGCCAATCTCAGCCAAAGTATAACATCTCCCGCCTTCCACTTGATGATTGGGGATGCCGTGGATCATCCACTCGCTGGATTTATCCCAAGAGGCAAAGATTTCAAAATTGTCGCCAACCTCCCCTATGCCATCGCCACGCCCTGGCTGGAAGGCGTCCTGGCAGGCCCCCTGCCTTCACGGATGGTCCTGATGCTCCAGAAGGAGGCCGCTGACCGATTCACCGCCCAACCCGGAAACAAAACCTACGGGGCCATCTCCATTTTTCTTGAAGCCGCCTACGAACGCTGCCCCGGTCACGCCGTCTCCCGCCAATGCTTTTATCCGGTCCCCGGAGTCGATTCCGTCCTGCTTCACCTTGTCCGACGCCCCAACCCTGTTTCCTTTGCCCCGGATACCCGCAAGGCTATACGTGCGCTCTTCACCCAGCGTCGTAAACAAATCGCAGGGTTGGTCAGGCGAACCGCCGGGTTCGAATCCCGGGGCGAAACCTGGCTGCAATGGTTACAGGCCAACGGAATCGACCATCGTGAACGCGCGGAAAACCTCCCCCTGCCCGCCTGGATCACACTGGACAAGCTGTTGTCAGGCCACCAATGAACCTGTCCGCCTATCCGGGGTCTGAATACAGGTAAACCTCGACAAGACGGAGGCGCAGGCTAAACAATGAATCAGACGTGAAACAACTAACCAGCATCCTAGGCCTGCTGTTTTTGGGCGCACTGGCTCTCTCCGGCCAGCGCATGACTCCGGACACTCCGGTGCGGGAGTTCCTCCTCCCTATGTTCGGACCCGACGGCTACAAGGTATGGGACCTCCGCGGTCGTGAGGGCCGCTACGTTGCACCGAACGAAATTATTGTCTCCGGAATGACGCTCCGCACTTTCGGCTCCAAGGATCCGGCCAACCCGGAAACCATCATCCAAAGCCCCATCGCCACCATCAATCCGGAAGAAAGCACCGCCGAGGGCGAAGACCTTCTCCAAATCCAGGACACGGAAGGCCATTATTCCATCATCGGGCGCAACTGGAAATGGGAAGGCCGTGAAAATAAAATCACGATCCGCGCCGAAGCCCGCGTCGTTTTTCGCCAATCCCTCGGAAGCATCCTCGATTAACCAGATTTCAGCATGCTTATACTCAAAACTTTCAGCCTACAGCCTAAACTCCTATAGCCTTTCTCTTCATATGCATACCATAATACAAACCATCCGCTTTCTCTGTCTAAGCGCCGCACTTATCCTCCCGGTAATGGGCTACGCTGACAATACCGAGGATACCGTTGTCACCAGCGACCACCTGGAAATGATTAGCGGTGAAACGGAAAACCACTTCTTTTTCAGTGGGAATGTCGTAGTCGTTGGAACGAATTTGAAAGCAACCGGAGATAAAATGACGGTGGTTGCCAGCCGGGTTGGCCAGAATCAGGCGGAAGGCACCGTCGGTGAGATCGGTGCCATCAGCTCCATCCTGCTCCAGGGAAATGTTGTCATTGAACAAGCCGGACGCCGGGCCACCTCCGGGCAGGCTGAAATCTTTCCCGGATCAGGACGCGTCGTGCTGACCGATAATCCGGTAGTCGTGGACAGTGAAGGCCGGGTTACCGGTCACCGCATGGAACTGCTGCAAGGGGAACGCAGGGCCCGCGTCTTCGGCGATCCAACCAGCGGCGAACGCCCGCGTGTCACCCTGCCTGCCATGCAGGACTTGGGCTATCAAAACCCGCCCGCCCAGACAACTCCCAACAACACCCCCAACCGATGACGGACGAGACTACAGCCACTACCCAGGAAACGCAGACTCTCACTGGCTCTATCCAAACCCGGGACCTGGTCAAGGTCTATGGTAAGCGTGAAGTTGTTCGTGGAGTGGGTCTCACGGTCAATGCCGGGGAAATCATCGGACTACTCGGACCCAACGGAGCCGGTAAAACCACTACTTTTTACATGATCGTCGGTCTGATACCCGCCACAACCGGTCGGGTGTTCATGGACGAACACGACATCACCGCGCTCCCCATGTACAAACGCGCCAGAATGGGTATCGGCTACCTTCCGCAGGAGCCTTCGGTTTTCCGCAAGCTGAGCGTTTACGACAATATTCTGGCCATCGTGGAAACCCTGCCCGTCCCGCGCAAGGAACGCCACGACTTTGTCATGGCCCACCTGGAGGAACTCGGCCTCGATCATCTGATTAAACAAAAAGCCTATACCCTGAGCGGTGGCGAACGGCGGCGACTGGAAATCACCCGCGCCCTCGTTGCCCGCCCGCGTTTCATGCTTCTGGATGAACCTTTCTCCGGAGTGGACCCCATCAGCGTCGCCGAAGTGCAGGACATCATCCGTGGATTAAAAAGCAAAGGCATCGGGGTCCTTATCACCGACCACAATGTCCGGGAAACCCTCAGCATCGTGGACCGGGCCTATTTGATCCACGAAGGCAAAGTCCTTTCCGAAGGAACCAGCGATTTCCTTGTCAATGACCCCCAGAGCCGCGAATTCTATCTGGGCAAGGACTTCAACATGTGAATTTCAGCAATGATCGGGACCGGAGGCCGCCGAGTCCTTTGGTTCATTACTGGAACGGATTACTTGTCGCTCCATTCGTTCGCACATTTCCCCCTTCCTCCATCATCTCATTAATAGTGGTAACAAGGTAACGGGAATCCTTTATTGAAGCAGTACGACTGATCTCGCGTATTTCAATAATTTGGTGATTGTCGGAAAAAAGCACGATACGCAACCTCTTGCTTGATTGTGAATAAGGAATGTTGCCCAGACGAGCAGACAACTCGGGATCCTCGAACACAAAGGCAATTTTATATCTTTTTAAGAGCTCCGGGTCAAATTTTCCCTCTACTGTTGATTGCAGCATTGGAAAAGAAGCTTTGTCCAGCCCATCTCCGTATATGATCACATAGGATTTTTTCTCCTGGGCGGCGAGCGTGGCTACCTCAAAAAGAGTTTGCGGTTCTCCGGTTACATTGACTTTCCAATGCGCCGGAAGTTCTCCTTGGGGACCACTTCTGGGATAATCATAATAGTTCGCCAGATAAGCCCTCATTTTTGTTGTTACAATTAGAATGCTTCGGTCCGTTAAAGCGCTTACATCAACTGGTTTGTCCAAGCCTCCATACCATTCGGGTCGATAGTAGGTGAGAATCGGTGAACCTTTATCATTATCATGAACACCGTAATTGGCCAAATTCATATGGAAATCAGGATTATCCATGATGACAAAAATGGAACGATCCTTTATTACCTTGTTAAACGCCTCATCTTCCAGCAGTTCCACCATAAAGGCCCGAAAGGAGGGCTCGTGCATCTCATTCCGCCAAATCACAATTATGGGTTGCTTTGAAAATCGAGCTTCCCGCTCCACATCAGCTTTGGATTGATATATATTTTTAACCAAACTGTCATATTTCTGACTAATCACATGGTCATTTAAAAAGGTCAGATCCGCTTCTGATAACAATTTCTTGGAAAACGTAACACGCCGCCTTTCATCAACCATTCGTACGGTAACCTCATCCGCTGTCTGATCTATATACTCAGCTTCCATCGTACGGCCTTGCGTATCAGTCCATGTCCTCGCACCACTACTGACCATCGCAAGAAACAAGACACTGGCAGTAAAAATAAACAGGACCCATCGAAATTCATTTTTCAATGTCAATCTCATCGCTTATCACAAATGAGTCTCCAGCTGCTGAAAATAAAGCCCAAAATCACTTCGGTTGCAGTTTGACCAGGGTGGTTCCCCAGATGGAAATCCAGAACACCATCCCGCCGCCAGCTGGTTCTGCTTCGTTTAGTGTAGATGGATCTGGATGCTTTTAATCAAGCCGGGCAGGTCATCCTCAATAATCCCCCAAACAATACCGCTCTCTATATGGTCATACCCATGAGCTAAAATGTTCCTGAAGGATATTGCACCACGCCAGCCTGTGACCGACATTTCCAGAAATTTTTCGTCCTTATCCCGGATTCTCTTGAGGGCTTCACCGAGTATCTCAAATTGGCGCTCTACCGCTGACCTCAGCAGTAAGTCATTAGTG
>CAZCJJ010000083.1:0-15421 GCA_964499045.1 uncultured Opitutales bacterium | reverse complement strand
AAACCGACCGGTCAACTTTGTTACTTTTGGTCAATCCGTGCGGTTTGCCAATTGGATGACGAACGGCCAGGGGAACGGTTCCACCGAATATGGTGCCTACGATCTCAGTATTCCCATGACTGAAGTGACCCGCTCAGCGGCTTCCGGGACCACCTATTATCTCTCGAGCGAAGATGAGTGGTATAAGGCTGCCTATTATGACCCCACCCTTAATGGAGGCGCTGGTGGTTATTGGGCTTATGCAACCCAAAGCAATCTGGAGCCTTCCCCTGTGTCGCCCCCTGGAGGCAGCAATAGCGCAAACTTTCGCAAGGATGGCGTCGGCCCCAATGTGATTACGAATGTGGGTGCCTATGTCGATAGTTCCAGCTACTACGGTACCTTTGACCAGGAGGGCAACCTCTGGGAGCGCTTGGACACCATCGCTGGTACTGAAAGCCGCGTCCGCAGGAGTTCTTCCTATACCAATGCAACTACAGGTGCGTTGTTCAGGTCGTCGGATACGATCGAAGTTAATGCCCGTCAGGGTGGCTTCCGCCTGACGGTTATTCCCGAGCCCTCCACCTACGCAATGGTTTTCGGTGGTATGGCCTTGGCTGGAGCTTTGCTAGTTCGGAATCGCAGGCGCAAAAGCTGAGTTTGAGAGTCGATCTTATTTAGCAAAACCCGGGCGTGTTATACGCCCGGGTTTTTTTATCCAGCTACGCGGACAAGAAAGTCACACTCCGTTCGACGATCAATTGAGAGACGGTCAGTTTGAGGTTTCGCTTTCAGCCCCCATTCTTTCGATGATAAACAGTTAACATCCAAATAAGTTGCCTGTGCGTGTGGACTCTTGTTCTATGGTTGGATACTTTAACTTGGCCGGGAAGAGGCGTCTTTGCCCGGGCACCCCAATTCAAAAGCATATCAGTGATGTCAGTATCAAGACCCGCATTGCGAGAGGAGAGAACGAGTACATGTATCGACCGGTATATATCGGTGGGCAGGAAGGGTTGTGAAGTGAATAAGAAAACAGGTGAGGGTGAAAGCGGATTTGCCCTTGTTTTGAGTTTGGCTCTGATGGCGTTTCTCGTCCTTCTTATGTTATCCTTCTCCACGCTGCTTCAGGTTGAGATACAGGCATCTGCGGCAGCGACGAGGCAAGCCCAAGCCCGTGAGAATGCGATCATGGGCCTGCAAATGGCTATGGGGCAGCTTCAGGAACTGGCGGGGCCGGACCAGCGTGTGACCGCCAGGGCGGATATTCTCGACACAGTTCATGAAGACAAGCGCTTCTGGACGGGGGTCTGGCGCAGCGACAACAATTCGGGTCCACTTGGCTGGTTGGTGTCATGGCCGGGAGATCCGGCAGATCCTGCCAACATTCCTTCCGTTTCAGACGCCTTTCCCGGCAATGCCACCAATCTGGTTGAATTGGTGGGAGCGGGAAGCTCGGAGGAGTCGGTCAGAGCTGCTAAAGTTGCCTTGGGAGGTGCTTCAGCCTCGGCTGTTGCTGCGGGTCACTATGCCTATTGGATTGGCGATGAGGGAATCAAAGCCAAGGTGAATTTGACAAATGAGTACCGCGATGACGATATCCGTTCCTCAACATACCGGGCCTCGTTAAAAACGGCTCAGCGCAGTGGCGGGGAGCAGATGCCGGGATTGAACTTTTTGGAGACGGAGGATACTGACGTAAGAGACGCACTACTGGAACGTCTGACCAGTGCAGGCCAACTTGATCTTGTCGCCGGGGCACTGGGATTGTCCGATGCAGGGCAGGGTATTCGCAGCCACTTCTTTGATTATACAATGAATGGAGAAGGGGTTTTGGCAAATGTTAGAGACGGTGGCCTTAAGATAGATTTAACCCGCGCGATGCAGAAAGCGGAAAATTCCATCGGACCTTTTGGTGCCCGGATTTTCAATGGAGGGCCTTACTGGCGGCTATTGCTCGATTACTATTGGAACCTGAGGGTGGACCCGAACAACCCGCAGATTAGCTTCCGCCGCCGTCCCTTCTCTTTTGGCGGCTATTTGAACAGCTGGGCTCAGGAACATGGGATTATGCCGATCATTGTCGCATCGGAATTGTCCATGGGGTTGATTTATAATTATGCCGCTCCGGTTGTTCAGGACCGTGCCCGCTTTACAGTGGCCCCGGTGCTTGTTCTGGCGAATCCGTATAACGCCCGCATTAATCAGGCCCGGTATATTATCCGCTATCCCTCCTATAATTCTTCGGGGAATATGCTGACACCGCAGGTTCGTATTCAGATCAATGGCTCTGACCTTAAGCCGGGAAGTAATAACTACATTCATATTAACCAGCTTTTACCGCCCAATGCGAATGGTCATCGTGGTGCCGGCCAAAACGATTTACGATTCGAGATTAATACCAGTTTCGAAGCAGGTGAAATCAAGATTTTCACACTGGGCGGAATTCAGGAGTACTTGACTCTGGCTCACCCCGTATTGGCGGAGGGTTACAACTCGGATTCTTATGCCTGGGTGCGTCCAGACTCCGGCCAGAATCCCCAGTTGGTAGTTCCTGATGCTCCATCGGCAACACTGAGGATGGTGAGCCGTGCGCTTTACCGATCTATTATATTGCACAAGAAACATGATGTATCCACTGGTTTTGCTGATGGAAACAATCTGGTGCATGTACAACCGTATATGGCTCCTTTTGGTACTGCTCCAACAACCTACCTTTCGGACAGCACGGATAAGCAGGTGAGGGAATTCATTTGGTTGAAAGGATCAACCTCGAACGAGTCCTATACTAAGAACGGTCCCGTGTATACGCTGGCTCATTTCAATCTCAGGGCTCCTCGACATATATCATTCTTCCAGAATACAGGACATTTCGCGTCCACTTACCTCTATGCCGCCCGGGTTGATTATGGTAACAATAGTAACTTTGATGAGTTTAATCTCTGGGAACCGGATGCAATTATTGAAACTGAGGATGGTATCCCGCGCTATTCCATGCCCCTCTTTCATCTTCTTAGAACAGGGGAGACGTGGCAGTCGCTGGCGGAATTGCAGCATATTGATTTCAGCCCTCATTCGGTGGCACCTTCATTTGCCGCTGGGAATTCTTGGGCTCATCCGTTTATTGATCCAGATAAAGTGATTCAGTCATCCACGGGTGGAGATGGGTATGGAGGAACCGTAACCGTAGAATGGGTGGATATGTCGTGGCAATTGAACAACGCCCTCTGGGATAACTATTTCTTTTCCACACTGCTCAATCCGGCCCAAATCCTTTCTCCGGGTTCTTTGAGCAATCCAAGGATGCGCCCGAACCTCGAAGAGTTAACCAGCGGGATTCAAAGTGCCTTGGGCGAATCCAGCCAGGCGGCAGCCTATTTCATGGTGGATGGTGCATTCAATGTAAATTCCACTTCACCCGAAGCGTGGATGGCAGTCCTCTCCGGCAATCAGGGAATGGATATTGCCTATACCGATCTTAAATCCGGGGCATCGGGGCAGGATGCCTCCTATGATGGAGAAAGTGGCTTGGCGGCTATTTTACGGTCCGCTTTCCCCATGGGAGAGCTCAGTGTTGACGAGCAGGGAGACTTCTGGCGTGGGTTTGGAGGCATATCCAATGAGGTTGGCTCAGATGGGGTGAGCCCGAGTCCCCTAAGACGATTGGCGGAGGAAATTGTCGCCGAAGTCCGCAAAAGAGGGCCCTTCCGGTCTCTGGGTGAATTCGTGAACCGGAAGCCGGGAACGGACAGGGAGCTGGCTCTCCGCGGTCCTTTGCAGGCTGCGATAGACCGCTCCGGGCTGAACACAACAGGCCGTCCCGAGCAACGCTTTGGCACAACTTTGGCATCCGAACCGGAGTGGAACTTCCCGGAAGCTGTTCGCGCAGATTCCGCCTTGGGCCAAAGTGGCTTCCGCGGGAAAAATGCACCGGGCTACATCACTCAGGCTGATCTGCTTACAGCCATTGGGCCGTTTCTATCGGTCAGGTCGGACACCTTCGTTATCCGGGCTTACGGGGATGTGACGAATCCACTGACAGGGAATACCGTTCAAGCAAAAGCATGGTGCGAAGCGATCGTTCAGCGCGTACCGGAGTATGTCGATCCGATCAATCCACCGTGGATGAAACCTAATGATCCGTCGTTGACGGGAGTGAACAGCAGGATGGGGCGCAGGTTTGAAATCATTGCATTCAGATGGCTGGCAGAAAATGAAATTTAAACGACAACGGTCGACGACCCTTGCTATGCTGGCACTGGTGCTGGCAGGCATGACCGCAGGTACCCATGGCATTGAGGAGCCATCGGTTCCGGCTTCGGGTCTATCCGCAATGGTGTGGGATGCGGGCACGAATTTGCCGGATGTATTTCAGTTGCAGGATGGCGATGAATTTCCGGAAGGTGCGGAGCTTTACCTGTGGCAGGGGGGACGCACAACGGAGCCATTTTTGGTTCCTTATGGGGCGAGGTCAGGAACCTTCGAATTAAGCAGCGGACGAGAGGTGGTTTTCCTCAAGAGGCCCTTCTATCCTGAAGTGGAAGATGACAGGCCACCGGTTGCGGGGAAAGTTAAGGTTCCTGATGGGGTTTCACATGCGTTGATCCTTCTAGTCCCTGCGGACCTGCTCAATAACGATTATCAGGCCATGGTGTTAGATGAAAGTTTTGAGATTTTCCCGCGTAATTCCCTTCGTTTAGTTAATTTCACCGCGACTGAACTAGCGATTCGGTTGAATGGGAATACTTACGACATTATGCCACGTTCCTCCAAAATCGTCCCTGTGGAGCTTGATGGCGGACGATCGGCAAGGGTACTTGTCGCCCGCCCAAGAGGAGAGGGGGAGGGGCATGACTATATTACCCGAAGGATCAGCATATTTGATGGCATGCGTGCCACCTGCTTTTTTGTAGAGAATAACCATAACGGGTCTCTTCAGGCGAGGATGGTGACGGAGGATGTGCGTCATATGAATCGGCCTAACCAAGGTCAGCCCCAGTTAAGCAGAGGATCGAGATAATTTAGAATTATACCAATGGAAAAAACAGCAAATCAAACGATGAAATACATAGGATGTGCCTGGGCCATTATGGCCATCATGATGTCAACTGTCATGGCTGAAAAAATATTGCACTGGAACTTTGATGAAGTTGCCTCCGGGGGATGGATCAAGGATCAGGCAGGGACTGCCCATGCCAGGATCTATGGAGGCGAAGGCAGTGAGTTGATTCAGCCGGGGGTCTTCGGCAATGCGATTTCACTCGGTAGTGTCAGACGCTATCTGAAAGTGGAGTCTGAATTAGCTCCGAACTTGGAGAATGATTTCACCATATACTGTGTTATTAAGCCTTCCCGTGTTGAGAGTTATCGCACCATTCTGTGGAAGGGGGATCGCCGTGTGGAGCCGAACCAAATCAACTACTTTGTGGATATCCGGGATGGAAAGCTGGAACTCAAAACTATGGATGCCAGCGGTCAATGGATTGTCTATGCCACATCGGATATACTTCAAGACGATGAGTGGTACGAAATTTATATTCATTACAAGGATGGTAACGTCCGCATGGTTGTTAATGGCGAGGAAAGATCCGTAGGTGGCTATGAATCCGGCAAAAGGCAAAAGAGCCTGCTGGCAAATGAGCATCCACTGTATATTGGGGAAGGATCAAGGCCAGGGGGAATCAAGGGATTCCCTTTTTATGGATTGATTGATGAGATTAAAATTTATCAGGGCAATGCCATTGACACCAGTGTTGAGGCAAGGGGCTTATGGCAGGACAATCTCGCTATATATAAAGACCGGATGGAGATCTATGAGCTGGAGCAGTCTGTCCTAAGGATGGAGCGCCAGGAGCGTCTGAAGGCCCTGTATCGTGATCTCTTCGAGGAGAGGGCGGGTTCTACGGATGCTCCCTTCTATACCCTAGCACTGCCAGCCGTGAAGCGCATTGAGAAGCGGGAAGATTTTGTCGAATCACTGCTTGATCTGTCGCGTGATGTCCATATCAGTGCGGCTCGTAATGAGTATGAGGGTTTCCAGATTCTGGTGCTTGGAAACCCGGACTACGGAACAGAATTCCTGTCCCTTGACCTGTCGGATTTGAAGGGTCAGAATGGAAATGTTATCGAGGCCTCCCATATCGAATGGGGGTGGGTGAGAAGTATTACCACTGAGGCGCCAGATATCCCTGTCGACTTTGTGGGGGCCATCCCTGATGTCATTATGGAAGGAGAGGATTTCTTTTCCGTCGAGGCGGAAGATTTCACCCCTGTCTTTGTGCGGATTTATGTGGCACCTGAAACAAAGGCCGGGACCTATACGGGTACGGTCACGGTTTTCGGGCAGGATTATCTGGAGGAAGTCAATGTCACGCTGAATGTGTATGACTTCACCTTGCCGGTGAAGGGATCCATACCGGTGGCATTCTCCTTCTTTGACCATTACTATACCGAATGGTATGGGCTGAGTGAATTGTCAGACGAGCAAACGATGGGAATCTATGATTTTCTTCTGAAATACCGCATACCTCCGAACAACATCTACACCAGGAAATCCATAGAACCGGAGCCGCGTTTCCTGGAGGAACTCAAAGGCAGAACCAACTTCTTCACGCTTATGGGATGGGGTGGTAATGTGCTCGAAGGGGAAGCCCTTCAGGATAAAATGTCTAAGTACGATGAACTGATTAACACCATTCGGGATATGGGGATGTTGGACGATCTCTACTTTTATGGATCTGATGAACTCGCTCACCATATGAGGCGAAATTTGCCAGCGGCGACTCAGGCAGTTGAGATGCTATCGAAGGCTTATCCTTGGCTGAGGATGATGCAGACCTCCTTCCCGATACCAGAGCTGCGTGAACTCTACAATGTCTGGGTTCCCCTTTTCAGCTATTTTGCAGACAGCGATAACGTACGTTTGCTGGAGGAGTTAAGAGAGAACGGGGCGGAAATCTGGTGGTATGCAGCAGATGATCCGCAGCACCCCATGCCTAACTTCTTTCTGGATTACCCTGTCTTTGATAATCGGATTATCATGACACTCAGCTATATGTACAACATAGAGGGCATCCTATATTGGTGCATTAACAGGGAATGGGCAACCAATATGGATATCCGGAACAGTTGGCCGGACGCTGAATGGAGACCCTTCATTTATCACATGAGGCATGGGACGAGGAAGTGGCGAAACGGGATGGGTAACTACATGTATCCGGCTCCGGATGGCCGTATATACCCGTCCTTGCGATTGGAAAATCTGCGGGATGGCCTCGAGGATTACGAGTACCTGAAACTACTGGAGGCTCTGGCGCATGAGCTGGAAGCCAGCCAATCTGGCCACCCCTCGCTGCATGAGGCGAAGGCACTGCTTTCGGTACCGGCAAATGTTGCGACAGCAATCGACCATTATAACCCGGATCCTGAGGCACTCCTGGAATACAGGGACCGTGTGGCGAGGCAGATCGAGGAATTAAAAGCAACCAACAGCAGGAAATAGCTATTAAAGGATTATATGCGCAAGGGTAATTCAATACAAAAACCCGTCCCGTTCAAGGAATGGGGGGTTTATCGTAAGTTCAAGCAAATGCTGGATGCCGATGTGGCAGGGCAAGTCTCGTCCCTCCGCTTCACTTGGCAGTTGCCTAGGGACATGAAGGCCAGTCATGAGGATTTTGCGTATGGAGTGCTCGGGGGAATGATCGAAATAACCGAGTCACTGGGCTCAGGATTGCTGGAATCCGTACATGTTGAAGTCGCAGGGGGAGGTGACATCCTATTGGGAATCGCTCGTCTGGACAATCGTGTGGTGGCTGAATTTGAGCTGAATCAATCACTTCCACTCGAAGCGGAGCATCTCTGCTATCTGCAGGTGGACTGTGAACGCGGGAGGCTGACCAACCGGCCTCTGGTCGGACATCAGTCCTGTGACGGCTCCATGCTGGTTACAGACGATAGTCGCCAAATGGTAGGCTTCCATTGCTTGCCTCATGGGGACAGCAATCTAGTCGAACCAAGAATCAAGAATCAACTTGAGCAAGTATTGAAAGGACAGCAATGAAACCAGTTAAAATGATCGTTGCCGGATGTGCGAATCCGCATGTGGCCGGTTATCTTCGTGGAATTTCTGATCTGAAGGGGTGTGTCGAATTCCTCGCGCTGTCCGACAGTGATGAGGCGAGGCTGAACCGCTTCCGGGGGCTGGTGGGGGATTCCGCGAATTTGGCATACTACACGAATATCGACAACATGCTGGAAGCACACCCGGACGCGGACGCCATCATGGTTGGATCGGACAATAGCGATCACTACCAGATGTGTGTGAAGGCCTTTGAGCGCAATCTGCACATTTACAGCATGAAGGTCGTCTCCATGGATGAGGAGGAATGTGAGAAGCTGCTTCAACTGCAAAAGAAGTCAGAGCGGATATTTCAGGTTGAATTCGAACTGCACTTTTCCCCGCAATTTACCTACGCGAGGGACCTTGTGCGGTCCGGTGAACTTGGGGAAATCAAGTCTGTTTACATGAGTAATATCTCACAGTGCCCGATCTGCTATTATCCGAATTGGGGGGTGCCGGAGCTTTCCTACGGGAAACGGATTCCCCTGTATCCCGGGGCTGACATTTACCGTGGGGGCGCACTTACAGATCACCCCCACCCCTTTGACCTGCTCAGATGGGTATTGGGTAGGGAGTTTCAGACCGTGCGGGCAATGTCAGCACGGAACCAGCGGAGCTATCTGGAAGTTGAGGATCATATGGTTATTGCCGGTGAGATGGAGGATCAAATCAAGTACATGATTAATCCGTCTTATTCAAATCAGGAAGAAAGGGGAGAGACACGCAAGTTGCTTTGGCCGAAGTCCCTGGAGTGTAATCTCAAGATAACGGGAACCAAGGGATTTTACTCGGCTGATTATTTTGATCATCCCCTTTATGTACTGGGACACAATTGCGATTCTCCGGATCGTTTGATTGTGCATGCGAATCCGGTGGAGAAACGGGATTCGTTACTGGGAAGCTTTGCAAAGGCCGTAAGGGGAGAGCTGCGGCATCCCGAATCAACTTTGGAGGACGGAATCGCCGCGGTTAAGGTCATGAATGCGGCCTACGATTCCGTTTATTATGACAAGACCGTTGATCTTGGTGCCAGAAAGGCCCTCACAAGCCCAATGGTCTAACCAATATTTTAAGCATAAGTTAAACATTAAATTGCATAGCAAGATGAGCGTTAAAGAAACAGGTGTAAGTTACTACGGAATCAGTTATCCTGAGCATGCGGAGAGGGATTTTAAGGAGATGATCGATCACAACTGCAATGCGGTGATCCTGGCTCTTTCAGAGTTTGATATCGACTTCTGGTTTCCCAATATCATTGAAATTGCCAAGGTTGCGAAGAATCTCGGCCTCAAGGTATATCTGGATACATGGGGAATCGGGAAGTGGTTTGGCGGGGAGCCTCCCAGTCTTTTCCTCAACAACAATCCTGGCAACAGACAGGTGTCCGCCTTTACCGATGAGTTGCTCCCTGCTGCCTGCTTTCACACCAGCTCATTCAGGGAATATTTCTACCGAATCTGCGAGAAGCTGGCTGAAGAAGTTCCAGCGGACGGTTTCTTCTGGGATGAACCGCATTACGCACTGCCAAAGAGTTACGCTTCCATCACCGGTAGTGCGGGGGATGACTGGGCATGCCGGTGCCCCATTTGCAAGCGGGACTTCAATGAGCGCTTTGGCTACGAGATGCCGCGCCAGATGACCCCGGAGGTGATTGCCTTCAGGCAGGACAACGCCCTTTCCATCCTGGTGGAGGCCTCGAAGCGCATTAAACGTATTAAGCCCCAATCCACGATTGTCTGCTGCGTGCATGCCACTATCAACAACTACTATGTCCAGGAAAAGAGAGGCTATGATGATTGGAATAAGGTTTGCCGGGTGGACGAGTTTGACGTCTTCAGTACAACGATTCTAAATTATTCCCTGCCGCGTACTTACTTCAGGGATATTACTCAGAAGACCCTGGATGTTGCGAACAAGTACGGTAAGGGCTCGCAGCGCTGGCTGATGAATTACCATAACCAGCCCGAGCAGTTGGAGGAAATTAAGGAGATTGTTCATCTTTACGCGAACATGGGCGTTGAGAGCCTTTTTGCATGGACCTATAGAGGGGGACACGGAACCGTTCTTGCTGCTCCGAATGCACTTAAAATGTGGGATATGCTTGGGGAGGGTTACGGCGAAGTTTTATCAGACAAGTACAGAATCAAGTAAGGGATACCAACTTAAATAAATTATGGATATGAGTGACAAAAGTTATCTGGAGCAGGTTATTGATCTACTCCGCAGAATAGAATCTGAGCAGCTGGACAACATTAAGGCTGCTGCCGAACTGATGAGTGAGGCGATTCAGAGGGATGAACTCATACACGTCTATGGTGGCGGTGGGCACACCACGCTGGTTATGGGTGAGATGTTTTTCCGGGCTGGCGGACTGGCTAATATCAACCCGGTCATGGAGCCTGGCCTGTCTGTTTTTAATCAGGCTTTAAAGTACCTTGAGCTGGAGAGGACCGTTAATTATGGCCGAAGCATTGTTAAATATTTCCGCATCCAAAAAGGTGAAGTGCTTATTATTTTCCATAACATCGGCATCAATGCTGCAACTATTGACGCCGCGATGGAAGCCAAGGAGGCGGGGGCGAAGATTATCGCGGTCAGTTCTTCGTACTGGCAGGATGAGATGCCGGAGGATCATTTCATCCGCCATCCCAATAAGCAGAACCTGTTTGATCTGGCTGATGTATGCATTGATGATTTCAACCCGGTCGGCGATGCGCTGATCAAAGTTGAGGGCTTTGAAACTCCAATAGCCCCGGTTTCGAATATCACGGACTTCTACATTGCCCATCGGCTGGAAATTGAGACGGTGAAGCTCTGTGTTAAGAAGGGCTGTGTGCCACCGGTGTGGTCGAGTGCCAATGCACCGGGCGGCGATGAACTTAATGCTCGTTACGTTGAGAAGTACCTCCCGCGTGTGAAGTATCTGTAAATCAATTTTTCCGTAGTAACCAGAACCTGGCGGAGCTGGATGGCAGCTCCGTCAGGTTCGCCTTATGGTAATATAAGCAGGGTCTATGGTCGCCCTCTTAACAATAATCCTTGAACAACAAAATCTTTTGCCTGAAACAGGCGTAAGGTAGGACGACAATCTGGCCCGATGGAAGCGCGGATGAGGCATTTACTTGGAATTGACCCTGGCGGTACAAAATGTGCTGCATTGCTTATTGCTCCTGATGGCACGGCCTTGAAGTGGAACTGCCACTCGGGAAAAGATGTGACGGGCAGGCATATTACGGCGATAAGTTCAGCTTGCTTTCCACTTGTCGGCAATTTCACCGATCCGCTCTATATTGCTTTAACAGGGGAGAGGCATTTTAATGCCGGGGATATTGTCAGGAGCGAAGATGTTGATGCGAAATTCATTTCGGTGACAGAGTCTCAGGCAGCGTTGGCGCTGGCCGGAGAGTCATACGGCATTGTCCTGTTGTCCGGAACCGGAGCCTTTGCGGAACTGGTATTGCCTGATCTTCATCTGCCCCGTCTGGATGGGCTGGGGCCGCTCGTTGGTGATTTCGGCAGCGGATTCTGGATTGGTCAGTCTGCATTCCGGGCTGTTTCGAGGAGTATGATGCACAAGCGTCACGCCACATCCCTGGTTTCTGCGGTTAAATCAAAAATCTCAGATGAGCAATGGCACCGTCTGGCACACTTCAATTTAAACCTGCACGACAGAATGACGGTTGCCTCATTGGCTCCAATTGTGAACGCTGAGGCTGAGGCGGGGGATAGGGTCAGTATGGAGATATTATGCAGCGCGGCAGATGAGCTGTCGGTAACGGTGTTTGATGCCCTTGACTCAGGCAATGCTCTGGACGCAGGCCATACCTTAATCGGTACCGGGAGTGTTCTGTGCCGTTCAGCCATTATCTGGCATCGGCTTGTTGAGAATGTGAGGAAATTTGCACCCAATCTCAGCTTCAAGCGTTTGACTGATTATCCGGCAGTAGTGGGAACGGCATTGGCGGGGGCCAAAGGGCTGCTGGAGGAAAAACAATACCTTGAGTTCGGGAATCGGCTTTTGGAATCCTTCAAATCAATAAACTCAAACTGATTTATTATTATGGTACCTATTACCTATCTAAACAAAGTACGATCGCTCCTCGATCACCTTGAGAAAACCCAACTTGATGCGGTCAATCAGGCTGCTGACTTCGTTGTCGAAGCATGGCGGACAGGTGGTGTCATCTACTGCCACAAGTTTGGCCATGGTATCGAAGGGGATTCGATATTTCGGGCGGGAGGCCTCGCTTCAGTGAAGCGTTTCCATTATTCATTTGATGTGGAGAGCCCTGTCCCGGGATGCCGGAAGGGACAGGACATTGATCCTGATCTCGATCTGAAGCGGGCACGGATGGCGATCGGTTTAAGTAACTTGAGAGAACATGATGTGATGCTGCTTTCATCAGTATCCGGTCGAAACAGGGAGCCGGTTGAGTTGGCCTTGGCTTGCAGGGAGCGGAAGGTGCGCGTGATAACTTTTTCGTCGATCGCTTACTCCTCCAAAGTCAAGCCGCTGCATCCGTCCGGCAAGAGCCTTTGCGAAGCTGGTGATATCAACATAGACATCGGTGTTCCTTATGGCGATGCCGCTGTCTCAATCACTGGTATTGATACCGAGGTGATGCCATTATCAGGTGTGGCGATGGCTTGCAGTGCCTGGATGCTATGGGGTAGGGCGATGGAGAAGGCAGCAGCTTCCGGTAATCCTCCCAGTGTATTGGTCAGTCAAAACCGGGACGGCGGGGCTGAGCATAATGAGAGGAGTATGAAACAATACGAGGAGAGGGGATTTTGATATGTCCGCAGACAGTTATTTTAATAGCATTGTTGATACGGTCAGGAGTATTGCGGAAACGCAAAGGGATACTATCCGGGCGGCGGCGGAGTTAATGGCAGGTACGGTTGAGAAAGACCGGAGCATTTTCGCCTTTGGCGCATCGCACTCTTTTATAATGGCAGAAGAGATGGTCTACCGCACCGGTGGGCTCATGCTTGTTAACCCAATCTATCCTCACGGCATGAATCTATCGGTCAGACCTTTGACGATGACCTCGAGAATTGAAAGGTTACCTGGACTTGGGGCTGAGCTTTTAAATGGGAGCAAAGCGGCAAAGGGCGATCTGCTCTTGATTTTTTCCACCTCAGGCCGGAATTCCGTAGCCATTGATATGGCCCTTAAGGCTGCTGAGAAGGGGGTTATTACAATTGGAGTAACATCCATTGCTTACTCAAGTGCGGTGGAAAGCCGTCATCCCTCAGGCCAAAAGCTTTCTGAAGTTTGCAATGTTGTCATTGATAATGGTGTGCCCTATGGGGATGCAGTTGTTAGTTTGGAGGGATTTTCCGGGCGCATCGGCCCTTTGTCGACGGTTACGGGTTGTGCTCTCGCTAATGCAATTGTTGTCGAGGCTGTGAAGATAATGGTTGAAAGGGGCATTCTTCCTCCGGTCTTCATGAGTGCGAATGTGGACGGGGGAGATGAGTACAATGAACGGTTATTGAAGGAGAATGCCCATCGGATCCATTATATGTGAAATCGCATGCATTTCCGGTTCCGTCCCGAATTATTCTTTGGGCCAAATGAGGGAGGTGATGCTCATTGCTGGCAAAGCCCGGCAAAGTGCTGCATAGGCTCAATGTAAGTGTCATGGGGGGCGATGGGATCAAGGCCGCTACCGGCTATCGGCTGGCAGAAAAGGGATTCCAGTGTCCGGAGGTTTTCTCCCAGACCATAGGTGGCGGCTCTGAGGGCCGCGCCCAGTGCGACAGAGCCGCTGACTGCAAGCCGTTCAACACGGGCTTGGAAAACATCGGCGGCGACCTGTGCTATGGCATCGTTGCGCGAAGCCCCGCCAGTCAAATAGATTGTTTCGGGGGATAATTGCATCCATGCACTGCGAAGATTCATGTTAATAAACTGACCTTCAACACAGGCGCGTATGGCGGCGGCGGGCTCTTCCCAGCGGCAAAACTGGTCATCGCCTCTCAGTAATGGTGCATCGCAGTCGAACCGGGGGCTGACTTCAGGCCGGAAAAAGGGGACCATGAGTCGACCCTTATTGCCCGGTGGCGTGCTTTTCAGGGCTGTGGTGAAGCCGGTCCAGTCGAGCCCAAAGCGGTCGCGTACTGCCTCGCGGGCGAGCGAGCCATTGACGAAACATTGCAGCGACATGGCTCCGCCCAGTGGATTGCCGAACACATGACCAAAGCCGTCGGGGTCGGTTACCACGGCGGGCATGGCAGCAAAAAAAGTGTCGGAGGTGCCGAGGGAAATCACGGCTTTCCCCGGCTGGCTGGCTCCCATGCCAACGAGGCTGTCCGGGTTGTCCCCGGTAAAGGCGATAACAGGGGTTCCCGCTTTGAAGCCAAACTTCCGTACAAAGTAGTCGGCAAGGGTACCGATCTGTGTCTTCCCATCAACGACCTGAGGTAAACGCTGGCGCAGGTCCGGGGCGGTGGCGGCGAGCAGTTCATCGTCCCAGTTCCAGCGGTGGACATTGAGCAGATTCATCCCTGCCGCATCACCGGTGTCGAGCGGGGCATCGTTCCCTGTGATCACGGAGGCAAGGAAGGAACTGACCAGGTGTATGCGGGTTGTGTCCGCATAGGCATCGGGGTTGGTTTGCCAAAAACGCCGGATCTGGGGTCCGGTGAAACGTTCAGTTGGTAGGGAGCCGGATTTTGCAACAACCGTTGAGGCCCCTCCGGCGGCCTCCGCGATTTCCCGGCATTGCACCCCGGTCGAAGTATCCATCCAGATGGGCGATGTTGCCCGGGTCAGGCAGGGTGCAAGTTGTGACGCGAGGCTTTGCTGCGGATCAAGCTGCCGGATTGCCTCCAGCCAACCCTGTCCGAGGTAAACCGAAGCGTGTTGCTGCCCCGCTCCGCTGATTGCGTCCACTCGGGACAGATCGCATTGTGTGCCCAGTTCACTGAGCAGCTGTTCGAGTGCATCCAGCCACATGCGCGGATCGGCGTGGACCTCCCCGTTGCTTCCGCCCGGAATAAAGCCCGAGGGAGCCCCATATTGCGGCAGTTGCCGGCCGTAGTTAACAGAAGCCTCCGCCACAACCCTCCCCGCAGTCGGATCAATAACCAACGCGGAACAGCTTTGGGTGGAGAGATCAATTCCAAGGGTAAGGGGCGACATAGACGATAGCTCAATAGAGGAGCTCGGCGCCCGAGGTTTCAAGCCTTTACTCGATCGGATATCGTAGTTCGTAGTTCGGATATCGAAGTTCGGATATCGGAGGAGGGCGAAACCCTAGCCTGGAATATTCACGAAGCTCAGAAGCGATGAAGCGCAAGGCGCGCCCTGAA
>CAZCJJ010000082.1:0-15433 GCA_964499045.1 uncultured Opitutales bacterium | reverse complement strand
AGTTGCTCAATGAAGCCAAGCAGGCCATTGAGCAGGCTTTCAGGGAGACCTTGGCCCGCATCGAAGCATTGGAGCAAGCCGCCCGCCTCGGTGCTCCCATTGATCCCACCCTGCCCAGTCCCGACGGCGGCCCTGGTACACTGCACCCCCTGACTCAGGTGCGCCGCGCGATCACCGCCGTTTTTCGCAAGGTTGGATTTACTGTGGCGGAAGGTCCGGAGGTCGAAACAGAGTGGTACTGCTTTGATGCCTTGAATACGCCGGAGGACCACCCGGCCCGTGACGCACAGGACACGCTCTTTTTGCCCAGGGAGCTGGCAGTCGGCAATGTTTCCCGCAGGGCAGAGGAATCTTATATCCTGCGGACGCACACCAGCCCGGTGCAAATCCGCACGATGTTGCAGGAAACGCCGCCGATCCGCATTATCGCACCCGGACGTGTTTTTCGCCGGGATACAGTCGATGCCACCCACAGTGCGAACTTCCATCAGGTTGAAGGCCTGTACGTTGACCACAAGGTATCGATCAAAGACCTGCGGGCTTTGCTGGACTTTTTTGTCCGTGAAATGTTTGGCCGGGATGTGAAAACACGTTTGCGCCCCAGCTTCTTTCCTTTCACGGAACCCAGTTTTGAAATGGATCTGATGTCTCCAAATCTGGGAAAACTGAGTAACCGCTGGCTGGAGATCATGGGATGTGGCATGGTTGACCCCAAGGTATTCGAAGCAGTTGGCTATGATCCATCGGAGTGGACTGGCTATGCTTTTGGTATGGGGATTGAGCGAATCGCCATGCTGCTGCATGGAATCGATGACATCCGCTATTTCTATCAAAACGATCTGCGCTTCCTCAAACAGTTTGCCTGAGTGCAACCCGGGCAGCGGGCTCCGTCGGCTGTCCCAACTCTTATTCGATCATGAAAATTTCACTCAATTGGTTAAAGCGTTACGTTGATTTGTCCGCCAGCGTGGAAGACATTGCAGAGGCCCTGCCGATGCTCGGACTTGAAGTCGAGTCCATCGAGCAATTGGGATTGCCGCCGATGGAGAATCTGGTGGTGGGCGAGGTGCTTTCACGTGAGCAGCACCCGAATGCGGATCGTCTCGGTGTGTGCCAGGTGAAGGTGCATCCGGAGTCGGATCCCGTGCAGATCGTCTGCGGTGCGAGTAATTACAAGGTGGGCGACCGCGTGCCGGTGGCTCTGGTTGGCTGTGTACTGCCGGGCGATTTTAAAATCAAGAAAAGCAAATTGCGCGGGGTGGAGTCACAGGGAATGATGTGTTCCGCCCGTGAACTGGGCCTGGGAGAAGACCATGCGGGCCTGATGATTCTGGATAACAGGCCGGAAATCGGAACCCCGATGAATGCGGTCTTCACCGACAGCGATGTGGTTTTTGAACTGGAGCTGACTGCGAACCGCGGAGACTGCCTGAGCCATATCGGCGTGGCGCGTGAGCTGGCCGCCTATTATGGGTTGAAACTCAAACTGCCGGAAATCGCTTCACGCGAATCCAACGGCGAGGGACTGCTGCAAAGGGTTTCAATTGAGACGGATGCCTGTTCGTTGTACACCGCCCACAGTATTCGCGGGGTTAAGGTGGGGCCCAGTCCGGAGTGGCTCAAAAAGGCGCTGGAGAGCGTCGGGTTGCGTTCGATCAACAACGTGGTGGACGTGACGAATTTTGTCATGCTTGAGGGCGGTCAACCCTTGCATGCCTTTGATGCGGCGAAAATAAAGGGAGGACAACTCCTTGTCCGCAATGCGGTTGAAGGGGAGGGCCTAGTTACTCTGGATGACAAAGTAAGAACACTGGATTCCGGAATGATGGTGATTGCCGATGCGGAGCGTCCATTGGTGATTGCAGGAGTCATGGGTAGTGTGGATGCCGAGGTGGATGAGAGCACGGTGGATGTGGTTTTGGAAAGTGCCTGGTTTTTGCCGGGCTCTGTCCGGCGAACCACCCGCAAGCTGAACCTGCATACCGACAGCTCCCAACGTTTCACCCGCGACGTGGACCCGGGCGGAGTGCTGTTCTGGGCCCAACGGGCGCTGGACTTGATTCTTGAAGTGGCAGGCGGCGAATGGTCCGGTCCGGTACTGTCAGAAGGGAAAGCGCCCCGCGCTGACCGCAATATCGTGCTTTCTCCCGATTATGTGCGTGAGGTCTGCGGGTTCGATATTCCGGATGAAACAATCCGTAGTATATATACCCGCCTCGGCTTTGAGGTCACTGATCTGGCTGCCGGGGAGTGGCAGGTGACCGTACCCTCATTTCGTCCGGAAGTGGATAGGCCGATTGATCTGGTCGAAGAGTTCATTCGTTTCCACGGGACAACGCAAATACCGGAATCGGTGGTGCAGGGACCCGGGCTGAACCGTGAGGACGATGCACTTTCAGTCTTCAATCGCAAGGCAACGGATTATCTGGTGGGGCAGCATTTCAACGAATGCTACCACTACAGCTTGATGGATGGTGCCTTGATTGAGCAATGGTATCAGGCGGATATGCCAGCACATCTGAAATTGGCCAATCCGCTTACCAGTGAACAGAGCCACTTGCGGCTTTCGCTCTTGCCGGGACTCCTGGAGACTCTCCGGAGTAATTTAAACAATGCCAATCCGGTTGACCGGCTTTTTGAAGTGGGGCGGGTCTTCCGTTTCGCCGAAGGAGAACTCCGGGAGCTGGCTTCGGTTTGCTTTGTCACCGTGGTGGACTCAAAAGAGCGACACTGGCGTGAGCGCTCCGCTCCTGATTTCTATATGGCACGCAATTGGGTGAACCATATTGCCGCCTTGGCAGGGGTGGGGGATCTGAACTTTGAACTCGTGGACCCGGTTAGGCTTTGCTGGCAACCCGGACATGCCGCCTCAGCGTCCTGTTGGCTGAAAACGGGCTACATGGCAAATGCCGGACTTCTGAGTATGGGGCTCCTGAAGGAGATGGGCATTGAAGGCCGGGTTCTTGCGGGTGAGTTGTTTTTTGAACCGGAAGTCTTGAGGCGCAAGCGCAAGGCTCCTCGCTTGCAGACCTTTACCAGTTTCCCTCCCGCAATCAAGGATCTCGCCTTGATTGTGGACGTGGAAGCCTTGGCTGAAACGGTCCGTAGAGACCTGGAATCAGTGGCCCGAAAACGGGCAGGAGACACTTTTGTGGTCGAGCATGTGAAGCTCTTTGATCTTTATCAGGGCAAAGGCTTGCCAGAAGGAAAGAAGAGCCTGGCTTTCAGCCTGCAGTTCCGATCGCCGGAGAAAACACTTTCCGACAAGGAAACCGGACCTGTTTTCGATGCGATTCAGAAGGCGATTCAGGAAAAGGGCTACGCTGTACGCTGAGGCTGCCAGGAGTTTTGCAGCCCTATCCCGTTTACGCAATAGTCCCTGGAGTAGTGGTGGATAGGTTTTTCTCTCTCACAAGAGCACGAAGATCCCAGAGACATTGCTTTGTGAGCGGATGTCTCCGTGTGCCCTGTGCTCCGCGAGAGGCATTATAATCTTAATCTCCTGATTTGGCACGTAGCAGAACCCCAAAAATCTTTCTACTCCTGAATAATCAAGGTATAGGAACCGGGCGTAAGGTTGGCCCGGAAACGTCCAGAGGAAAGATTGCCGTCATCCAGACGCTCATCCACCTTGGTCATTTGCTCTGCGGTGACGTCCGGATTCGCCAAGGTTATGGCCGCAACAAAGTCTCCTGAGCTGCCGGGGCCTTCCCAGACCCAAATCCCCTTGACGTAATTATTGCCTTCAAAGTCGTTTCTCTTAATGAGATCAAGCATTTGGGGAGGGAGAATTCCCGGACCCGGACTGTCCGGCCATATACCGTGAGTCATGTTGTAGTTGAGGAATCCGTACTCAAATATGCGAAAATCATTGAGTAATCTTGAATTCTGGGTGGTCTCACGAATGTGGCGAAACCCTGCCACCAGCATAACGGCCAGGATGCCGACAATAACGACGACGACCATGATTTCAACCAAGGTGAAGGCTGGGGATCGGGATCTTGCCATATGCAAGGCATCCGATCTAAAGCAAATCATCCCCCGTTGGCCCGTATCTAACATTCTTCATTCCCGCTGCTAATGGTATGTATGAACAAACCTTCTATGAGGGAAAAGACTGGGGTAGGTAGGGGATTTTAGCAACACAATAGGCACTTTGCTTATTGTTTGACTAGGGTTTAATGCTCAAAACCCTACCTAAGTTGCCTGAATGCAACTGCTTATGCAATTGTGAAAAGGCTGTAAAAATATCACGGAAATGCGGATTCCGTAATGGGGATCGGACAGGATGGGAGATTTCTCAAATTTGAAATCTCAAATGGCAAATCCTCCAGAGTCTCAAGCTTCTTCGAATTTGCGGCCAAACAGTTCTTCCATTTCAGCCAGAAGCTTGTCCGCCTCGCTGCCAGTGGCGATGAACTTAATTTTAGACCCCTGGCCGGCAGCCAGCATCATGAGCCCCATAATGCTCTTGCCGTTCACCTGCTCCTCGTCTTTTTCGACCAGAAGCTCGACATCATGGTACTTGTTGGCGACACGAACGATCATGGCCGCTGGGCGCGCATGAATCCCCATCTTGTTTTGGACGGTGAGTAAGCAGCTTTGGGGCTGCTGGGCAGGTGTTTTTTCGTCAATGGTCATGAAAGCGATCAAAGAAAAGGTGAGTATTGTCCTCTTGTCAAGGTTGAGAAAAGAGCAGAATCGCTGCCAGTGTGGCAGAGCAGGCCGATTTTTTTGCAGTCGGAGGGCCGCCGAATTAAAAGGCATTTCTGATTAATCATTTGAGATTTGAAAGAAATGAGGCATAACAACGATTTACTCATTACCTTTTGCATCCGTTTATTATCCATCCTCAGTATTATTTTCCTATGAAGCAATCCGCAGAAACGCCCGTTAAGGGCTTCAATTTCAATATCGGCAGTGATGTTGAATCCATCAAGGACTCCATTCTGAACCACCTCTCCTATACTTTGGCGAGGGACACGACCACTGCCCGCCCGCGGGACTGGTGGCTGGCAACCTGTTTTTCAATCCGTGACCGGGTGCTGCAGCGCTACATGAAGACCATGGCCACGCATAATCGGGAAAACACCCGACGAGTTTATTATCTTTCTCTGGAATACCTGATGGGCAGGCTGCTGACTGATACGCTGCACAATTCGGGACTGTACGAGCATACGGTCAAGGCCCTGAATGATCTTGGACTGGATTACAACGAATTGCAGGAAGAAGAATGTGACATGGGGCTCGGCAATGGCGGTCTCGGGCGCCTCGCCTCGTGTTTCCTTGATTCGATGGCGACGATGGAATATCCGGCGGTCGGTTATGGGATTCATTATGAATTCGGGCTCTTCCGGCAGGAGTTTGTCAAGGGCCGTCAGGTGGAGCATCCGGACAGCTGGCGCAACAACGGGACCCCATGGGAAATCATGCGGCCGGAGTATCAGGTCGAGATCCCTCTCTATGGCCATGTGGAGTACCATTTTGACGACAAGGGAGACTGGTTCCCGAAATGGGTCGGCACACGGACTATTATCGGGGTACCCTATGATATCCCGATTGTCGGATATGGGGCGAACACAGTGAATTTTCTCCGCCTCTGGGAGGCCCGGGCTTCCAATGATTTTGACCTGAAGGCCTTTAATGAGGGGGGCTATGTCGAAGCGGTCAGGGAAAAGGCCATGAGTGAAACCGTGTCCAAGGTACTTTATCCGAACGATACGACCGAGAACGGAAAAGAGCTTCGTTTGGTGCAGCAGTATTTCTTTGTCGCCTGCTCGCTGCACGATATCCTCCGCCGTTACCGTATGCTGAATGACCGGATTGAGTTGGTTGCCGATAAGGTGGCGGTTCAACTGAACGATACCCATCCGGCGATTGCCGTTCCGGAACTGATGAGAATCCTATTGGATGAGGAGGGCATAGAGTGGGATGAGGCCTGGGGGATTTGCCGGAAGGTCTTCAGCTATACCAACCATACACTGTTGCCCGAGGCTTTGGAAAAATGGTCTGTACCTTTGTTTGAAAAGGTGCTGCCTCGTCACCTCCAGATTATTTATGAAATCAACCGCCGTTTTCTCGAGGAAGAAGTGGAAGCATGCTGGCCGGGGGACGATGGAAAAAAGAGTGCACTTTCGATTATCGAGGAGGGGGCACCGAAAATGGTGCGCATGGCTTACCTTGCCGTTGTTGCCAGCCATGCCGTCAATGGGGTGGCGGCCCTTCACACACAGCTGCTGAAACAGGACCTTTTCCATGATTTCAACGAGCTGTATCCGGAGAAAATCCAGAACAAGACGAACGGCATTACTCCCCGTCGCTGGCTGAAGGATTGTAACCCTGGTCTTTCCAGCCTCATTGATGAGTCGATCGGGACGGACTGGCCGACGAATCTTGATCAACTGCGGAAGCTGGAGCCGCTGGCAAAAGATAAGGATTTTCAGAAACACTTCATGGCGGTCAAACGGGATAACAAGGTCAAACTGGCCGCAGTGATCCGTGAGCTTTGCGGAGTCGAGGTTAGCCCGGATGCGCTTTTTGACGTGCAGATCAAACGCCTCCATGAGTACAAGCGCCAGCACTTGAATTTGCTGCATATTCTGACAATTTACCGGCGCCTCCTCCACAACCCGCAACTGAATATGGTGCCCAGAGTCTTTATCTTTGGTGCCAAGGCTGCTCCAGGGTATGAGATGGCAAAGCACATCATCCATGCCATCAATGCGGTGGGGGCTCGCATTAATGAGGATAAACGGATCAATGATAAACTAAAGGTAGTCTTCCTCCCCAATTATTGCGTCTCGTTGGCAGAGCAAATAATTCCGGCCGCTGACCTCTCCGAGCAGATTTCCACCGCGGGTAAAGAAGCCTCGGGAACCGGTAATATGAAACTGGCCCTTAACGGGTCTCTGACCATCGGCACCCTGGACGGAGCGAATGTCGAAATTCAGGAAGAGGTGGGGCCGGAAAATATTTTCATTTTCGGTCTTACCGTGGAGGAGGTTCAGGCCCTGCGCCAGCAAGGCTATAATCCTTGGGATTACTACAACAACAATGATGAACTCAAGCATGTGCTCGATTGGCTGAGTTCGGATTATTTCACCCCAGGCGAACCTTTCTCTCTCAATCCGGTACGGGAAGGGGTCTTGGACAATGGTGATCCTTTCCTGGTTTGTGCCGATTATGCTGCCTACTGCAAGGCACAGGACGAGGTGGACAAGGCTTACCGGGATCAGGAACGCTGGGCCCGCATGGCTATTCTCAACACCGCCCGCGTCGGCAAGTTCTCCAGTGACCGGACCATCCAAGAGTATGCCCGGGACATCTGGAAGCTGAAACCACTGCCCGTCAAGGAGTGACCGTGCTTATCTGGCCGGGGAGACCCGAATGATGGCGTGCGGATTGTTGAGCACCACGTAAAGAGCGCCATCGGGGCCCGTCGCAAGGTCGCGCACGCGCCCGGCATTTTTGATGATAAGCTCCTGTTCGACAACTTCATTGCCATCCAGCACAATCCGGCGAACTTCTTCAAAGGCGAGGGCGGTGACAAACAACTGCTGATGCCACCGGGGAAATAGCTTGCCGGTGTAAAAGTGTATGCCGCAGACGGCGATGGAGGGGGTCCAGTGTATCACGGGTTGTTCCATCCCCTCCATGTGGGTTTGTTCCGAGATGACCGTTTTGTTGTAGTTGATGCCGTGCGTGATAGCTGGCCAGCCGTAGTTATTTCCTGCCTCGATGATGTTGAGTTCGTCGCCTCCCCTCGGACCGTGTTCGGTTTGCCAAAGTACACCCGTTTCAGGATGAAAGGCCAGCCCTTGGGCATTGCGTGAACCATAGGCATAAATCGTCGGCAGGGCATCGTCATGGTCGAGAAAAGGATTATCCCCCGGTATGCGGCCGTCGCGGTAGATCCGGTGGATTTTTCCGAAGGGGCTGGCCAGATTTTGTGCCTCGTCGCGTTGTCCCCGGTCTCCGACACTGAAATAAAGATGGTCATCCTGATCGAAAACAATCCTTGAGCCGTAATGCTGTCCCGCAGGAGTATAGAAACGGGCATCCGCTTCGTAGAGGACTTCTTCATCCACCCAGCGATGGTCCCTTATGCGCCCTCTGACAATACGGGTCATGCCGGGGGCGCGCCCCGCGCCCTCATGCCCGGGCAGGCGATGGCTGTAGGCCAGATAGACCCAGCCGTTGGATTCATAGTCAGGGTCAATGGCGACATCCAAAAGCCCACCCTGACCTTGATGGAGAACTTCGGGTGTGTTGGCGATGGGATCAGGGTGCAACTGGTCGTTAACGAGCAAACGAAGTTGTCCTGGGCGTTCTGTCACGAGGGCTGAGCCGTCCGGCAGGAAGGTGATGGCCCAGGGAATGGTCAGGTCTGTGGCAATGGTCTCAACATTAAGGACATAATCCTTACTTTTAAATTCACCCTCGACGGCACCCACAATGACTCCGGCATTGGCTTCCCGGTCACGAATCAGGTCGATAATGGCACTGATTTCCGTATCGGAGAGCAATGCCCCGAAGGCCTGCATGTCTTCAAACTCAATACCATATTTGATATTGCGGAAAAGCTCGCCGCGGCTGGCACCGTAATGCCATCGGCCGTTGAGCATTGAATCAGCCATCCCCCCACGCATGTCCTCCCCGTGACAATAGGCACAATGCTCGTTGAAAAGGTCACGGGCACGTTCAATGCTTACTTGTGCTTTGACTTGATCGGCGAGTGTCAAAGAAACAATGGGCAGGTAAAGTAGGGAATGAAACAAGGGGGAATGCCAGGTCTTCATATTAGTTTTAAATAATGGAAATGTCCGGTGGAGATCAAACTAAAGTCATCTGGAGAAAACTCAGGATCCTGTTTGCATTGCTCAGGACAGGCGAGCGCAGCTACACGTAGCCGCGTTAGCAAGAACGTGGGTCTGGAGGCTTGAAAATAAAAAAACGGGGCCTCGAATCAGGCCCCGCTTGTATTGAAAATCTGAACATGATCGGGCTGGTGTTCATCAGTCCGACTGCCTGCGACTGCTTACTGCATGCTTTGCATGAGTTGCTGGTAACGATCAACCAGTTGATCCCGCATGGCGAAGAGCTGGGGTGTCTCCGGATCGATCTTGGTCATTTCATCCATGAGGACTTCTTCCAGTTGAGTCCTGCTTTCGGCGACGACGGGTTCGGACAGGGCCTGCTGGATAAGAGGGGCCACCTGCTGCTCCAGAGTCTGGTACTCCTGAATGTCTTTCTGCAGTGCTTCTCCTCGTTCCTCGACAGGTTTTTGCAGTTCAGGATTGTTCACTATTTTGTCAAAAAGGGCCTGCCTTTTTTCAATCAATCCCTCAGCTTCCGGGTTCTTCTCAGCCACTACTTTGTTGATGGTCTCATTGAATTTCTCCTGTTCCTGCTGAACTTTTTCGACCTGCATGGCCTTCTGCTGAACTTCCTGTATGCGTGTGTTTACCTGAGAAAACTGTTGTTGAAGTTCCTGAACCTGAAGTTGAAGGTTGGCTTGTGCTCCCTGCTGATCTCCGTTGCCGGCTGGCTGTTGCTGAGGGGTCATGGGCTGCGCTCCGGCTGCTACGAGCGTACCGACCAGCACGGTGGCGGCCAGTGTTATTTTTTTTCCGATTCCAGGGTGATTCCGTTTCGTCATAATCAATATTGTTGCTTTCTTATTCGGTTATGAAAGGCAGACGCTCAATAAATGAATTCCGCAACCTTGCCGTTAGTTAAGACCCCGTATCGTCATGAGTATTGGCAGCTTGTTCCATAAAAGTTTTGCCACCCCGTCCAAGGACCTGTCGTCATATTCTTAATCGATTTCGATTTCGATATTGATATTGATTTTGATTTGCTACGCCATCTACGCTCCCGCTCCGTCGATTTCGACGGTCCCTAACAACCTAAACCCCTTCCCCTTCCCAAAAGGGGCTTGCTTCCGAAGCGGATCTTTGCGGTTCTGCTCTCTTTGCACTGTCATGACACAAAAACGGGTTATTCGTATCGGTTTGCTGGGCTTCGGCACTGTCGGCCAGGGGGTTTGGAAACATCTGCTCAACAGCAGGCATGCGCTTGAGCTGCGCCTTGGCGCAAAACTGGAGCTGGTGCGTGCCGCCGTTTCCGACTTGAACAAGCAGCGCAGCGTCCAACTGAAACCTTCGCAACTCACGCTGGACCCGCTGGAGGTCGTGGACGACCCCAATATCGACATCGTCTGCGAACTGATGGGTGGCACCGAACCAGCCAGGGAACTCACCCTACGCGCCTTTAAAAACGGCAAAGTCGTGGTCACCGCCAACAAGGCCCTCATCTGCGAACACGGTGCCGAACTCTTCGAGGCCGCACGCAAGGCCAATACCTACTACTATTTCGAAGCAAGCGTCGCCGGTGGCATCCCCATCATCAAGACTCTGCGCGAAGGGCTCGTCGCCAACCGCTTCCCCCTCATCTACGGTATCCTCAATGGCACCACCAATTATATCCTGACCCGCATGGAAAGGGAGGGGCTGGGCTTCGAGGAAATCCTGACCGAGGCCCGGGCGCTGGGTTACGTTGAGGCCGATGAATCATTGGATCTCGATGGCTGGGATGCCGCCCACAAAGCCGTCATCCTCGGCTACCTTGCCCACGGCAAATGGGTCAAAACCAAGGAAATGCTCGTCGAGGGCATTCGCAAGATCACCCCGCAGGACATCACTTACGCCCGTGAACTGGGCTACAAAATCAAACTGCTCGCCGTCATCAGTCGCGACTTTTCCAACAACTGCATGTCCGTCCGACTCCATCCGGCCTTGATCCACAGGGGAGACTTGCTTGCCAGTGTCGATGAGGTGTACAACGGCATCAGTCTGACGGGGGATATCGTCGGTACTACCGTTCTGGTCGGCCGCGGGGCAGGGCAGGACGCCACTTCCAGCGCCGTGATCAGCGACATTGCCGATGCCGTCAATGCCCTCCTCGGGGCACCGCCCCCCGTCATTTCCGAGGAAGACACCGCAACCTACCGGAAAATGGCCTCCGGCTGCAAATTGGCCACTTCCGCCGATATCACCTCCCGTTTCTACCTCCGCCTCCGGGTCGAGGATAAACCCGGCGTTCTGGCTGAAATCACCAAACTCCTCTCCGATCACTCGGTGTCCGTCGCCACCATGATCCAGCATGAGGAAAAAGACCGCCAAACCGCCACCCTCCTGTTCACCACCCACCGCACCACGGAGGAGGCCATGAACTCCACTTTGCAGGCGCTCGATAACTTGCCCGTGGTCGTCAGCGAACCTTTCCTCCTCCGCATCTTCTCGCCCGATACCTGAGAGGGCCTTCGTTCACCGGATCACAGACCAAAGGCATGCAATTTCAATTCAAACAGGTGGCGGTGGAAGCCCTCGCTTACGCCCTTCCTCCGGAGGTCTGGACTTCCGCAGCCATCGAGGAAAAACTGGAACCGCTCTACCGTCGGCTCAAGCTGCCCCAGGGGCGCCTGGAACTCATGACCGGTATCCGCGAAAGACGCTTCTGGCCCATTGGCACCCAGCCGTCCACCGTCGCCGCCGAAGCCGGGCAAGCCGTCCTGCAAAAAGTAAACTGCCGCAAAGACGAGATCGATTTGCTCATCCACGCCTCCGTCTGCCGCGACTGCCTCGAACCCGCCACCGCCGCCTACGTCCACGGAAATCTCGGACTGCCCCCATCCACCCAGATTTTTGACCTCTCCAACGCCTGCCTCGGCTTCCTCAATGCCCTCACCGTCGCCGGTGGTATGCTCGAATCCGGACTCATCCGGCGGGCCTTGATCGTCTCCGGCGAAAATGGACGGCCTTTGCTGGAGCACACTTTGCAACTCCTCTCCGGTGGCAACTTGAACCGCAACGAAATCAAGCCTTTCTTTGCCAACCTTACAATCGGGGCCGGGGCTGTCGCCGCCGTCCTCTGCCGTGCAGACGAAGCACCTCCGCACGCGCCGCGCCTGCTGGGGGGAGTCACCTTGACCGATTCCTCCGCCAATGAACTCTGTCGCGGAAATGCCGTCGGCACCGGCGGCCTCGAAATGCAAACCGACGCCGAGGCCCTGCTCAAGGCCGGCATCCAGGTGGCCCGTTCCACATGGTCCGCCTTCCGGGAAACCACCGGCTGGAACGTCGATTCCATCGACCGTATCCTCTGTCACCAGGTAGGGCGCCAACACCAGAGACAACTGCTGGAGGCCCTCGAAATCCCCCTGGAAAAAGATTTCTCAACCTATCCAACCCTCGGCAATGTCGGCTCCGTCTCCTTGCCCATCACCCTCGCCATGGCACTGGAACAGGAAGCCCTCCGCCCGGGACAACGGGCCGGGCTGCTCGGGATCGGCAGCGGCTTGGTCTGTATGATGCTGGCTTTACAATGTTGACCCGGACCGGGACCCACTCATGAGCAAACCCGGCCAGGCCCACCTTTTGATCGATGGCTACAATGTCATCCACAGTTGGCCGGACTTGAAACGGCTCATGAAGAGCAGTCCCGATGCCGCCTGCAACCAACTCTTCGAACGGGTGCGGGTTATTCACGATCAGGACGGCTGCCGCGTCAGCGTCGTCTTCGACGGCAACCGCAGCGCGATCGAGGTGGAACACCCCACCGGTCAGGATGCCCTCAGCCGGATCTATGCACCCGCCGACCTTTCCGCCGACGGCGTCATCGAGCAAATAGTTTCCAATGCCCGCAAACCTGAGCTTTACACTGTCGTAACCCGTGATAATTTAATTGCCGAATCAGTACGGTCACGCGGAGGTATCGCAATCAGTCCCGAAGACCTCAGGGACTGGATCCGGCGCTGTGAAGACCGCCAGTCGCGCTTCCTTGGTGACCATCACAAAAACACGAAACGGCAATGGAAGGAACAATCCCCCTGGGATCAATTGTAAGCCGGGTCCTTGAATTTCAGGGACTCTACGGCCCAGTCACCATATCTGAAAGACTGCTGCAAACCATCTGGCTCAAACGGCAGCTCTATCAGGAAAACCTGCGGACTCTGAGTGGCAAAACGCTGCGCATCCATCATCAGGGGCGTTGGAACCTGCAGGAGGGGCCGGACTTCCGTGAGGCCCGCCTTGAGCTCGACGGCGCGCCGCTGGAGGGTGATGTCGAAATCCATTTCTACGAAAAAGACTGGCTCCAGCATGGCCATCAAAACGATCCGCATTTCGACGGTGTCGTCCTCCATGCCGTTCTTTTCCATCCCAAACCGGGGGAACCCCACGCCGTCACAGCCCGGGGGGATCGACCCGAGGTCTTCGTCCTCCTCGACTATCTCCTGCAGGACTTGGAGGAATATGCTTCCGAGGATGCCTTGCTCCGTCTCGAAAGCCGCCAGTACTCCGATCTCTGGGCCAGCTTGCTCGAAAAACCCAAACACTCACGGCTTGAGATGCTCCGTTCCAAGGCACGCCTCCGCTGGGACCAGAAATTGCGCTTCGCCCGCAAACGTCTCGAAGCCCACGGCTGGGAGGAGGCTTTGCACCAGTTTACCATGGAAATCCTTGGCTACCGCCGCAACCGGGGGCCCATGAGCGCACTGTCCTTGCGTTACCCGCCCGCCCGCTTCAGCGCCGCCCAACCGACTTCCCTCTACCGCGAACAGGAGGGCAAGTGGCGCTTGCAGGGGCTGCGCCCGCATAACCACCCCCGGCGGCGTCTGGAACAATACTCGGGCCTCCTCCGGAACTGCCCGCAGTGGCCGGACAGAGTCCGCCAGCACAGCACCAGCCTGCCTGTGCTCGACGCCTCCGGGGAAACACGGCTCCTGCGGCGGGAGGCCGCCTTGCCAACATGGCAACAGTCACTGCACCGCGACCTCTGGCAGGGAAGGATAGGGGAGAGCCGCTTCCATACCTGGATGGTCGATGGACTGCTGCCCCTCGCCGCCGCTTCCTCCGGAAAAGACCTTTTCGGACTCTGGTATCACTGGAAGGGCGGCGACATGCCCGAAACACTCCGGCAGTTTCTCAAACAAGCCGAACTCGCGGGAAATGGACAGCCTTTGTGCAATGGCCTGATGCAGGGCGGCCTCCAATTGTTTTTCGAAAGCGGCTTGTAAAATTGTCGTAAATAGGGACACTTCCGGTATGAAAACCGCGCTGAAGGTCCTGGGTGTACTGTGCTTGATTTTTGTCGTTCTGCTGGCGGGAGCCGCCTTCCTCATCACCAGTCCGTCCGTCCAGAAACGGATCGCCTTGTCCGTCCTCCAGGAACAGGGCGAGGAGGTCAGTCTGAACTACATCAAACTGGGCTTCTCAGGTGGGCAGATTGAGGGCCTGGTCCTACGCCAGCCCAACCTCAAACTCGAATTGCGCGAGGCCGATGTACAGTACTCATGGCGCGATGCCTTGTTCCGCAAAACCGTGCGAATCGAGGCCCTGCGGGTCGAGGGGCTCGTCGTGGACCTGCGCCCCGATCCGGTTGCCGTGGTTGACCGGCCGCGCGTACCAGCTACCACCCCGCGCCCGGAAACACCCGCACCCAGGCCAGGCGAGCGGTCTCCCGCCCCGGCCACCAAAGAACCGGGTTGGGATTTTTCCGGAATCTTTCCCGATGAGGGCCTGCCTGTCCCGATTTATCTTAAACAGGGCGATATCGGACTCACCTTGCTGCTGCCGGAAGAACGCCGGGCCGAGCTGACCATTGCCTTGCGCGACTTTGCACCGGGAAGTGAGGGCACGGTGTCCTACACCGCCGGGCTGACCGTACCCCAGCCGGATACCACCCCCATCAAACTGCAAAGCAAGGGGACACTTACCGTGAGTCAGGATGCCAGTGGGCTTTTACAGGAACTGGCCTTTGCCATGGAAACCGTCGCCGAGGGCGGACGGCTGGCTGAAAAGGCGGTGCTTAACGCCACAGCCGAGGCCAAGCGCACCGCCGGGGGTGGGGAACTGTACCGGCTTTCCCTCCGCGACGCCGCCGGTGCCGACCTCGTCAAACTCGATGCCACCTTCCCCAATCCGGAAACCGGCCTGCAGGGGGATTTCGAATTGGCGGTGAGGGATGCCCAGATCAAACCATTCCTCCTTGGTCTGGGACTGCCGGTTTTCTCCGTCGAAGGCACTTCCACCTTCACCGTTGTTCCGGCCAGGGAGACCGCCAGTCTGAAGGGTGCTTTCCAGGGCAAAGTTTCCGAATTTGAACGAATGCAGGAGGATCTCGCGGCACTGGGGGGCTTGGACTTTTCCCTAAAACTCGAGGCCGATTTGAAAGAGGGGCAACTACGCCTCGATGATATCGGAGCCGATATTAAACAAGCGTCCGGGGAACCGGCCCTTTCCCTGCGTTCACTCCAGGCCTTCGATCTCAATCTGTCCGATCCGGTGGCAGGTTTGAGCGACCTGTCCGGTGAGTTGATCCGGCTTGAACTGGCCGGACTGCCGGTCAGCTGGGCCCGGCCTTTCTTTCCCGA
>CAZCJJ010000081.1:0-15588 GCA_964499045.1 uncultured Opitutales bacterium | reverse complement strand
CTGCGGAAGTGCCTCCGGGAAACCTCCATCCACTACCCCTTCCCCCGTTAGCGCGACATCCTCAACCCCGTCCGCATGGATAAGGCAGCGCAGATCTCCCGGTGCGGTATCCCCGTCGATCGCCCTGATCGGGGGATAATCCTCCTCATTCCGGCTTCCCCGGATGACCGCTCCTTTTTCCAGATGCAGGCGAACTCCACTTCGTAGAAAAAGCGTGCCGCAAACATAAATCCCACCGGGTATACGTACTTCACCACCGCCCTCGCCATGGCAGAAGTCAATCTGGTTTTGAATATAGTCCGTATGGCGCGGTCTGTCAGCTCGTTGAACGGTTTCCTGAAGCATGAATGTAAAGTTGCATAAATAATTTTTATCCTGATCCCTTTCTCACTGACTGAGTCTGAGGAACCGTGTTTGCCACTGGCCATCGCGGCGGGCATCGGGATGCACAATCATAAAAAGGGGGTGTTGCTCCACCTGGGTGATGTTGGTAGACCGAATAAGCCTCCAGCCGTTATTTTCCTCCGTGGCGACACGCAGGTGGAACTGATAATCATCACCCGTCTTATAAGGGTAAACCCGTGATTGGCCCGGGAGTACCAATTCCGGTTCACCATCACCCATGTGAGCTGCCAGACGTCTGGGTGTCAGATTAAGCAACAGCAGCGTGCCCGGCCCTACTTTGTCCGCACCTGCACTCACTGCTCTCATCATCAATCCGTTCTCTTTCGGACTTAAAAAAATAATCAGATGACCACCCCCCGGGGTACTGCTTTCCGGCAGTGAGGCCACAGGTGCCATCACGATCTCACCGTCTCCCCCAACTGTCTCCCGATATACGATAAAGGGGCCTGATCCACGGAAGGGCTGTCGCAGGGCAAGGTTATCACGAGCAAGTGCCAGCCGTACAAACTCACCATTTTTCTGATAGTAATATTTTGGCAGCGCGATCAGATTCAGTGCTTCACCATCCTCATTACGATCGAGGGCTATCCCTTCATAATAAAATGACTGAAAGGTAAACTGCCGTATGTTTTCGTCAACAGGCACGATAGCGCTTATCCAGGATGCACTCGTGAGGTTCAGCAAGATAGTAAGTATCAGTAAGCACCTCATAATTCATCTTCTTTAAGCCAGCGAAATTCCGTTACAACGAAACGGCGTCCGAAATCCCGGTTGATTGCGGTCCAGTCCTCCGGCCGCGTCTCAGGACTCTGACTCGAATCCATCAAGTCCGGCAGGCGTTGCACCACAGCTTCGCACCAAGCCTGAGCCTCTGTTTTGCCCGTCAACGAATTCTTGACACCGCCATAAACACGTATCGTAAACGTGTCCGACCGTGCGGAAAGCATTGGCCCCAACCGAGCCATCAAGGCCCCCTGTGTCAAATAGCCCGGAGCCGCTTCCATGAAGGCGCCGAATGCTCCGGCGGTACTCTGCGTGCTTCCAAAAGACCACGGATCGATATTTCCACGTATATAATAATCATCTACCAAATCATCGTTCAGCCCTGCTTTTTCAATCGCCGCCTGCAAGGTGCCGAACAGCCGTGGCTCACGGGAAAGATCAGCAGGACTGAAATCCGTGGCCAGCACACCCACGCCGCGCTCCCGTGTGTCCAAAAAGACGGCGTCATCCGGATTGATCGACCGGTTTACAAAATCAGCCAGATTGCCAAAGGGCCCGCGGCGCTTGATCTCCTCCACCGTACTTTTCGCCAGATCATGAATTTCATCATGATTCAGACGTCGATAGCCGCTGTAAAGTTCGGGTGTGGATGTATCCCCTCCAGTGTAAGCCCTGAACTGCGGGCCAGGTCTTGTGAGAAAAGCGGCATGATTGACACCGGACTCCGAACTACCGTCAACCAGTTCCACATCATTCCCGAAGTAACGTGAGTAAAGCGCCTCCCAGGCACGCACCGAGGTCGAGTTCACATTGAAGGCCCCATTCACCATCAAATGCGAGGCTGCCCTGCGAAAATCGCGTAATGCCTCCATCTCCTCACCTGTAGCCGTACCTCCGGTAATATCCATTGGAACCATCAACCCGTTTGGCAGAGGAAAGGTAATCTCGCTGATCAAGGCTGGTACGGTGGAAACAAAAAACCTGTCCCACAATGCCCGGTTTGCCAACCACTGGTAGTCCACCCTCTGATCAGTTGCATATTGACTCAGAGGCCGCGTATGAAGCGTAGGGCGGCTGACGAAGGGGTCGGCGCTCGCCTCCCCCACCACGAAAGTCGGACCAAGGTTATATCGGGGAATGCTCAATCCCGAATCATGGCCTACCATGTCAAAATAACGGAGGTCGCCCACGGATACAGGAGACCAGCCACTTTCCGGAAGATGGAAATAAACCGCATGCGTCACGCCATGAGAGGCCTCGTCTCCATAGCCGACATACGTGTTAGAGTTATCATCTCCCCAGGTATCTATAATATAGTTTGCATTGGCAAAGTGGCCGATGTTCGTATTTTTCAGAAGTACGACCGCTCCATAGCCTGGTGACTGATTATTATCATAACCTCCCGTGTAGTTAAACCAACTGGACACATTATCCGGGCCATTACGGTAGGCACGAAGGTTTATCCGTGACAAAGGCCGCTCCCCGGGGGCACGCCAGGTCGTCGTATTGTTTAATTTCGATTCAGGAGTCTTCAGTCCGGCCTCATAACCAAACGCGACATCCTCTATGATCGAATAAGCCGGTACGTTGTCAGGTGGAATACTGTTTCTGGACACGACAAAAGGTTCTGTTCCGTGCTCATCGTCACCAAAGCCGGGAGATGGATTTTGCTCCGAAACCGTTGGTCGGGCTGGTTCCCTGTCCAAAATACGCAAGATCCCTATCTCCTGAAGACGAGAACCACCGGGAAGTTCCAGTTCCAGAGAAACATCGGGAGGGCCAAAAATCCGTGTCGGGTCACTATCATTGGAAATCTGCCAACCACGGTACCGCAAATCCAGATAGATGTCGCCCCCCGCGAGCACGGTTTCATTAACCCGGAAGCTGTGATCAGCGTCCTGATAAAGTCCGAAATCGCGAAACCCCGGCTCCAGGATAAAAGGTCCCGCATTGCCAATGGGGACGCTTGATGTCAAAGTAAACACTCGCCCCTCTCCTGGCTGTAAGGTGACTGTGCTGCCCTCATTACTCCGGATCTTGAATAACAAGCGTTTATCTTCCCGGTTCGCCAGGGTTTCGGGAAAAGCGCCCAACACAGCTCCATTTCCTCCGCTTACTCCGCCAGTCACGGGCAATGGCTCCCAATCAGTACCCTCATAATAGCCGGGGTCATAGTAATATTGCCAGTTGGCACCCACTTCCGTCGTACTCATCTTCAAAGAAAAGTGATAACCATCCGGTGCCACCAGAGGCTTGTCATAGGGATTCCAAAGCACCACGGCAGGCATCATGTAAAGCCTGGGACGGTATTCTGCATTATCAGGATCACCGGGATTCAGATTATCCGAAAGCCGACCCACCACATAAAGTTGAAACCGCTCAATCAGAGGAAACACCCCCACCTGGGTCAAACGACCCCCGACGAACTCCGTAGGCTGCACCGTATAGCCGTCGGTACCTGCGGCAGCCTGCGTGATTTTCACGTAAGTTGTCAGATCCCCCCACTCCGGCCCGCGTGAGGCTGTACCAGATATAATATAGGGATCAAACATACGCGACCCCGGCAGTAACGGCACCAGCTCCGAGGCGACTGTATCCGGCGGCATCGCCATCACGGCAGACAGATCAAAGCGTAAGCCTCCCCTCAGGCTGTCCGCCTGCACACCCGCCCCATATAGAGTCGTATCCGGGTAAAGGCTGCGCCTCACAGACGAATCTTTCTCCACCTGCGAAAGGGTCATCAGCCGGGACAAAAGCCCAGGGTCATCCAAAATTTCATCCAACTCGGGAAGAATAACTCCCGATGGCGCCCCCAGAGGGAGCATGGGCTGGCCCGGTGCAGCATGATGACTCGCCACTGCATTGAGCTTGGCTTTCACCCCTTCATCACTGACCCAGTAGGCATAAGCACCTTCGCCGGTCTCAACCACCGGAACCCGGATTGCCGAATAAGACTCCGGCGGCTTCCCATCCGGAGTGATCAGACGGGCCAGAACAATAGATCCTTCATCTTCCAGATCCATAGACGGGTTGAAAAGCGTGGCGTCCCGCTCATTCCCACTGATCAGCCACCCCAAAATTTCAGGGCGGGATCTCGGATCCACCCCCTCCGGGGAGTCCTCATCCGGCAAAGCTTGCCAGACACCCGTCCAATAGGGATGCTGAATAGTATCGCTGCCACCATCCAGTATTTCCGCTCTTGCCGACACGCGGGTATCCGGGCCCAAATTGCGCTGCAGCTCTCCAATCGCCACATTCAACCCCAACCACGCATACTGCTTTGCTTTTTCAGCGTTTTGTTGCCGCGTGGCTGTCGCCAACTCCACATGCAACAAGGTAGCCAGTGATACCATCAGCAGAAACAGAAACGCCATCAGCAGCAGCGACACCACCAAGGCAAAGCCCCGAAGTCCGGAACATGCCTGGAGACCGGACAAGCGACACTGATGATGGAAACTGCTTGGATAAAACAGCATGACAAAAAAAATCAAAACTACGAGATACGGAACAGTGGGTATGCTTTTACGAACAGTTGAATCCGAAAATCAAAGGCCGCGTATGTCGGTTTCAGGACCAATACAGTATGTACAACGTCAAACCGGAACAAGAGAAAGGTTATCGAACACGTTCGACATTTTCCTCCCTCCGACATCTCCGAAGGCTGCGTCCGAAATTCGTTTGCCTATCAATATCGAACTTGTTCGAGAATAAATGACTTCTTTCCCGGCAGTTCCCTGATAACGTCCATTTAATCTCAGGAATAGTGGTTCCAAGTACAAATCTCACCCCCTTCCAACCTGACGTATTTACCGGATGTGGCAAAAAGGTGGAATTTCTCGAATAAGCCGGAATAAAGCTGATCAAGCCAATAATAACCATTAATAATATAACAATATGTTCGATAGACATGAATCATTAAGAAGCAGACATCATACCCTTTTCATACCCCGCAAAGGGTCCCTGATTGGTATTGCCCTGTCCATCTGGTCAATAATGGCGGTGGCTGCGGAGAAAGAAGATATTATCCTGTTCGATGCTTCGGATGAGCGAATCTTCCAGGTCTTGCGGTATGATGACATACTCACGTTGGAACGTACAAACGAATGGTCAACTCATGGTGACTATGCGCTCAAAATCAAATATCCCAAATTTGAAGATGGAATCACCACACCATGGCCAAGAGTAACCCTACCTTCGCAAGCCCTGGCTGTGAAGGACTGGTCCGGCTATGAATACTTGCGTTTGGATATGCGTGTGGATGTCGGCAAAGAGCTGACAGACCGCGCGACCCTGACCTTTTTGATCCATGGCAAATCCACAGGGAGACCTCGCTTCACATCCGGTGACTATCGCGTGTGGATTCCAATCGACCCGCTCATCGGCTCTGACAGGCAGATCACCAGCTTTGCCCTATACTATACGCGACCACGCGGTGAAGGACATGTTATTTATATTGATAATATCCGGCTGACCAACGAAGGCCCCGAAGGCGGTCTCTACGGAGAGACGGTTTGGCCCCACTGGGAACGAATTACTGAGACGCTCTTGGCACGCGAAGATCTGCTACCGACACTATACTCCGAACAAGTAACAGATGTCATACGTGAAAACCTCATGTCCAAGGAAAATCTGGCCTTGCACCAGAACAAGCGCGCGGCAAATCAAATGCAACGGGCATTGGGCAAACTTCAGGCTGAGGCCGAACGTGACATGCTGATCACAACCGAATTCAGTTCAACCGGTTTTGGTGTGATGGCCACTTCAGTCGGTGAGCAGATTATGATCGACAGCGCACCCAAAGCATCCTGGAAAAAAGAAATCCATCTTGATGCCATGCTAGGCGAGACACGCTCAAAACAAATTGTCGTATGGCCAGGCTCGGAGCGGACACTTGATCAAGTTCACGTCAGACCAACAAATCTCGTTCACAAAGAAAAGCCTGGTGCGATAATTCCTGCTGATCAAATAACGGTCGATTTGATCGGTTATATTTACCTCCCACCCAATAACAATCTAGCCTCTCCTGATCCCGATTGGTTTCCGGATCCGATTATTCCGATCGGCGACTCATTCGACGTACAAATGCCGAGACGCCAGCAGCCTTTGCTCTTCAGCGTGGATGTACCCCGCAACACTGAACCGGGCCTGTATCAGGGGAGCTTGGAATTTGTGGCCGATGGAGTGCCCTACGTCATGCCGATTGAACTTGAAGTATTTGCCATCGAACTTCCCGAGCGCTCAATGCTCCCGCAACTCCATCACGGAATCGATCCGCATGCTGCAATTAAGTACCGCTTAAATCCGAATGCCTGGTATCTGGGCAGTATCTACAATGATTCCGATGCTCCTGACATGGAAACGTTAAAACAATGGAGAGAAAAAGGGCTCGATTTGTTCAATCTCTATTCCATCAAAGCCGGTGTGATTCAACAGTTCGCGAAGAAATACGGGGAAGAAGAGGGTGTCGAACGCTTCCTCCAGAAAATCTACAAACAACTCCCCGATACCTACATGGAGGCATTGGCTGAAGCAGGCTTGGCCAATCGTGCCGTTTTCTACGGATTCGATGAATCACACCTGCACAATCCCCTTTGGTCAGAGCGTATCGAACGCATATTCGGAGCACTCCTCGAAAGGTATGGAAAGTACGGTGTCCGTACTGCCACAACAGCATTCAAATTCGGTGACATTGAGCATGACCATTGGGATCTCCCTATTGATATCTGGATCGTGAACTTCAGTGGCTGGGATAAAGACAAAGCCCAACTCGCCCGCGATACAACAGGCATGGAAGTCTGGTGGTACCAGGTGGAATGGAATATCTGGAATACCCCATTCTGGTCCCGCGCACTGCCCTGGGCCACCCGTGCCAATGATGCGCATGGCTGGCTTTACTATAACTTCATGCAATGGTACATCCAGGACCAGGTACTGGGAAATGATCCGTTGACCGATTGGAACCCCGCAAGTCTTCGCACCGGCAACAGTTACGGCGTCGGAGCACTGTTTTATCGCCATGAGTCAGGCACCCTGCAGCCCTCCCTGCGTATGATCAACATGAGACAGGGACTGACCGACTACGACCTCCTGGCCATGCTCGGGGAGGCAGTGGAAAACATTGATGAAAGTACGATCGCATCCGTAGATCGCTCAAAGCAGTATCGCTACCGCCGGGCCAAAAGAATTGCTGGGATGAGCGATTACACTGAGCAGTTTAACACCATGCTCATCTTTCCAAATGACATCCCCGTCGATGAACTCAGTGATGCCGGAATGACAGATCACACTCTCGACAAGCTCCGCCTGGAAGCAGCCAAACTGTTAATGGAATGGCAACAACAGTGAGTCCACCTTTGAATTCACGAAGGCGGCGTGTCCTCACGCCGCCTTGTGGTTTGGCAAACGGGGGATGGCACCCCCGTTTCTTGGTTTTCCGGCTTGGGATTAAACTTTCTCGTTCTTCTAAGTTTTTTGTGGAAAGGCCTGCTTGGCTTGTGCGGGGATCATATCCAGTTTCCCGCAGTAGAACAGGATGGCTGTGCGATAGCTCTCAAAGGATCGGAAGCCCCGCGCACTGGCCTTTATCTGCTGAATCTTTGAGTTGAGTCCTTCGGTCACGGCATTGGTGATTGGATGCAGGATGTAACCTAGCAACCCCTCCCAATGTTTCTTGAGCATTTTGGCTTTTTCACTAATCGGTTTGAGCCGGGACCTTACAGCCCAACCATACCAGTGCTTGAAGAAGGCCTGGGCATCACTGCCAAAATCAAAAGTCCAAAACTCGTTGAAAAGTTCCTTGATCGACCAAGCCCGTGAGGTCTTCAGATTGCTGCTTCGCAATGCCTCAAACTCCGCCTGTTGAGAGGGCTTGAGCCTGTCTTTTCGCTTGAGGAAAAGGTATTTACTGCCCTTGAGCCTGTCATCACCAAGACTCAGTAAGGCCTTGTTTTCGGCTTTACGAACTTTGTCCACCGCTTCGTTCAAATGCTTACTCACATGAAACTTGTCATGCACCAGCACCGCTTCAGGAAGCTGCGCCCGTGCAGCATTCATGAAGGCTGGCCACATGTCCAGCGCCACTGCCATCACCGCCGAGCGTTGCCATGCGCTAAGCGTTTGCAAAAGCCCCTGGGCGGACTCTTCCTTGCGCTCACGGGCAACCTCAAGCACGCGACCACCACTCAGATCCGTCAATACGCTGATGTAGTCATGGTGCTTGCCAAAACTCTTCTCATCGAGCCCAACATATTCCACTTTATCCTCTCCACGCCGATCAAGTCCCCGCTCCACGGCACGTTTGCGGATCTCGTTGACCTGATGCCAAGACAGCCCCAGCAATTGAGCGGCAGCTTTCACGTTTGAGCATGACTGCAGCACTAAAATTGAGAAGGCTTCGAACATCAGGGTGAAACGCCCGTGTTTGCCAGCCCAGGGCGTTTCTATCGTGACCACTCCATGCTCCGGACAGTTGCAGCGCGGTGTTCGGCAGCAAATGATCGTTTCAAACTGCATCGTGTCCAGATGACGCCACTGACGTTCCTCCCTCATGTCGTAGACCGGGCAATTCAAGCCGCATTCAGGACAGGGCACACCCTTGCCCCCAACCCATTCCACCTGGATTTCCACACGGCGGCGTTCCATCTCAAGCGATACGTCCGAAACACGCCATTGAGGCGTCAGTCCCAGAAGCATTCCATAGTGCTGTTGCAAATTCATTCGTCTTTCTACTTGTTTTATTTCGAGCGCAGTTACCCCATCTCCATGCGGTAGCAACCTAACTCTTACCCCCTCTTTTCAAATGGACAAACCCTCAGCACTCCACAAAATTCTCCGAAGAACCAACTTTCTGAACAATAGGAAGTCTCGATCCCCCCCCAATTGCGCCAACGGGTTCACTGCCTCATAAGGCTAAACAAAAATTGCCTCCCCATGTACGCGGGGAGGCAATAGAGGTAAAACTCAATATACGATCTTTAAATCACATTAACGAAATCTTCTATGGCAGCAAACGAAGGCCAAGGCAAGAAAACCGGCTATAAGTGCCCAAGTGCCTGACTCAGGAATAGGAATAACTCCCATGTAGATTTGACCGTTGTTACCCGAGGCCCACAAAATGCCCTCGCCATCAATAGTCAGAGAAAGCAACCCCCCTGTGCCACCAACACTGATCTCCGTCCAGTCCGAACCGTCCCAGTAGGTCAGAAAATTGTCATTGGTACTCGAATTGATACCTGCGGCCCAGATACTGTTCGGGTTATCGGCATACACCGCCTGAATGGCATGATTCAAGAAATAGCCAAGCTCCTGCCACTCCCCCGGATTGCTGTCCTCCCAGAAGCCAACAATGCCATTACCCCCACCGCTACCAGGACCATTTCCCGCGAAAACAACAAAACTGTCTGATACAGCCTGAATGGAGCGCCAAACCGGATTCAGACTGACATCCTCTGCCGGCACAACCAACGACCAATCATCTAACGACGTTCCTGTACCCCGCGCAAGACGACCCGTGCCATTTTCGTCTCCTGCCACCCACATATTACCGGAACTTGAACCGCTGGCACCTCCTCTTGGATTAAAGGTAAAGGTGCCACTGAGCAAGGTATTTAAGTTTACCGTACTCGCGGCAGCAGGGTTGGCAGGATCCCAAATAATGGCACTTCCGCTCGTATGAGCACTGATCAGCGTCACACCATTTATAATCCCCATGGGTGAAGGTTGTGGATAGTTGTCGTCATCCGTTATATTACCACTCCACGTTTGCGTACTGGGGTTAAATATTTGTGTGCGCGAAGACGAGTTGGGACTCGCGACATAGACCAAGCCGTTCTGATCAATTCCAAGGCTACGAAGGTTCGCATTGGTCCATCGGGCGTGCGAATTGACTATGTCACTCCAGCCGACTGCCTCTTGCCAGGCGCTGCCATTCCACTGAAGCAATGTCGTACCGCTCCCTGCCGCATATACGGTGCTGCCGGGGCCACCCTGAATCGTATTCAGATTGGCTGTACTTCCACTGTTCACAGGCGACCATACTCGCCCGTCCTGGGCCTGCATCGCTACCGGAAGCAGCGCGACCGCAGTCGCACAGGTGAGAAATTTGAACGTCTGGATCATCGAACGCGATGCCTCAGGCAAACAGGCAGCGCGAGGTTTTTCTTCATCTATGGCTATGCTATCTTTCATGATTTCCCTTTTCATAATATCTGGTTATTATTGGGGTTTAGAGCGGAAACACACAGATATGCTTTCACAGATATACAGATATTACAGTACATATCCGCCTATCCCTTTTTTGTCGCAATTGTGTAGAGGTTGATTGAAGCAGCTAAATTACGCGTAAAAACCAAACGGAACAAGAGAAAGAGACTCGAACACGTTCGATGATTTTGGCTTCAAGAACCCGATCAACGCATTCCATGGGAGAAGCGGACTCATGAAGAAGTACGGAGCTTTCCGCTGACTCCCTCCCTGCTATCGAACAGTCAGTCCGCTTCGGTACTCAAAATACGCTCAGGTCAGGACGGCTTTCCTTCTTAAGAAATGCCATCTGTTGCGCGGCAACCTGGTGCAGCATGGCACGCGGGAGAGGGATGTCCGGGATTGCCTCCATTTCCGGGCAATAAACCTGATGCAGTTTCCGGAATACAGGATCTTCACTCCCCGTAAGCTGCGCGGCCACCGTATCCACATCCAGCGCTTCAGAGGGCCAGACAGGATAACAGTCACCCGGATCGGGTGGATCACTGACATAGGTGAGGGCCGGAGGAGGAAGTTTCCATTGCCCGACAACGTAGTCCCTTATCGCGATAATACGCCTTTCATCCCAGGTATGCCCTCCCGGATAAACCCGATATTGAAAGGCGGATTCCGCATCCAGGTGCTGATAAACGTAGGCAATCTTCCGGCTTACCTCATTAAAAATATCATCGGGAAAATAATGATCGGAAACCCCCTGACAGATAAAAAGCGCCTTTGGAGCGTAAGAACCATACAACTGCCACATATCAATTTCACCGATAATTCCTGGTAATATATTGCAATGGCAGTGGTCTTTTTCCTTTTGGGCAATGAATTCGAAAGTACTGGGGTATCCGGTGGAAACAACCAGGGACAACTGATCCTTCCGCAAGGCTGACAGGAATAAAGTCAAAGCGCCTCCCCCGGAATTTCCGACCGCACCCAGTTTGTCCGGATCAAAACGATCATCCCCAAGAATCCAGTCCAGCCAGGCCATGCTCTCCATAACAATCATTCCTTGAAGACTGAGCCCATATTGAAAAGGTCCGATTACATCCCGGTGGCCCATGGGGATGCGTTCGCCCTGGCCCATGTTGTCGGCTATCAGTACGGCAACTCCCGAATGAACAAGCTGCCAGGCCATGCTCCGGTAAACGGCATTCCGCTTACAGCCCTGACCATGACCACAGCATATCAAAACAACAGGAACAGGCCCTGCTGGACGGGATGCCGGGAGATACAGGTGTGCTGAGCTTCGACATCCATTCCATGTTTCAGCCTGATACTTCTCGACATAGATACCACCACCCGGATCAACCCGTTCCGTAGCATGGATACGGATGGTCGGTATTTTTGAATCTTCAATACCAAGGCATTTGCGGGCCGTGGAAATAATCTCCTCCCGATCTTCCGCGTCCCACGGTCGACGCCGGGGGTGATTCAACCTCGCCGCACAATAAGCTCGATCGAGTGTTTCCAATACATCAAATGAAGGATTCATTGCTTTATCAGGACAAAACACGAAGTGGCATAACCCAAGGATACTTCCCCACCATCAAAAGACCCTCCCAATCACAGATCAAGAAGAAAAGTTTCCGGCCCTCCAGCCTTTCCTCCAAGTAGGCTGAAGCTTTAGCAAGGCCTCTTTAGCAAGGCCTCTTTCTTCTCAGCGAAATTTAGCCTGAGTTATTCACCGGATGGGGCAAAAAAGGTAGAACCTCTTGAATAGCAATGAAAAACATTCTCAAAGATGGTTAGGCTGTAGGTCGAAATCGAAATCGAAATCGGGATCGAATGTCACCATAAAGGACCCGAAGAACACGGAGACAGGATACTCTCTCACTTCGTGCTCTTCGTGGTTAAAGGTCAGGATTCCCGACGAAGCGTAAGCGTAGATGGCGACCAAATTCCTAAACTCCTACAGCCTAAATACCTACAGCCTAAATACCTACAGCCTAAGCACAAAGCGGCGTGAGGGCACGCCGCCTCCGTGAATTCAACTGCCAAACCGACTTCCGTGTGAATTTGCGGATACCCTGAATTGAGCTTTTTAATACACACCCAAGGACATTGGAGCGAGGACTCCCTGGGGACCAAGCCACGCCTTGAAAATTTGGCCGCCCAACTCCTGCAAGCGTGCCCTGCCCAACTTCATGTGCCCCTCAATAGAATAAGCGGGGCATTTTTGTTCATGGACGAAATAATCCACGATATGGCCCGCGCACAAATTGCCGGTCGGATAAATCTCAAATTCAATTCCCATGCCACGGGCTGTCTCCAGAGCCAGCCTGTCCATTTGCTCGATCATTTCCTTCAGGGGAGATTTCAGGTTTTGGGGATCGGTCCGAAAAGCACCGGGATTGCCATGGTGTCCCTGCCAACTGTGCGCATTGTGATGAAAAACGGGAGAGGTCTGGCTGACCCAGTCCGCCACCGCGATGGTTTCCGGAGAAGGATCTTCCAGAGTTCCGGCAAAATACGGCCCGAACTCATGGTGCCAACTTCGATCCACCACTTCCGCGTAATTATGCTGTAACCAGTCTTTTTTATTGTACTGGTGCCAGCTATGATAGTTGCCGTCAGGGTTGGGAGTCAGCAAAAAATCCATCACATACGTGTCCCGGAGCAACTGCCCCTCCTCGGAATCCTCCAATGCCGCGGCCATCATGCCCCGTGTGATTTCTTCACCGGCAGACTCAGTGGCATGCTCGCCCGCCATACACAGGATAACAGGACGCTTTTCCGCACCGGGCTCACCATGGGTGCGCACATCCGAAGTAATACGCAGCACAGGTATTGGACGGCATTCAAAAGAATAACCAATCCAATGCAGCTCCGCATCATCACGGTGTTTACGGGCCAGAGCCTGCAATTCCAGCACTGTCTCCGCATACGGACGCGGCGGCTCTGAACTCACCTGAATATCCATGCCCTCACGGAGAGGAAGGCGCAGTTGAATGCCATCCGGCTCAATACGGACCCGGTCGGCAGGCAAGGCAACCCAGTCCCCATCCGGAAGAATGCGCCACCAGACAGGGGTGTGGAATTTACTGAAATCCCCCCCCTGCAGAGAATCCGGTCTCAGCGTAATGATCCGGTCTCCGTCAGCAGTCACACCGCTGATTTGAAATGTCGTGTAACGGGCTCCTTTGCTGTAGGCAATCAGTTCAATCTCGACTGTGTCGCGATCAATCCAATGCACTCTTCCATTTCCGCAGGGAATATTTGTTGTGATAATCATAATTTAAAAATGTTGCATAAATCAGGGTGATTCATTCGCTTTCGCGTTCAATTCCGTCCCGGCTTCAAGTTCCGATTGTGAAAATTCAGCCTCCAACAAATTCAGTGCGAACCAGGAGTTGACCGCGCGACGTCCGATAGCGTTACTGTCCCGCAACCCCGAAGAAGGAGATCCAGGAAGCATCTGAGTGACAATCTCGACCAGCAGATCGTAGTTCCAAAGTTCTTTTTGCGGCAAAGGCCCGGGTGTTTGACCGCGGATAAAGCGACGAATCTCTTCGTACTGTTGCTCACTCACTGTGTCAACCTGAAGCCCTGCCCCGATGAGATATCCCGTCACAGATTCTCCCTGCATTGCAATCGACCCGAGCCCATAAGCTCCATTGATTTCTCTCAACAGCAAATGCTTAATCAATTCGAGGTAGTCGATTTCCCCTGTTGCATCGTAAAAGGCCATCAACGTTTTGACCCCATCACTCAACCAGCGAAAATTGCCCTCATACAGTGCCTTAAGGCCTTCCGTTTGTACCCCCGGTCTTGATTCCCACCAAGCCGCATTATCCGCCAGCAAATCCTTTGCAATCTCCAGTGCATCGGCAGCGTGACTCTCCCGATAGTGGTTAATCCAGGCCTGTGCTCCGAGCACGGAGCCTTCCCCACCCTTATCCAATGAGTATTCCCTGAGGCTTTGTAACGCCTGCCTCGCTCTGGCGGATCCGCTCAACCACGATCCCAGATAAATGCCATTGCTCGGTGAATATTGCATTTGAACCGAACCACTCCAGTGATCGCGATTACGCCGGTGAAAGCCTCCGGTATTGGCACCTGGTCCGCGGGAAACAGGCGGGTGAGCGAAATCCACATCGATCACATGGCGCATATAATCAAGCCCCATCAACACTATTTCACGATCATCCAAAAGCAGGCCCGCAAACAAAAGACTGTAGGGGACATCACCGGAAACGTTGCGCCAGCCGTAACGACCCGACAAGGCCCAACGCAACGGGAACAGACCGCGATCAGGATTACGGCCAAAAGCAAAATTCGTCCGCACATCACCATAATTGATGAATCCGTACCATTTCCACCTGTCCTGCGATTGTTTTAAAAAATGAAGGTTCGCCTGTAAACCCAGCAGGTACTCCTGATTGTTCTCCGGAACCTGCGGCAAGACCGGACCCAAAACTTCGGTTGAAAGTATTTCCGAGGCGGTGGGCAACCACTGATCCAGGCGTTCGCCCAATGCCCTCGTCATCACTTCAACTTGATTCGCATCAACCCCGGGTACCAATGCGATATCCATGGTACGTGATAATCCCAGTGGTCGACTGTGTAAATCAATACTGACTACGTTAAACTCATCATCCTCACCCGTCCGCCGGAGATCAAGAACCCTGCCCGATTGCAGATCCCAAAAGTGAATTTTGAGATCATTTGAGCTGATCTCGATTCGATTGGGCCCAAGTTTGTTGAAGCTCGGCAAGGCCAGACCCAGGAATTGACTCCCTTCTCTCTTCAGAACAACTGTGTTCGCAAGTGGCTCCCCGGACTCCTCCCCATTAATCGCCCCCTCTCCGTTGGGCTGATTAGCCAATGAAAAGTTCTGTGACTGCTCCAGAGGTTCAGTTACGTCACCCGCCTTTGCCTCTATCCATCCGCCGCCGGTTTCAATCGTCAGCATCGCGCCCGACAAGGCCCATTTCTGTTCATCCCAGAATGCAGACCACGTCATCTCAGTCCGTAGAACCCCGGTGTATTCGGAAGCAGTCAAACGCAACTGCCACTCCAACCAGCCGGACACTTCAGGATGGTGCGCTTCACCACGAAAAAGAAACTCCCGGCTTTGCAGAGATTCGTGATAGGACTCCTCTTTCAACACAAAAGTAAGGGATAGCGGAGAAGCATCGGGGCTGACGATTTCCACAGGCGCCGCCCAAAGGTATTGTCCCGTCTCATCAAGGTAATCAGGTTCTTTTGAGG